>NZ_JAPNNL010000122.1 GCF_027620315.1 Nonomuraea corallina | reverse complement strand
TGCTCCTCGTACGGGCGCCGCGCCGAGCTGAGGATCGCCACGCCCACCAGGTCGTCGCCCACCGGCGTGACGTACGCCTCGCCCCGGCCCGACCAGTGCACCTCCACGAAGTCGGTCCACGGCGCCACCCGGTAGTGGCGCCGCAGCCCGTACCGGCGCACGCCGCCCTGGGGCGCGTCGAGCCCGAGTGAGCGGCGCAGCGGGGAGTGCAGCCCGTCGGCGGCCACGAGCCAGCGCGCCCGCAGCCCGGCGGCCTCGACCCCGTCACGGTCCTGGACGGCGTGGGTGATCCGGCCGCTGACGGTCTTCACGCCGAGGGCGGCGGCCCGCCGGGCGAGCGCGTCGTGCAGGGCGACGCGCCGCGCGCCCAGCCCCGCGGCCCGGCCGAACGTCGCGCGCGCCGCGTGCCGCTCGTCGAGGTAGTGGATGCCGCGCAGCGTCCGCCCGGGGACCGTCACGCCCATCGCGGCCAGCGCCGCCACCCCGCCCGGCATGATGCCCTCGCCGCACGCCTTGTCGACCGGGCCTGGGCGCGGCTCGACGACCACCGCCCGCATGCCGAGCAGCGCCGCGTGGATGGCCGTCGCCAGGCCCGCAGGACCGCCCCCGGCGACCAGCACGTCGATCACGTGGCGGGCCGCCCGGCCAGGGCCAGGGCCGCGTTCTCGCTGCGCACGCGCACCGTCAGCAGCGCCGCGTTCAGCACGGTGAACACCAGCGCCGTCACCCAGGCCGTGTGCACCAGCGGCAGCGCGAACCCCTCCACGACCACCGCCACGTAGTTCGGGTGGCGCAGCCAGGTCAGCCGGTACGGGCCGCGCGTCACCAGCGGCAGCCCCGGCACCACGATCACCTTGGTGTTCCAGCGCGGCCCGAGCGCGGTGATGCACCACCAGCGCAGGCCCTGCGCGGCCAGCACGAGGGCGAGCATCGTCCAGCCGAGCCCGGGCAGGAACGGCCGCCCGGCCAGCCACACCTCCAGCGGCGCCCCGGCCAGCAGCGCGGTGTGCAGCAGCACCATCCAGGGGTAGTGGCCGCGGCCGCTCTCCACGCCGCCGCGCGCCATGCTCCAGGCGGCGTTGCGCTTGGAGACGACCAGTTCGGCCAGCCGCTCCAGGCCGACCAGGACGATGAGGACCGAATACCAGATCATGGGGTCACCAACGCAGGAGGACGAGTTCGGAACAGAAACCGGGGCCCATGGCGATGAGCATCCCCCAGGTGCCGGGCTCCGGCCGCCGCGTGGCGAGCGTCTCGCCCAGCACGTGCAGCACCGACGCCGACGACAGGTTGCCGTGGGCCGAAAGCGAGCGCCAGGTGACGTCGAGCGCGCCGTCCGGCAGGCCGAGCGTCTCCGACACGGCCTCCAGCACCTTCGGGCCGCCGGGATGGCACACCCAGGCGGACACCTCGCCGGCGCTCACCCCGTGGTCGGCCAGGAAGGCGTGCACGTCGTCGGCCAGGTAGCGGCGCACCACCTCGGGGACGCCCGCGTCCAGCACCACCCGCAGGCCGTCGCCTCCCACCTGCCAGCCCATGACATGCTCAGATCCCGGGTACAGATGGCTGCGGCTGGCCACCACCGTCGGGCCGCTCACCGGCCGGCCGGCTCCGCAGGCGACGACGGCCGCGGCTCCGTCGCCGAACAGCGCGCTGGCGACCAGCCCGGCGGGCGAGCCGTCGCCGCGCTGCACGGTGAGCGAGCACAGCTCCACCGCCAGCAGCACCGCCACGTGGCCGGGCCAGCCGCGCAGGTAGTCGTGCATCCTGGCCACGCCGGCCGCGCCGGCCACGCAGCCCAGGCCGAACACCGGCAGCCTCTTGACGTCGGGCCGCAGCCCGAGCGCGCCCGCCAGCCGGGCGTCGATCGACGGCACGGCGATGCCGGTGACCGAGGTGAACATGATCATGTCGACGTCCGCCGGGGCCAGCCCGGCGCCGTCCAGCGCGCCCCGGACGCTTTCCAGCCCCAGCTCCACCGCCGCCGTCACGTACGCGTCGTTGGCGGCGCCGAAGCCGTCCAGCTTCTCGTACTCCTCGATGGGCAGGGCCAGGTTGCGGTGGTCGACGCGGGCGCTGCGGTGCAGCCGGTCGAGCAGCCGGCGGTCGGCGTTCTCGGGAAGGCAGACGCGGGCCGCCATGTCGGTCAGCTCGGCCTGGGGGTATCGATGGGAGGGAAACGCGCAGCGAACTGCGGCGATATGGGTCATGGAGGGCTCCCCTGGGCGGGCGGCCGAAAACTCTCGTCGATGGCACGGTTCCCCTCAGGTTGATCGGCTAAGCCAGGAGGGGCCGCCTTCCCCGACGATCGGCTGGTCAAGCCGGTGCAATTCGCCGCCGAGGTTCGCGGAACCGCTCCCCGTGAGGGCGTCGCCGGGGCCGCGAGTAGCATCGGGGCCGTGACGAAGGGCGGGCGCCGCATGATCGCCGGGCTGGCGCGGGGCTGCCACCCCGGTCCCACCGTGGCGGTCACGGCTCTGGTCACCGCGCTGGCGGCCGCCGCCGGGCGCGACGCTGGCGGGTGCCTGCTCGTGGGCCTCGCGGTGCTGGCGGGCCAGCTGTCGATCGGCTGGTGCAACGACGCGGCCGACGCCGGGCGGGACGTGGCCGCGGGGCGCTCGGACAAGCCGGCGGTGGACGGCACCATCACGCCGCGCGCCCTCTGGGTCGCCGCCGCGGTGGCGCTGGCCTGCTGCGTGCCGCTCTCGTTCGCCTCCGGTCCGCTCGCCGGGGCCGCGCATCTCACCGGGGTGCTCGCGGCGTGGGCGTACGACCTGGGAGTGAAGGCGACCGCGCTGTCGTGGGCGCCGTACGCGGTGGGGTTCGGGGTGCTGCCCGCCTTCGTGACGCTGGGGCTGCCGGGGGAGCCGTGGCCCGCCTGGTGGGCGACCGCGGCGGCGGCCCTGCTCGGGGTGGGCGCGCACCTGGCCAACGTGCTGCCGGACCTGGCGGACGACCTGGCGACGGGCGTGCGGGGGTGGCCGCAGCGGCTCGGCGCGGCCCGCCTGCGCGCGCTGCTGCCGCTCCCGCTCCTCGCCGCCACCTGCCTGCTCGCCTTCGGCCCGGCCCTCACGGACCCGGCGGGCCCCGCCCCCACGGATGCGGCCGTCCCCGGCTTCGCGGGTACGAGCCTGACGGCCTGGACGGCGCTGGCCACGGCCGCCGCGCTCACCTCGGCCGGGCTCGTGCTGGCGCGCCGGCGCCCGCGCGCGCCGTTCCTGGCGGCCATCGCCGTGGCGGGCGTCGACGTCGCGCTCCTGCTGGCCGAAGGCGCCTCCCTCACGCCCTGACGGCGGCCCGCCCCCGGCTCGCGACGCCGTACGCTCTCACCGGCGTCGCAGGCCCTCGCGCAGCCAGCGCGAGGCGACCGCGCACGCGAGCGGGACCGGCACCGTCCCCGCCCCCAGCCCCACCTCCACCAGCAGGTCGAAGACCTCCTTGCGGCGGGCGGCGGTGGCGATGGCGGCGTCGATGAACCCCGGCGACTGCGCCAGCCGGGCCAGCACGTCCGTCGTGCGGAGGTGCCGCCCGAGCGCCCGCCGCAGCGCGTCCCGGTAGGCGGGCAGGGGAGCGCCGGCCGCGACGGCGGCGGCCTCGCCCGCCAGCCGCCCCGACAGCAGCGCGTAGTAGATTCCCTCGCCGGTCAGCGGGTTGATCAGGCCGGCCGCGTCCCCCGCCAGCAGCACCGGCCCGGCTCCGGGCACCGGCCGGCCGGTGGACAGCGGCAGGTGGTGGGCGCGCAGGTCGCGGGCGGGGCGGTCGGGCAGCAGCTCAGCCAGCCTGCCGTGCAGCACCCGCCGCCCCGGCAGCCCGGTCGCGCGCAGCCGTGGCAGCAGCATCCCGAAGCCGACGTTCGCGGTGCCGTCGCCGATCGGGAACGACCACGCGTAGGCGGGCCAGCCGGCCCGCTGCATGGCGATGAGCTGCACGTCGTCGTCCTCCGGCACGTCGGCGTATCCGCGCACGGCGATGGCGGTGTGCCGTTCGGGTGAGGCCGGCAGACCGATCAGCCGCCGCACCGCGGAGTTGGCTCCGTCGGCCGCGATGACGACCCGAGCCCGGATGCGGCCGTCGATCACGGCCACCGGCCCCGCCCCCGTCACTTCCCTGACCCGGTGCAGGCGCACCTCGGCGCCCGCCGCCCGGGCCGCCTCCACCAGCCGGGCGTCGAACACCAGGCGCGGCACCACGTGGTTGGGCCGGGCGGCGGTCGCCGACACCCGCATCCCGCCGGGGGAGACCACGGTGAGGCGGGGCGTCGGCCGGTAGTCGTCGATCAGCCCCGGCACGCCCAGCCGCGCCAGTTCGTCACGCCCGTGGGCCGCGATGCCGTCGCCGCACGCCTTGTCGCGGGGGAAGCCCGCCTTGTCCAGCACCAGCACCCGGATGCCGGGCCGCCGCCGCAGGGCGCCGAGCGCCGCCGCACAGCCGGCGGGCCCGGCGCCCACGACCACGAGATCCCACATGCCCTCCATGAGAGGACTTGTGCCCCGGTAAGGGACTCAGGTCACTTGCCGAAGCCGGCCGTCAGGCCGCTCAGCAGCTGGCGGCGGCCCACCACGTACAGGATCAGGATCGGCAGCGTGGTCAGCACCACCGAGGCGAGCACCGCGGGCACGTTCACGCTGTACTCCCCCTGGAACGACCAGAGCGCCAGCGGCAGCGTGCGCTTGTCGGGGCTCTGCGTCAGGATCACCGGCAGCAGGAACCCGTTCCAGATCTGCAGCGCGTTGTAGATCGACACCGTCACCACGGCCGGCCGGGTCAGCGGGAAGGCCAGGCGCCAGAGCGTGGTCTGCTCGCTCGCCCCGTCGAGCCGCATGGACTCGAACAGCTCCTTCGGCACGTCCCGGATGAAGTTGGCCAGGACCAGCACCGACAGCGGGATCGCGAACGCGATCGAGGGCAGGATGAGCGCCAGCAGGCTGTCGTACAGGTGGAGCCTGATGATGATCAGGTAGATCGGGATGACCGTCGCCTGGAGCGGGATGGCGAGGCCCATGAGGAACAGCCAGTTCACGGACCTCAGGAACCGGTTCTGGCTGGCCCGGACGATCGCGTACGCGGCCATGAACGAGAACAGCACCGCCGGGACCACCGAGCCGATGGCGACGATCAGGCTGTTGATGAAGTACAGCGGGAAGTCGGACTCGATGACCAGCCGGTAGTTGTCGAGGGTCGGCTCGACCGGCGGCGCCATCGGGTTCGATAGGTAGTAGGTGCTCTGCGACTTGAAGCTGGTGATGACCACCCAGTAGATCGGCACGATCACGATCGCGAGCCAGATCCACGAGATCGTGCCGCCGAGCCAGTTCTTGCTCTCGCGCGGGGTGGTCCTGCGGCGGCGCCCGGAGTGACCCGTCGCGGTCCGTCCGGGCTTGTCGGTCAGCGTCGTCGCCATGTCAGGCCCCCTCAAGCTGGCTGGCGCCGGCGTCACGGCCGCCGAGCCGGCGCAGGAACAGCGCCAGGGCCAGGCCGACGAGGACGAGGATGACGGCGATGGCGCTGGCCGGGCCCATGAGGTTGGCCTGGTAGCCGCGCTTGTACATGTCGAGCGCCAGCACGCGGGTCGCGTCGCCCGGTCCGCCCGCCGTCAGCACGAAGATCAGGTCGAACAGCGTGAGCGAGCCGACCACCATCAGGGTGGAGGACGTGATGATCGTGTACTTGAGCTGGGGCAGGGTGATGCTGAAGAACTTCCGCACCCGGCCCGCGCCGTCCAGCTCCGCGGCCTCGTACATGGAGCGCGGGATCTGCCGCACCCCGCCCTGGTAGAGCAGCGAGTGGAACGGGATGAACTGCCACGACACGATGAAGATCACGACCCCCATGGCGAGCGTGCCGTCGCCGAGCCAGTCCTGCGTGAGGAAGTCCAGGCCGAGGCCGGCGCCGAGACCGAAGTTCGGGTCGAGCAGCGCCTTGTACGTGATCGCGATGGCGGCCGAGCTGAGCAGCAGCGGGATGAAGTAGAGCACCGCGAGCAGGGTGCGGTAACGCTGCCGGCCGGCCAGGAAGACCCCGATGAGGATGCTGGCCGGCGTCTGGACCAGCCACGACAGGGCCATGATCAGGAACGTCACCCACAGGGCGTGCGGCAGCCCGGGATCGCTCAGCACCGCGCTCCAGCTCGTGAACCCGCTGAAGGTGATGTCCTGGCTGAGCCCGTCCCACGTGGTGAAGCTCAGCGCCAGCACCCCGAGCAGGGGGATCACGCCGAAACCGACGAAGACGAGCAGGGCGGGGACCGCCAGCCACGCGAGGGCGCCGCTGCCGCGCACACGCGTGGCGGCAGACGGCCTCCCTCTGGGTGGAACGGTGACCATCGTGCTCACTTGCCGATGACCGCGTTCATGTTGGTGGCGAACTCCTGCGGCCCGATCGACAGCTGGAACAGCTTGGCGATGTTGTCGAGCAGCACCTCGGCGGCGGTCGGGCTGAGGGCCTGGTCCCAGGACTGCTGGAAGACCTTGGCGTTGTTGGCGATGCCGACGACGAAGTTGAGGAACTCGGCGTCCGGGGAGTTGGCGAAGAACTTCTCCGAGCCCTTGATCACGGGAACCGCGCCGGTGCTCACCCACTCCTCGGCGGACTTGTCGCTGATGAGCTCGGTGGAGAAGAACTTCTTGGCGATCTCCTTCTGCTCGGGCGTGGCCTTGGCGGAGATCGACATGTACTGGCCGGGGTTGCCGACGGTGTTGCCGGGGTCGCCCTTGCCGCCGTCGATGGGCGGGAAGTTCATGAAGCCGAGGTTGCCGCCGGGGACGAAGTCGCCGCCGTCCTGCTTCATGCCGCCGTAGGTCCAGCCGCCGTGGAGCATCATCGCGGCCTTGCCGGTGTAGAGCAGCGCCTGGTCGGCGTTGGAGTCGGCGGTGATCGAGGAGAAGCCCTTGATGAACCCGTCCGCCTTGATCAGGTCCTGCATCTTGGTCAGGGCGTCGATGGCGACGGGGTTGGACCAGGCGTCCTTCTCCGCGTCGAACACGGCCTGGAACACCTCGGGGCCGCCCATACGGTCGAAGAGGAACTCCAGCCACATCATGTTGGTCCAGCGCGACTGACCGCCCAGCGAGAACGGCGCGATGCCCTTGGCGTTGAACTTGGGCACCAGGTCCATGATGTCGCCCCACGACTGGGGCGGCTCGGCGCCGATCTTGTCGAAGGCCCGCTTGTCGTAGTAGAGGACGATCGGCTGCATCGTCTCGCACGGCATCGCGTAGATCTTGTCGTCGACCGTCGCGGCGCCGAAGGACGAGGGGAACAGCTTGTCCTTGACGGCCGCGTTCTGGTCGAACCACGAGGTGAGGTCCTCGACCTGGCCCGCCTGCACGTAGCTGCGCAGGCCGCCGCCGCCCCAGCCCCAGATGATGGTGGGCGCCTCGCCGGCGCCGATCGCGGTCTTGATCTTCGTCTTGAACGCGTCGTTCTGGAAGGTGGTGAACTCGATCTGGCCGTTGGGGTTGGCCTGGTTGAACCGCTCGGCGGTGCGCCTGCGCACGCCTTCCTGCGGCTCGGTCGACAAGAACCAGTAGCTGGCCTTCGCGCCGCCGCCGCCGCCGCTGCTGCCACCGCCTCCGGGGGTGCCGGGGCCGGAGGTGCCGCAGGCGGCGAGCGCGGCCCCCAGGGGCAGGCCCATCGACATGGTGAGGAAGGTGCGGCGAGACGTTGTCCTGGACTCCACGCTGATCTCCGTACTCGAACGCCGGGGGGATGGGGCCGCGGCTCCACAGTGTCGAAACATTTTCGAAACGACCGCGTGGCACGCCAATCTAGATTTCGGCCGCAGGGGTGTCAACCTCTCTCCTACGAAAACTCCCTCTCGGCAAGAGCGACACCTGTGAGATACGCTCGCACGGGCGCCACGCTGGGTGATCTGGAGTCGAGAGCGCTCCCACGACACTCGGGCGCGCGACCTCCGAAATGTTTCGAAACTTTGCGGCAAGAGCCGCCTCTAAGGAGACCTCAATGACGGCTCTAGATCGGACGACGGCGGCGGGCGAGGCCCTCCGCGCCTGGCGGGATCCGGCGCTTCCGGTGGCGGAGCGGGTGGAGGCCCTGCTTGCGGAGATGACCGTAGAAGAGAAGGTAGCCCAGCTCGGCAGCCGCTGGGAGGGCAACACCATGGGGGAGCCCGTGCACGCCCCCGATCCTGACGGCGGTGGGGGCGACGAGGCGGGCACCGCCAACGTGGCCCCGCTGCAGGACGCGTTCGCCGCGGCCAACACCTCGCCGTTCCGTGAGGCGGTCCGCCTGGGCATCGGCCACCTGACGCGGGTGCACGGCAGCCGCCCGGTGACCCCCGCCGAGGGCGCCGCCGAGGTCGTCCGGTTGCAGCGCGAGGTGGTCGAGCAGTCCAGGCTCGGCATCCCGGCGCTGGTCCACGAGGAGTGCCTGACCGGTTTCACTACCTATGGGGCGACCGTCTACCCGGCGGCCATCGCCTGGGCCGCCACGTTCGACCCGGAGCTGGTGGCGCGGATGGGTGCCGCGATCGGGCGCGACATGCGCGCCGTCGGCGTCCATCAGGGCCTCGCTCCGGTGCTGGACGTGGTGCGCGACTACCGGTGGGGCCGGGTCGAGGAGACGATGGGCGAGGACCCGTACCTCGTCTCGATGATCGGTTCGGCGTACGTGCGCGGCCTGGAGGGCGAGGGCGTCATCGCCACGCTCAAGCACTTCGCCGGCTACTCCGCCTCACGGGCCGCCCGCAACCACGGGCCGGTGCCCATGGGCCGGCGCGAGCTGATGGACATGATCCTGCCGCCGTTCGAGACCGCCATCGCGCTGGGCGGCGCCCGCTCGGTGATGAACTCCTACTCCGACGTCGACGGCGTCCCCGCGGCCACCGACCCGTGGCTGCTCACCGAGGTGCTCCGCGACGACTGGGGCTTCACCGGCACCGTCGTCTCCGACTACTGGTCGATCCCGTTCCTGGCCACCATGCACCTCGTGGCCGCCGACGCCGGCGAGGCCGGCGTGCAGGCGCTCACCGCCGGGCTGGACGTCGAGCTGCCCGACACGCTCGGCTTCGGCCAGCACCTGGCCGAGCGGGTGCGCCGCGGCGAGCTGCCCGAGGAGCTGATCGACCGGGCGGTCCGCCGCCTGCTCACCCAGAAGGCGGAGCTCGGGCTGCTCGACGCCGGCTGGACCCCCGAATCCTCGGTGGCCGGCGCCGCCACCGTCGAGCTGGACTCGCAGGCCAATCGGGAGCTGGCCCGCGAACTGGCCGAGCGGTCCGTCGTCCTGCTCGACGCCGGCAGCGCGCTGCCCCTGCTGGGCGAGGGCCGCGCCGCCCCGCGCCGGATCGCCGTGGTCGGGCCGTGCGCCGACGACCCGCGCACGTTCATGGGCTGCTACGCCTTCCCCAACCACGTGCTGCCCCGCTACCCCGGCCTCGGGCTCGGCGTCGAGGCGGCGAGCGTGCTCGCCGCGCTCCGCGCCGAGCTGCCCGACACCGAGTTCTCCTACGAGCGCGGCTGCGACGTGCGCGAGGACGACCGCTCCGGGTTCGCCGCCGCGGCCGCCGCCGCCCGCGAGGCCGACCTGTGCGTGGCCGTCGTCGGCGACCTGGCCGGCATGTTCGGCCAGGGCACGTCCGGCGAGGGCTGCGACGCCGACGACCTGCGCCTGCCCGGCGTCCAGGAGGACCTGGTCACCGAGCTGGCCGCCACCGGCACGCCGGTCGTCGTGGTCGTGCTCTCCGGCCGCCCGTACGCGCTCGGCGAGATCCACCCCAGGGCCGCGGGGCTCGTCCAGGCGTTCATGCCCGGCGAGCAGGGCGGCGGCGCCGTCGCCGGCGTCCTGTCCGGCCGCGTCCAGCCCGGAGGCAGGCTGCCGGTGCAGATCCCGCGCACGCCCGGCGGCCAGCCGCACACCTACCTCCAGCCGCCGCTCGGCGCCGACAGCGACGGCATCAGCAACCTCGACCCGACCCCGCTCTTCCCCTTCGGGTACGGGGCCTCGTACACCTCCTTCGAGCTCGGCGAGTTCCGGATCAGCGACGCCGAGGTGCCCACCGACGGCGAGTTCACCGTCTCGGTCAGGGTCCGCAACACCGGCCCGCGCGCCGGCGACGAAGTCGTCCAGCTCTACCTGCACGACGTGCTCGCCCAGGTCACCCGGCCGGTGCGGCAGCTCGCCGGGTTCGCCAGGGTCAGCCTGGAGCCGGGCGAGGCCGCCGACGTGCGCTTCCTGGTGCACGCCGACCGCACCGCCTTCACCGGCCGCGACCTGGAGCGGATCGTCGAGCCCGGCGACCTCGAGGTGCTCGTCGGCACCTCCGCCCGCGACCTGCCGTGCGCCGGTGCGGTCCGGCTCACCGGCCCGGTGCGGGCCGTCGGCCACGACCGGCGGTTGTTCACACCGGTGGACGTGCACCCGGCGGCGGAGCGGCAGTAGCCGTGCCGGCCAAGCGCGCCACGCTGGCCACCATCGCGGCCGCCGCCGGCGTGTCGGTCGCGACCGTCTCGAAGGTGCTCAACGGCCGCAGCGACGTCGCCCCGGCCACCCGCTCCCTCGTGCTGTCGGCGCTGCGGCAGCACGACTACGTGCCCCCGCCGCCCCGGCGCGCCGAGGCGACGGGCACCGTCGAGCTGCAGTTCGACGCCGACCTGAACGCGTACTCCAGTGAGATCATCCAGGGTGCGGTGCGGGCCGGGGGCGAGCTCGGCGTGTCGGTCGTGATCAGCATCCGCAAGGGCTGCGAACGCACCAGCAAGTGGGCCAGGGAGCTGGTGGCGACGGGGCGGCGCGCGCTGGTCGCCGTCACCAGCGAGCTGACCGCCGACCAGCTCGCCGCGCTGGCCGAGGCCGGCCTGCCCCTGGTCGTGATCGACCCGCTCAACCTGCCGCGCACCCGCGTGACCAGCGTGGGGTCGACCAACTTCGCCGGCGGGCTGGCCGCCACCCAGCACCTGCTCTCCCTCGGCCACCGGCGCATCGCCTACCTGGGCGGTCCCGCCACGGCGGCGTGCAACCAGGCGCGGCTGCACGGCTACCGCGCCGCCATGGAGGCCGAGGGCGCGGTGGTGCGCCAGGAGTACATCCAGCACCGAAGGTTCCGCTACGGCGACGGCGTGGCGGCGGGGGAGTGCTTCCTGACGCTGCCCGAGCCGCCGACCGCCGTCTTCGCCGGCTGCGACGAGACCGCGTTCGGCGTGATGGAGGCCGCGCGGGCTCGGGGTCTGCGCGTCCCGGAGGACCTCAGCGTGGTGGGGTTCGACGACACGCAGATCGCCCGGATGGCCTCGCCGCCGCTGACCACCGTCCGTCAGCCGCTGCGGGAGATGGGCGGCGTCGCCCTGCGGCGGGCGCTGCGGCTGGCCGCCGGTGAGCGCATCGACTCGCACCACATCGAGCTCGCCACCGAACTCGTGGTGCGCGGCTCGACCGCCCCGGTCGCCGACCGCTGACGAAGGGAGCGTTGGCGAAGGGAGCGTTGGCGAAGGGAGCGTTGGCGGAGGGAGCGTTGGCGGAGGGAGCGTTGGCGAAGGGAGCGTTGGCGAAGGGAGCGTTGACGGAGGGGCGCAGCACCATACCTCTGTAATAGGTGCAAAGTGCCTTATATCCGGACAGGGCTGCCGCGCCTACGGTGGCAGCACCCCCCATCGTCCGAGGAGACACGATGCCCCGACCCCTCCGTCTCGCGCTCTCTCTCGTCCTCACCCTGGCCTTCCTGCTGGCCACCACGCCCGCCCAGGCCACAACCCTGGTGAGGGTGCTCCGCTACGACGCCACCCGGGCCGCCGAGTTCCGCGGCGCGGTCGACCAGGCCGCGCAGATCTGGAACGCCAGCGTGGTGAACGTCCGGCTGGTCGCGGGCACGCCCGCCGACTTCGTCGTCGTCGCCGACGACGGCTGGCCCCGCGCCATGCCCACCAGCCTCGGCCGGGGCCGGATCTGGATGGGCCGGCAGGCCGTGAACCAGGGCTACCACCCGGTCCGCATCGCCGCCCACGAGATCGGCCACATCCTCGGCCTGCCCGACCGGCGCACCGGCCGCTGCACCGACCTGATGTCCGGCTCCAGCGCCCCGGTGAGCTGCACCAACGCCTACCCGAGCGCGGCCGAGCGGGCCGAGGTGGACCGTAACTTCGCGGGCAGCGCCCCGCTGGTGGAGTTCGGCACGCTGTACGTGGACCGCTGACGCCCGTCCCTACACTGGTGGCGTCAGGACGGCCCCCCACCCCGAGGAGCAGACGACGTGACGCCACCGATGCGGCTCGCGCCGGTGATCCAGCCCTACGCGTGGGGGTCGCCGACCGCCTTCCCCGAGTTGTTCGGCACCCCCGCGACCGGCGAGCCGCAGGCCGAGATGTGGATGGGCGCCCACCCGGCGGCGCCGTCCACGGCCGGCGGCGTCCCGCTCACCGAGCTGATCGCCCGTGACCCGGAGGGCATGACCGGGACGTCCGGTCCCGGCCTGCCCTACCTGCTCAAGGTGCTGGCGGTGGCGGGCCCGCTCTCGCTGCAGGTGCATCCGTCGGCGGAGCTCGCGCGGGCCGGCTTCGCCCGCGAGGAGGCCGCCGGGGTGCCGGCCGACGACCCGGCGCGCGCCTACCGTGACCCGTTCCCCAAGCCGGAGATGGTGTGCGCGCTCACGCCCTTCCACGGGCTGTGCGGCTTCCGCGCGCCGGACGAGGCCGCCGGCCTGCTGGAGAGCCTGGGCGTGGCCGAGGCGGCCGGCTGGGTGCGGACCCTGCGCGCCCGCCCGGCCGCCGAGGCCCTGCGCGAGGTGTTCCAGGACATGCTCGGCGACGCCGCCAAGACGGCCCGCCAGGCGGTCGAGCGGGCCCTAGCCGGGGCGGGCGGCGAGCTGGCGGTGTACGCGGACCTGGCGCGGGCCTGCCCTGACGATCCAGGCGTGACGGCCGCGCTCCTGCTCAACCACGTGCGGCTGGGCCCCGGCGAGGCGGTGTTCCTGGGCGCGGGGGTGCCGCACGCCTATCTGGACGGCGTCGCGGTCGAGATCATGGGCAACTCCGACAACGTCCTGCGCTGCGGGCTGACCCGCAAGCACCGCGACGTGCCGGAGCTCATGCGGGTCGTCGACTTCACCCCGGCGCCGCCGCACCGCGTCCCGCCCGCCGGTGTCGGCGGGTGGCACGGCTACCACCCGCCGGTCACCCAGTTCGCCCTGGTCCGCCACGAACTCGGCGAGGGGGCCGCGCACACGGTGCCGGGCGGGGTGCCGCAGATCCTGCTGTGCGTGAGCGGCGGCGTGGTCGCCGGCGGGCTCGCCCTGGGCCCCGGTGAGTCGGCGTTCGTGCCCGCGAGCGTCCCGGAGCTCCGGCTGACGGGGGCGGCGACCGTCTTTCGCGCCCTGCCGGGATGACCTCTTGCCTTCTCGCCGGGTCGGAGTTAACCTATAAACGCAGTTGGAGGTTAGCCGAGACCCAGCAAGGAGGTTCAGACATGCTCCTGACGACCATCGACCCGTTCCTGCAGGAGTTCGACCGGCAGTTCGACCGGCTCACCCGTCAGGCCTTCACCGCCGGCGCGACCGTCATGCCGATGGACGGCGTGCGCCGCGACGACGACGTGGTGCTCCGCTTCGACCTTCCGGGCGTGGACCCCGGCTCCATCGAGGTCACCGTCGACCGGGGCGTGCTCACCGTCAGCGCCCGCCGCGAGGAGGAGACCGGCGAGAACGAGCGCCACTTCGTCCGCGAGCGCCCCATGGGGACCTTCACCCGCCGGATCTACCTGTCGGAGCACCTCGACAGCGACAAGATCGACGCCGCCTACGCGGACGGCATCCTGACCGTGCGGATCCCCGTCCTGGAGCGCGCCAAGCCGCGCAAGATCGAGATCCAGCGCACCGGCGTCAAGGCGATCAGGTCTTGACGCCGAGTGCGAGGGCGGCCGGCCGCCCTCGCACCGCCCCGCCCCGGAAGGAGGCCGCGATGCCCGAGCTGCCGATCGACGACGAGCAGGCCCCGCTCTACACGCTCGGGCAGGTGGCCGACATGCTGCGGGTCCAGCAGGCGTTCCTGCGCCGCCTGGACCAGCACGACGTCATCAGCCCCCAGCGCTCCCCGGGCGGCCAGCGACGCTACTCCCGCCGCGACATCCTCGTCGTGCGGCACGTCACCCGGATGGCCGACGAGGGCATGACCCTGGTGGCCATCCGGCGCATCCTGGAGCTGGAGGACGAGCTCAAGCGGCTCCAGGAGGAGCTGCGGGAGGCGCGCAGGCGCCTGGAGGAGACCAACGGCCCCGCCGCGTGACAGGCGGCGGGGCCGCGCCGTCTCAGACCGCGGTCAGGTGCGCCAGCACCGCGTCGTCCGGCCACAGCGCCGGCACCCCGATGCCCGACACGGCCAGCGCCCGGCCGGTGAGCACGTGCTCGCCGGTCAGCCAGACCGGCTCGCCCTCCCGCGGACGCGAGCGCGCCGGCGTCAGCGGGCGTACGAGGTAGGAGACGTCCGGATCGAGCCCCGGCAGCCGCAGCAGGCCCGGCGGCCAGGTGACCGGCCGCTCCAGCAGGGCGATGGCGAAGATCGCCTCGGAGCGGTCACCGGCCACCACGCCGTGCGCCTGGAACCCCTCAGGCGCGTCGTCCACGCGCACCGCCGTCCCGCTGTGCAGCAGCGCCCGATGCCGCTTGTGCAGCGCGATCCAACCGGCCACCTCCGCCAGCTCCGCCTCGTCCAGCGCGGTGAGATCCCACTCCAGCCCGAAATGGCCGAAGAACGCGGTCACCGCGCGGAACGGCAGCGCGTGCACCCGGCCCGTCGTGTGCGAACGCGGCGCGCCCACATGGCTGCCGACCAGCTCGGGCGGCAGCAACTGCGCGGTCCAGCGCATGATCTGCTGCCGCTCCACCGGGTCGATGCAGTCGCTGGCCCACACCCGGTCGGTGTGCTCCAGGATGCCCAGATCGACCCGGCCGCCGCCGGACGAGCAGGACTCGATCTCCAGCCCCGGCCGCGCGGCCCGGATCTCGGCCAGCAGCCGGTAGAGGGCGTGCGTCTGCTCGTGCACCGCGGCCCTGCCGGTCGCCGCCCAGCCCGCGTCGACCAGGTCGCGGTTGTGGTCCCACTTGACGTAGTCGACGGCGTACTCGCCGATCAGGGCCAGCAGCCGCTCCTTGACGTAGGCGTACGCGTCCGGATGCGCGATGTTCAGCACCTGCTGATGGCGGGCCGTCGGCGGCAGCCGGTCACCGGCGCCCATGATCCAGTCGGGGTGCGCCCGGGCCAGGTCGGAGTCCGGGTTGACCATCTCCGGCTCGAACCAGAGCCCGAACTGCATGCCGTGCCCGCGCACCCGTTCCACCAGCGGCCCCAGCCCGCGCGGCCACACCTCCGGGTCGACGTACCAGTCGCCGAGCCCCGCCCGGTCGTGGCGGCGGCCCCGGAACCAGCCGTCGTCCAGCACGAACCGCTCCACCCCCGCCCTGGCCGCCCGGTCGGCCAGCTCCAGCAGCCGGTCCAGGTCGTGGTCGAAGTACACGGCCTCCCACGTGTTGAGCACCACCGGCCGCGGCGTCCGCGGGTGGGACGGGCGGGCCCGCAGGAACCCGTGGAAGCGGTGCGCGGCCTCGTCCAGCCCGCGCCCGTACGCGGCGTACACCCACGGCCCCCGGTAGGAGCCGCCCGTGGCGAGCGTGACCTCGCCAGGCAGCAGCAGCTCGCCGCCGCCCAGGTGGGTGCGGCCGGTGTGGACGCGCTCGGCGTAGGCGCGATGGTTGCCGCTGAAGGCGACGTGCACCCCCCACACCTCGCCGCGCCCGAACCCGGCGTCCGGCGTGGCGGCGAAGAGCACGGTCGCGGCGTCCGCGCCGGTGCGGCCGTGCCGGCCCTCGCGCACGTGCGCGCCGACGGTGATCGGCCGCCGCTGCGGGACCCGCTCCTTCGACCAGCGCCCCGCCTGGTCCAGCAGTTCGGTGGCGACGCCGGGCACCGGCAGCGCCAGGTGCAGCGCCTCCAGCGTGTAGGGGACGTCGTGGTCGTTGCGCAGCGCGGCGCGGGCGCGCACCAGCCCCGACGGGTGCAGCTCGACCGTCAACGACAGCGTGAGCCGCGCCTCCGGGTCGGCGGCCCGCGCGGTGAGCGCCCGTACCCCGTCGTCCTCCCGGAGTTCGTACGTGACGGCCGTGAAGGCGGGCGACCAGTCGCGCCCGGCGTGGTGTCCGCTCAGCCCGGGCAGCCCGGTCCAGCCGGTGCGCGCCTCGGGCACCAGACCGGTGCGTACGGGGACGTCGGCGGTCAGGTCGCGCCGGGGACGCAGCGAGGCGGCCAGCGCGGTCAGCTCCCGGTCGTCGAGCGGGCCGAGGTCGGGCCCCCAGTGCAGGATCGCGGGCAGCGCGTCGGAGGGACACTCGATCACCACGGAGACCCCGGCGGAGCGGAAGTGGTGGACGGCGGGCTCCATCATCGCCTCCCGGAGAGGTCGTCGCCCTCAGGCGGCGGGAAGGCCGCGGCCGGGAGGGCCGTCAAGGCGGGAACATGGCCTGACCTGTCAGGTCCGCGCATCAGAGAACTCCGTTCGTCGCGCATCAGAGGTACGGCGCAGCCTTCATGATCGCCTGCCCGGCCGGCCGCGCCCATCCCTCTCCTGTGGCGTACGCCCCGGGTCAAGGCCGCCCGGCGTGCCGCCGCCCCGTCCCGGGCGCGCCGGTGCCGAGGCTCCCGGACGCTGATCGTGACGCGCCGGGATCAGGAGTTGCGGCGCAGCAGCAGCATGGCCGCGTCGTCCGGCAGCGGGCCGCCGACGTGCTCGATCAGGTCGGCCCGCAGCGCGTCGAGGGCCTCCTGCGGGTCGTCCGCCCCCAGCAGGTCGGTACGGTCCGTCAGCGGGTAGAAGGCGCCGCCGGGGTCGCGCGCCTCGATCACCCCGTCGGTGAACAGCAGGATCTGGTCGCCCTCGCCGAACGCCACCCGGTGCGGCTTGGGCCGGTCGGCCGCCAGCGCCGCCAGCCCCAGCGGCAGGCTCTCCTCCGGCGGCTCGACCGGGAAGAGCTTGCCGTCGGAGCGGATGAGCAGCGGCGCGGGATGCCCGAAGTTGAGCAGGGAGATCTCGTCCTCATGCACCTCGGCCAGGATCGCCGTCACGAACGTCTCCCCGCTCAGGTGGCGGCCCAGGCTGGCCTCCAGCCGCTCGCCCACCTCGTGCAGCTCGCTCATGTCGTACGCGGCCTCGCGGAAGGCGCCCAGCACCCACGCGGCCGTCTCCACCGCGGTCAGGCCCTTGCCCTGCACGTCGCCGATCAGCAGCCGCACCCCGTGCGGGGTGGTGACCACCTCGTACAGGTCACCGCCGATCTGCGCCTCCGCCGCCGCCGACGTGTACGACAGCGCGATCCGCAGGTCGGCGGTCCGGCGCGGCACCGGCCGCAGTAGCACCCGCTGGGCGGCCTCGGCCACCAGGCGCACGTCGGCCAGCTCCCGCTCGCGGCGCAGCCGCAACCTGCTCACGATCATGCTGGCCGCGGTGACGCCGGCGATCGTGGCCAGGGTGATGTTGTGCTGACGGGTCAGCAGCACGCCCTGGTACTGCGCCAGTGGCACGCACAGCGCCAGCGCGGCCACGCCCACGAACGCGGTCCTGCGGACGCTGCCGTAGACCGAGGCGAACGTCGGGCCGAGCGTGAGCAGCGGCAGGAAGCCGAGGTCGGGGCCGGCGAGCAGGTCGGTCACCGAGACCGCCAGCAGGACGGCGAACGGCAGGGCGCGCAGCACGACCTGCGATCTCACCGGAGCCCTCCGCCCGGTGGCCGCGCAGCGTCGACTCGCGCTCCCAGCACTTTCCTCCCCGACCACGCACGATCTTCCCGGCCATGGAAGCATCACCGGTGCGACGAGACAAGCTTGACCGGACACCGGCGATTATCTGGCCACGTGATTCCCATCGTAAGGCTTCCCGGCCCCGAGCCCCGGCAAGGGCACGCGGCGGAGGCGTCGGACGGGGGACGGTCTCCGGCGCCGGGGTTCAGCGGGCCTCGTGACGCTGGCGGCAGGGGACGCAGTGCCGGGTCAGCGGCCTGATCTTCAGCCGCTCGAACGGGACGGCCGCGCCGCAGTCCGCGCACCTGCCGTAGCCGCCGTCCGCCAGCCGCTCCAGGCTGTCGCGGATCTCGCCGATGGCCCGCTCGGTGGCGGCCAGGTCGGCCAGGACGCTCTGCTTGGAGCCGTCGTCCGCGCCGTCGCCCCCCTCCACCAGCGCCCGGAGCTCGTCCAGCCTCGACGTGCGCCACATGAGCTGGCTCCGCAGGTTCTCGGTGATGGTCTGGATCTGGATCTCGCTGAGCCTGACGTGCTCGTCGTGCTGGGTCATGGATACGTCCTTGAAAGAAAGAATGCGTACGAGAGGGAGAGACGGCGTGGTCAGGCCGTCGGCGGGGCGACCAGCGCCGCCATCGGCGGCAGGCACAGCCGCGCCGGCCCGCGCACGGTGGCGTCGGCGATCAGGCCGTGTCTGATCGGCCGGGGGCAGCCGGGAACGGCTGAGGGCTCGTCGACGATCGTCTGACGGCCCGGCCTGGCCCGGCCAGGCGGATGCGGGACATGGCGAGATCGACCGCGGCCCTGCCGTCAAGCCAGGGCACGCGGCCGTTCGCGGTCACGGCCCGTTACCCGCCTCGATTCCCTGTCCTTGTCCCGGCGGGACGGCCGCCTCGGGCCGGCCTCCGCCGGAGGCCCCCACCAGGGCGGTGCGCGGCGCCGGGATCTCCCCGGCCTGCCCGCACTCGGGGCAGAGCTGCTCGTGCGGGACGCGGCGCAGCACCCCGTACGGGATGAAGGCGCCGCAGCGCAGGCAGGTGCCGTACAGGCCGCGATCCATCCGCGCCAGCGCCGCCTCGACGGCGGTGCTCTGCCGTGAGGCGAGCGCGGCCAGTGTCGCGGAGCCCGCGGCCACGGCGGCCGCCAGGTCGGCGCGGGCGGCGGCGCGCCGCTCCTCCAGCAGGCCGCGCAGCTCCTCGAGCCGCGTCAGGTGCTGGTCGTAGTCCTGCATGAGGGTCTGCAATGAAGCCATGAGGTGTCGTTCCTTGCCTGAGAGATCCGGCCGTGAGCCGGGGAAGCCCGCGCCGCGACGGCGCGAGGGAGGAGGATCTCTAGGCGAGCGGGGGGCTGCGCGAGCCGGCCGCGCGATGGCCCGGCTGCTGGGGGCCGAGGATGGCGGCCGAACCCGCCTCGGGCCAGGCCCGGGCGGGCCTGGCGGGGGCCGCCTCGGTGTGCTGGTGCGCCGGCCACAGGCGGGGCAGGTGCTCGGCCCTGACCTGGTCATGCGGGAGCGTGGACACCGTGGTCACCTCGGACCCGGGCGTCATCACGCCGACCGTCTGGGAGCGCTGGCTCACGGGGCCGGCGCCCGCCCAGCGAGGCGTGGATGCGATCATGACCAGGGCGAACAGCAGCAGGCCCACCACCGCGAAGAACGGGGTGGAGCCGCGCGTGATGCTCCGGGTCGCCATGAGGCCGACCATAGCTCACTTTCCTGGCGGAAGCACCGGCCCGACGCCTCCTGATCAGGGGTGGTCCGCCAAGTTCCGGGCGGAGGGCGGGAACGAGCCGTGAAAGGGGCGGTGAGGCTGGCTCGTGACGGTTCGCGGGCAGGCTACGGTGGGAGAGGATCACACCACCACCTCGGCGACGCCGCCAGGACGCCGCCGAGCCCTCGCGGCCACACCGCCCCGACCTCGTCGCGGCGCCGGACCGCGACACCGAACAGGTCGCGACGCCCAAAGAGACCGCGACAACAAGAGACCGCGACAACAAGAGACCGCGACAACAAGAGGTCGCGACATCAGGGAGGAGGAGCCGTGCGCACCAGGGTGCCCGCAGCGCTGCTCCTCGTGCTGTCGTGGTTCCTGCCCGCCGCCGGGCACGCGCAGCTCTTCCACGCCGTCGCCGCGCACGCGACGGCCGAGCAGACCCATCAGGGCGGTCACCACCCGGGCGCGCGCAAGTCGCCGCTCCCGCCGTCGACCGCCCAGGCCCTGACGTTCTCCCACGAGACGACCGGCGGCACGGCCCTGCTCCCGCCCGGCGTGCCGCGCCCGGCGCTGCCCCCGGCCGGCGCCGTCCGCGCGCCGGGCGGCGAGGGCTTCGCCGCCGCCGGGCACGAGACCACCCCCGCCCGCGCGCCACCGTCCTCCACGGCGCTCTGAGAAGACCTGATCCGTCTCTTCCCCCAGCCGTGGAGGCTTCCCATGTCACGTGCGCCGTTCTGGCGTGCTCTGGCGGCGTTCGCCGTCATCGCGACCTCATTGGTCCTCGCGTTCACCATGTCTCCGCGCCTCGGACTCGACCTGCGCGGCGGCACCCAGCTCGTGTTCGAGACGCGCGACTCGCCGACGGTCAAGGCCGACTCCGAGGCGACCGACCGCGCCCTGGACGTGCTCCGCCGGCGGGCGGACGCGCTCGGGGTCGTCGACCCCACCCTGGTCCGGTCCGGTGAGCGGCGCATCATCGTCGAGCTGCCCGGCGTGCTCGACCCCCAGCAGGCCGCCGACACCATCGGCAAGACCGCCCAGCTGTCCTTCCACGCCGTGAAGGGCGTGGCCGAGGAGGGCAGCGAGGACGCCAAGGAGGCGATGCGCGACGAGAGCGGGCAGCTCCTCAAGCTCGGCCCTTCCGCCATCAGCGGCGACGGCGTGCGCGACGCCGGCGAGCGCAGCGACCCCCAGCAGGGTCCGGGCTGGTGGGTGAGCGTCGAGTTCCGCGACGCCGGCGCCTGGCAGAAGCTCACCGGCGAGGTCGCCTGCTTCCCGGCGGGCGATCCGCAGCGGCGGCTCGCGATCGTGCTCGACAACGAGATCATCTCCTCGCCGCAGCTCGACCCGTCCATCGCGTGCCGGGCCGGCATCCCCGGCGGCGGCACCGACATCACCGGTGACTTCACCCTCGAAGAGGCCCGCGAGCTGGCCGTGCTGATCAAGGGCGGCGCGCTGCCCGTGCCGCTGGAGATGGTCGAGCAGCGTACCGTCGGCCCCACCCTGGGCTCCGACGCCATCGAGGCCAGCGCCAAGGCGGCCGTGGTCGGCCTGATCCTCACCACGCTGTTCATCGTCGTCATCTACCGGCTGGTCGGCCTGCTCGCCGCGCTCGCGCTGGCCTGCTACGGGCTGATCTCGTACGCGGCGCTGGTGGCGATGGGGGCCACGCTGACCTTGCCCGGCCTGGCCGGCTTCGTGCTGGCCATCGGCATGGCGGTGGACGCCAACGTGCTCGTCTTCGAACGCGCCAGGGAGGAGTACGCGAGCACGCCCAGACGGGGCCTGCGTCACGCGCTGGACCGGGGCTTCAAGAACGCCTGGAGCGCCATCGCCGACTCCAACATCACCACCCTGATCGCCGCCGGTCTGCTGTTCTGGCTGGCGTCCGGGCCGGTGAAGGGCTTCGGTGTGACGCTCGGCATCGGCGTGCTGGCCTCGCTCGTGTCGGCGATGCTCATCACCCGCGTGCTGACCTCGCTGGTCATCGACCGGGTGAGCCCGCGCGTGTCCGGCATCGGCTCCGTCGGCCGGGTCCGGACCTGGCTGACCCGGCGCGACCCGCAGCTCATGGCCCGCAGGAGGCTCTGGCTGGTGGTGGCCGGGGCGCTGACCGTGGTCGCGCTGGCCGGGCTGTTCGCCCGCGGGCTGAACTTCGGCGTCGAGTTCACCGGCGGCCGGCTGGTCGAGTTCGCCACGTCCCGCCCGGTCGCGGCCGAGACGGCCCGGCAGGCCGTCTCGTCGGCGGGCTTCCCCACCGCGGTGGTGCAGGCGTCCGGCGAGGACGTCTCCGTACGGGCGAGCGGCCTGGAGATCGCCGACGTCAACCGGATCCAGCAGGCGCTGGCCGAGGTCGGCGGCGACGTGACCAAGAGCCGCGACGAGTTCATCGGGCCCAGTCTCGGCGAGGAGCTGCGCCGCAACGCGCTGATCGCGCTCGGCGTGGCGATCGCGGCCCAGCTCGCCTACCTGGCGTTCCGGTTCCGCTGGACGTTCGGCACGGCCGCGGTCTCCGCGCTGGTCGTGGACGTGTCGGTGGTGATCGGGCTGTTCGCGTGGCTGGGCAAGCCGATCGACGGCGTGTTCCTGGCCGCGATGCTCACCGTCGTGGGCTATTCGGTCAACGACAAGGTGGTGGTGTTCGACCGGGTCAGGGAGCTGTGGGCCGTCCATCGCAAGGATCCCCTGGCCAAGTCGGTGAACGGGGCGATCCTGCAGACGATGCCACGGACCATCAACACCGGTCTGGGCGCGCTGTTCATCCTGATGGCGCTGGCGGTGTTCGGCGGCGACACGCTGCGCGACTTCGCCATCGCCCTGGTGACCGGCATCGTCGTGGGCACGCTGTCGTCGTCGTTCGTGGCCGGGCCGCTGGCCATCACGCTCGACCGGTTCGACAGGCAGCCGCCGCCCGAGCCGCCGCAGCCCCGGGTCAGGCGGGCACGGGAGGGCACGGGCGCCGTCCTGTGACCGGATGGCGCCTGCCCGGGCCGGCGCCGCCCCCGCCCCCCCCCCCGGGGGGCCCCCCGCCCCGCGGGGCGGGCGCCTCCCCCCCCCAAGACCCGGTCGCAGCCGTTGATGTCGATGTTCTCCACCTCGGGG
>NZ_JAPNNL010000121.1 GCF_027620315.1 Nonomuraea corallina | reverse complement strand
GTACGGGAGAGAGGGGGAGCCGATGGTGACGGAGCCCGTGCGGGCGGAGGCGCTGCGGCTGGCCGGTGCGGGGGAGCTGCCCGCCTACGTGTACGACCTGCCGGCCCTGCGCGCGCACGCCGCCCGCGTGCGCGCGGCCACGGCCGGGACGGCGGAGCTCTACTACGCCGTCAAGGCCAACCCGGCCGCGGAGATCCTGCGCGCCCTCGACCCGTACGTGGACGGGTTCGAGGTCGCCTCCGGCGGCGAGCTGGCCCACGTGCGCGAGGCCGTCCCCGGCCGGCCGGTCGCCTTCAGCGGCCCCGGCAAGACCGACGCCGAGCTGGACCTCGCCCTGGCCCCGCCGGTCCACCGGCTGCACGTGGAGAGCCCCGGCGAGCTGGCCCGGCTGATCGCCAGGGACATCCCGGCCGACGTGCTGCTGCGCGCCAACCCGGAGCTGCCGGGCGAGGACACCCGGCAGGCCGCCGCGAGCCCGTTCGGCATGGACGAGGACGGCCTGGCCGCCTGCCTGCCGCTGCTGGCCGGCGCCCCGCACGTCCGGGTGCGCGGCCTGCACACCCACCTGACCTGGGCCCAGCACGACGCCGCCGCCCTGGCCGCCCTGGCCCGCAGGGTGACGGACTGGGCGCTGCCCTGGCTCGGCGCCCACCTGCCCGGCCTCGACCATCCGGAGCTGGACCTCGGCGGCGGCATGGGTGTCGACTACCGGGCGCCGGACCAGGTGTTCGACTGGCGGGCGTACGCCGCCGCGCTGCCCGCGACCGGGGCGCGGCTGCGGATCGAGCCGGGCCGCTCGCTCACCGCCTACCACGGCTGGTACGTCACCGACGTGCTCGACGTCAAACGCAACCACGGCCGCGACTACGCCGTCCTGCGGGGCGGCACCCACCACCTGCGCACCCCCGTCGCCCGCGGCCACGACCAGCCCTTCACGGTCGTACCCCGGACCCTCACCGGGCCCGCGCTCACCGGTCCCGCGCTCACCGGTCCGGCCACCCTGGTCGGGCAGCTCTGCACGCCCAGGGACGTGCTCGCCCGCGACGTGCCCGTGCCCGGGCTGCGGCCGGGCGACCTGGTGGTGTTCGAGCTGGCCGGCGCGTACGCCTGGAGCCTGTCCCACCACAACTTCCTCATGCACCCCAGGCCACGGTTCCGCTACCTCGACTGAGACGACCGGCTGCCGGGTATCAACCGGTTTTCCACGAGAGACGGGCACGAATGATCCTCGACGACGGGCAGGACCCGCTGCGGGTGTGGCAGTACGCCGAGCGCTACCTCGGCGGGGGCACCCGCGCCTACAGCCGCTTCTCGCAGGACCTGGAGATCTCCGAGCCGTACCATCCGCAGCTCGGGCTCCCCAGCTTCGAGGTGCCGACCTTCCGGGTGCCGCCCGGACGGGGGGCCTTCCTGCGCAACGGTCTGGAGTCCGCGACGGTCAAGCACTACCTGGGCGGCGGCGGGTTCCTGCTGCCCGTGCATCCGGAGACGCTCGCCTTCCCCGGCCTGCCGGACCTGGACGCCCTCACCGAGCGCGGGCCCGACCTGACCGTGGTGCCCTCGGCGAACGCCCGCACCGTGTTCGTGGAACGGATCGGCGGCCAGCCGGTGGAGCCCCACTTCGTCAAGCTGCACTACCCCCGGCGGCTGTCGCGCTTCACCCGGCGGCTGCGGCGGCCGATCATCTCGCTGCAGCTCTGGGTGGCCGAGGAGCTGTCGGCGGCCGGGGTGCCGGTCCTGCCGGAGGTCGCCGCCGGGGTCCTGGGCTCCGACCCGGACGAGGCCTGGGGCTTCCTCATCCGCGAGACCCGGACCGGCGCCGGGGGAGCGGCGACGCCGCGGTTCACCGTGCCGCTGTTCGCGCTCTACGGGCGGGACGTGCGCGAAGCCGGCGACCCGCCGCTGATGGCGCGGCTCGCGGCCCGCAGCGGCGAGGACCCCGCCGACTGGCTGGCCGGCCGGGTCGTCGCCCCCCTGGTGCGCCTGTGGCTGCACGCCGTCTCCGCCACGGGCTGCGTGCCCGAGCCGCACGGTCAGAACACCCTGTTCGCCTTCGACGCCGACGGCCGCCGCACGGCGATCCTCTACCGCGACTGCGGCGTCTATGTCGACCCCGCCATCCGGGCCGGGCGCGGCCTGACCCGCGACCTGCCTCCGGTCAACGTCATCTCCCGCGACGTCCGGCAGCCGCGTGAGCGCGTTTTCAGCCTCACCTACGACAGCTTCATGGGCCACCACGCCCTCGACCGCCTCGCCGCCGTCGCCGCCGACAGCCTCGGCGTGGACCCGGGGCGGCTGCGCCGGGCCGCGCGGGAGGCGTTCGCCGCCGGTCCGGAGGTCGGCCTGCCGCCCACCGTCCACTACTACGAGGACCGGCTGCACGACGACGGCCGCTGGGACCTCGTCGACACCGGCGAGCGCCCGGCCTGGCGGTAGCTAGAGCAGCGCCTGGTAGACCAGCTGCCGCAGCCTGCTCCTGATCGGGTGCGTGTCCGAAGGCAGGAGCTGGGTCATGAAGACGACCGTCAGCTCCTCCGCCGGGTCCACCCAGAAGGCGGTGCTCGCCGCCCCGCCCCAGCCGAACTCGCCCTCCGAGGTCGCCGTCCGGAGCCGGACGGCGTCCCGCACCACCGCGAACCCGAGCCCGAACCCGCTCCCCGCGTACGGCACCTCGGCGAACCCCGCCTGCCCGAATTCCTCCAGGTCTGCCCCGCCCGGCAGGTGGTTGCGCGTCATGTAGGCGACCGTGCGCGGCCCCAGCAGCCGCACCCCGTCGAGTTCGCCGCCGCGCAGCAGCATCCGCGTGAACCGGTGGTAGTCGCCCGCCGTCGAGATCAGCCCGCCGCCGCCCGACAGGAACGACGGCCGCCGCAGCTCCGCGCCCCGCGTGTCCATGGGCACGGCCCTGCGGCGGTGGTCCGCGGAGTAGAGCGAGGCCATCCGCCCCGCCCGCTCCTCGTCGATCCAGAACCCGGTGTCGTGCATGCCCAGCGGGCCGAGGATCCGCTCGCGCAGGAACGCGTCCAGCGGCCGGCCCGACACCACCTCGACCAGCCGGCCGAGCACGTCGGTGGCCACCGAGTAGTTCCACCGCGTGCCCGGCTCGAACGCGAGCGGCAGCTCCGCCCACCGGTCGACCGCCTCGGCCAGGCTCACCCCGCGCGGCGCGCCGCGGTCGAACCCGGCCCGCCGGTAGAGCTCGTCCACGACGCTCACGCGCTGGAACCCGTACACCAGGCCCGCGGTGTGGGTGAGCAGGTGCCACACCCGCACCGGCTCGGCCGCCGGCCGCGTGACGGGGGAGAGGGCGGGCCCCTTCTCGTAGACGCGCAGGCCGGCGAACGCCGGCAGGTAGTGGCTGACCGGGTCGGTCAGCTGCAGCAGCCCCTCCTCGTACAGCGTCATCACCGCGACCGAGGTGATCGGCTTGGTCATCGAGTAGATCCGGAACAGCGTGTCGGTCTCCACCGGCGCGCCCGACGCGACGTCGCGCCACCCGTACGCGGACAGGTGGGCGATCTCGCCGCGCCGGCTCACCAGCACCAGCCAGCCGGGCAGCCGCCCGTCGTCCGCGTACGGGGCGAAATGGGCGTCGATCCGCCGGAGCCGGGCGGAGTCGAGGCCGACGTCCTCCGGATCGCAGGTCACCGTCAGCTCGCCCACCGCGCCTCCTCGGACAGCCCGGAAATCTAGAACCGAATTCTAGACCTGGCGCGCCTCCCCGTGCAGCCCCCTGATCGCGAGCACGTAGCCGTACACCCCGAAACCCATCACGATCCCGCTGGCCACGGGCGAGACGTAGGAGTGGTGCCGGAACGGCTCGCGGCGGTGCACGTTCGAGATGTGCACCTCGATCACCGGGAGCTCCACGCCCTCGATCGCGTCGTGCAACGCGACCGAGGTGTGGGTGTAGGCGCCGGGGTTCAGCACCGCGCCGATGGCCCGGCCCGCCTTCACCTCGGCGCCCGCCTCCTGGATCCAGTCGATGAGCTGGCCCTCGTGGTTGGACTGGCCGAAGACCAGCTCCAGGCCCAGCGCCTCGGCCTCCTCCCGGCACAGGGTCTCGACGTCGGACAGGGTCGCGGTCCCGTACACCTCGGGCCGGCGGACGCCGAGCAGGTTGAGGTTCGGGCCGTTGAACACGTAGACGGATGTCATCCGACTGATCGTACTCAGCCCTTGTAGTTGAACACCTGCCGCAGCGTGTGCTGGACCGTGACCAGGTCCTCCTGGTCGGCCATCACCCGGTCGATCGGCTTGTAGGCCTCGGGGTGCTCGTCGACCAGCGCGGCGGCGCGGTCGGCGTTCCAGGTGCGGCCGCTCATCGCCGCCCTGAGCGAGGTCGCCGACAGCTCCCGCTTGGCCTTCGTCCGCGACATCCGCCGTCCCGCCCCGTGCGCGCACGAGTGGTAGGACTCGGGGTTGCCGCGCCCCCGCACGACGTACGACCGGGCGCCCATCGAGCCGGGGATGACGCCCTCGTCGCCGGTGTCCGCCTTGATCGCGCCCTTCCTGGTGATCCAGAGCCGCTTGCCGTGGTGGGTCTCCAGCTGGGTGAAGTTGTGGTGACAGTTGATCATGCGCACCCGGCGGCCGCCGCCGACGACCCGGAACAGGGCGTCGACCAGCACCTTGTCCATCCGGGCCCGCGAGGCCATCGCGTAGCGCTGGGACCAGAGCATGTCCGCGATGTAGGCGTCGAACTCCGGCGTGCTCTGCACCAGGTAGGCCAGGTCCGGGTCCTCCAGGCCGACCGCCTGGCGCCTCATCAGCTTCTTGGCGCCCGCGATGTGCATGGTGGCCAGCTGGTTGCCGATGCCGCGCGAGCCCGAGTGGAGCACGGTCCACACGCGGTCGCGCTCGTCCAGGCAGACCTCGACGAAGTGGTTGCCCGAGCCGAGGGTGCCGAACTGCCGGGCGACCTTGGTCTCCTGCTGCGCCGTCAGGCTCGTGTGCGGGCGGCCGAGGTCGCCGAGCGCCCGGTCCACCGACGGGTCCTCGTGACCCTTGCCGACACCGGCCGGGATCCGCCGTTCGACCAGCGGCATCAGCGCGTCGAGCGTGTCGGGCAGGTCGGCGGCGGTCAGCGTGGTCTCGGTGGCGACCATGCCGCAGCCGATGTCGACGCCGACGGCGGCCGGGATGATCGCGCCCTCCGTGGGGATCACGGAACCGACCGTGGCGCCGATGCCGACGTGCGCGTCGGGCATGAGCGCGACGTGACCGGACACGATCGGCACCCGGGCGGCGCGGGCCGCCTGCGCGATCGTCTGGTCGTCGATCTCGCTGGCCCACGACAGCAGGTTCGGAGCGGGCTGGTACGGCATGACGGGAACTCCTTGTTCGTCCTTGATCCAGTCTGCCCGCGATGCGCCGGTCCAGCCCACTCATTTACGTCGTGCGGGGCATATCGGACTGCATGGTGTGCTTGTTACGATCACCCCATTACGACCCTCCAGGTGGAGTGTGACCTGTGCGGCCTGACCCGCCCGACGGCGTGACCGAGGAGATCCTCCAAGGCGGCGGAGTCAACCAGGTCGTCCGCCGCGGCCACACCGTGCGCAGGCCCGCCGGGCCGTGGACGCCCGCCGTGCACGCGCTGCTGCGCCACCTCGCCGACCGCGGCTTCACCGGCGCGCCCCGCGCCCACGGCCTCGACGAGCGGGGCCGTGAGATCCTCGACTTCGTCCCCGGCCAGGTCGCCCACGGCCCGGCCGTCCCGTACGCGCGAAACGACGCCGTCCTGCGCGCCGTGGCCGTCCTGTTGCGCGACTACCACGACGCGACCATCGGCTTCGCCCCGCCCCGCGACGCCACCTGGTACTTCCCGCCGCGCGAGCCCGCCGAGGTCGTCTGCCACGGCGACGTCGCTCCGTACAACTGCGTCTTCCGCGACGGGCTGCCCGTCGCGTTCATCGACTTCGACACCGCCCACCCCGGGCCGCGGCTGTGGGACGTGGCGTACGCGGCCTACCGGTTCGCGCCCCTCACCGCCCCCGGCCACGGGGAGACCGTGCCCGTCTGCGAGCAGGCGCGGCGGCTGCGGCTGTTCTGCGACGCCTACGGGCTGGCCGCCACCGGCCGCGCGGCCCTGACGGACGCGGTGGGCGAGCGGCTGCGCGGCCTGGCGCGGATGATCCGCGACAAGGCGGCCGCCGGTGACGCCGCCTTCGCCGCCCACCTCGCCGCGGGCCACCCCGAGCTGTACCTCGCCGACGCGGCGCACGTGGCCCGCCACGCCCCCGTCCTGCGGGAGGCCGTACGGTGATACGCCGTTGCCAGAGCGGGCATCAGGCACGCGTAGGCTGTCCTTTTGGCGCCCACGGGCCCATTGGCGCGACCACGGGAGGTGACGCCCATGCTGCGTGACTCGTTCGGGCGGGTGGCTACCGATCTTCGGGTGTCCCTCACGGACAAGTGCAATCTGCGCTGCTCCTACTGCATGCCGCCGGAAGGGCTCGACTGGCTGCCCAACGCCCAGCTCCTCACCGCCGACGAGGTCGTCAGGCTCGTCACCATCGGCGTCGAACGCCTCGGCATCACCGAGGTCCGCTACACCGGCGGCGAACCGCTGCTGCGCCGCGAGCTCGCCGACATCGTCGCCCGCACCACCGCGCTGCGGCCCCGGCCGCAGGTGTCGCTCACCACCAACGGCATCGGCCTGGCGCGCACGGCCGGGGCCCTCGCCGCCGCCGGGCTGGACCGGGTCAACGTCTCGCTCGACACGCTCGACCGCGACACGTTCAAGCGGCTCGCCCACCGCGACCGGCTGCCCGACGTGCTCGACGGCCTGGCCGCCGCGCACCACGCCGGGCTGCGCCCCGTCAAGGTCAACGCCGTGCTCATGCGCGACGTCAACCGGCACGAGGCGGTGCCGCTGCTGCGCTGGTGCCTGGAGCGGGGCTACGAGCTGCGCTTCATCGAGCAGATGCCGCTCGACGCGCAGCACGGCTGGAGCCGCGACAACATGGTCACCGCCGACGAGATCCTGGAGCTGCTGTCCGGCTCCTTCGACCTCACCCCCGACGACGCCGAGGAGCGCGGCAGCGCGCCGGCCGAGCGGTTCCTCGTCGACGGCGGGCCGGCCCGGGTGGGCGTGATCGGGTCGGTGACCCGGCCGTTCTGCGCCGCCTGCGACCGCGTACGGCTCACCGCCGACGGGCAGATCCGCAACTGCCTGTTCGCCCGCGAGGAGTCCGACCTCAAGTCCGCGCTGCGCGCCGGCGCCGGCGACGACGAACTGGCCGAACGCTGGATCGCCGCCGTGGCGGGCAAGCGCGCCGGCCACGGCATCGACGACCCCGCCTTCCTCCAGCCGGCCCGCCCCATGTCGGCGATCGGCGGCTAGTGCGGGCCCGCGACCTGGGCCTCACGCCCGGCGACCGCGGCCCGCACGACGCGATCACCGACGTGCCCGGCGTACGCGTCGGGCACGTCACCCTCGTCCGCGACCCCGGCATCCGCACCGGCGTCACCGCCGTCGTGCCCGACGGCATCGGCCCGCACGCGCCGCTGCCCGCAGGGCTGTTCACCGGCAACGGCCACGGCAAGCTCGTCGGCGCCACCCAGCTCGCCGAACTGGGCGCGCTCGAGTCGCCGATCGTGCTCACCGCCACCCTGTCGGCGTTCCGCGCCGCCGACGCCCTGGTGACGTGGCTGCTCGCCCAGCCCGCCCACGCCGGGGTACGGACCTTCAACCCGGTGGTCGGCGAGTGCAACGACGGCCACCTGTCCGACATCCGCGCCCGTCCCGTCACCGAGGCCCACGTCCTGGAGGCCGTCGCCACGGCCGGCGGCGGCCCGGTCGCCGAAGGGTGCGTCGGCGCGGGCACCGGCACCACGGCCCTCGGCTTCAAGTCCGGCATCGGCACCGCCTCCCGCGTGGTGCGGGCCGAGGGCGCGGACGTCACCCTGGGCGCCCTCGTCCAGGCCAACTTCGGCGGCACCCTCCGCCTCCACGGCCGTCCCATCACCCCCGGTTCCCTGGGCCTCCCCACCCCCCACAGGCCTGACCTCCCGGGCCCTGACCGTTCCCATCCTCCGGGTTTCGACCTCCGCGGCCCCGCTGCCCACCGTTCGGCTCCCTCCGGGGGGAACGACGAGCGGGAGGCCGGGTCGTGCATGATCGTCGTCGCCACCGACGCGCCCGTGGACGCCCGCCAGCTCACCCGGCTGGCCAGGCGGGCCGTGTTCGCGCTCGGCCGCGTGGGCGCCGACTACAGCCACGGCAGCGGCGACTACGCCATCGCCTTCACCACCCGAACCGGCGTCGCCCCCCTCTCCGACCACGCGCTGAACCCCCTGTTCTCCGCCGCGCTGGACGCCGTCGAGGAGTCCGTGCTGAACTCGCTGCTGGCCGCCGAGACCACCGTCGGCTTCCGGGGCCGCACCGCCCACGCGCTCCCCGCCTCACGCCTGCCGGACCTCCTGGGAACCGGCACCCCAGGCGACCACCCGCGCGAGAGCCGGTGACACCATGCCCATGACGGCCCTCACGACCCCGCCCACGACCGCGCCGGGCGGCGTCTCGGCGCGCACCGGCCCTCTGACGCTGACGGGCATCCCGTCACGGTCGTCCGCATGGCGCCCCGCCGCGACGGAACGACGAGTGCGTACGGTGGAATCGTGTTCGACACGGTGATCCTGGCGGGCGGCAGGGCGCAACGGCTGGGCGGAGTGGACAAGCCGGGCCTGGAGGTGGGCGGCGTCCCCATGGTCGCCGGCGTGGCCGCCGCCGCCCGCGCCTCCAGTGCCGGTCGTGGTGGCGCCGGTGGTGGGCAGGTCGTCATCGTGGGGCCTCCGAGGGACATCCCCGGGGCCGTCTTCGTCCGTGAGGAGCCGCCCGGGGCCGGGCCGGTGCCCGCACTTCGCGCAGGGCTGGCCGAGGTCACCGCTTCCTGGGTGCTCCTCCTGGCCGGTGACCTGCCCTTCCTGCGGCCCGCCCACCTCACCACCCTCCTGGCCCGGACGGGAGACCCGGCCTTCCTGCCCGGACACCCGGCCGGCCCCGAGTCGAACCGGGACGCGAGCGGCGCCGTCCGGACGGGAACCGGTGACGATCTCGCCGTGAGGACGGCGACGGGCCGGGCGCGGGGGGTCGTCGCCGTGGACGGCGAAGGCCGGGAGCAGTGGCTGCTCGGCGTCTGGGACGTCGCCAGGGTGCGGGAGGCGCTGGACGCCTACGAGGGGCGGTCGCTGCGCGGGTTGCTGGAGCCGCTCGTGGACCGGCGGGTGCCGTTGCCGCGCGAGGCGTGGTTCGACTGTGACACTGGGGACGACCTGCGGGAGGCTCGGAATGCCGCGGGAGCCCGGTCATGCTGAAGGAGGCTCGGAATGAACGTGCTGGCTGAGTGGACGGCGCTGGCCTGCGAGGAGCTGGGCGTCGACCCGGCCCGGGTGGACCGCGACCAGATCCTGGAGCTGACCAAGGAGGTCGCGCACGGGGTGGCCCGGCCGGCCGCGCCGCTGACCGCGTACCTGCTGGGGCTGGCGCAGGGCGCCGGGACCGCGCCGGAGGAGGCGGTGGAGCGGCTGACGGCGCTGGCCAGAAACTGGGGCGAGACCGGGACGGCGCTGACCGACGGCTGAGACTGGGGCGAACTCCCGCAGTCAACCCCCGCTCGTTCCTGAAGATTGGCTGTGAATTCAGGGGCAGGTGGGGTGTAAACGATTTCGGGAAAGCGGCCCTATCCGAAGGCGAAGCCGGCTCGCGGATAGATCATCCGCATTCGAAAGTTTTGCCGGGAAAAGGGCGACGCCGGGTGGTTACGGGGGCAAACCACCCGGCGTCGCTTCATCGGCGTTCCGACGGGGGCCCGGAACGCCGGCACCAGCACTCCGACGGGGGACCGGAGCGCTTGGCTAAAGCGTACACCTACAACCCGTGGGATGCGTCAAGAGTTAGTCACGACCCGATCTCGCGTCGATGCAGCGGTATCTCGCTTTGGTTAGCGTCCGGGGTCTGAAAGGTGGGAGGTGGGGCGTCCTTGCCACGCTCATTGGCACCGATAACCGCTATGTACGGCAAAAAGACCGCACCGGCGATGAACAGCAGCTTGTACGGCCACGGCAGCGGCACCACCACGGCCAGAATCAGGCAGATCGTGCGGATCCCCATCTTGATGAGGTAGCTCCGCTCGCGGTGGCGGATGTCCGTGCTCAGCGAAGGTCTGGCGTCCGTGACCGTGTGGACCGCCTGCTTCCTGCGCCAGCTCCTCATACCTCCCACGTTAAACCTCGGACGGGCCGGTGACGACAGCGCCCCGGAAGGCCCGCGCAGGTCATGCGATCATGGCCTTGGAGTAAGGAGGATCTGGAGATGACGGATCGTACGTACCGCGTGACCGAGATCGTCGGCACCTCCCCGGAGAGTGTCGACGAGGCCATCCGCAACGGCATCAGGAGGGCCTCGCAGACCCTGCGCCACCTCGACTGGTTCGAGGTGACGGAGGTGCGCGGCCACATCGACGCGGGGGAGGTGGCCCACTTCCAGGTCGGCATGAAGGTCGGCTTCCGTCTCGAAGACGCCTAGGAGATCCGGACCGGGGGGCATGCGGCTGTGCGGGACTCATGTCACAGGCCCGCCGGAGACGCCCACCATGGAGGCTGGTCAGGGCCCGAACGGGGTGGCGGGCCCGACCGGTCAGGTCCGAGGATCAGGCGGGTCTGGACGGGCCGGCTGACGGCCGGTCGAGGGCCGCCCGGGTCTCCGACACCAGCTCCCGCGCCCCTTCCACCGCTGCCGCCAGCGACCCGGGCGTCTCGCCCAGGCCGCCCAGCAGCGCGCGGGCCCGGCGGCCGAACCCGGCGGGCGCGACCGGCAGCGTCTCCGCGACCGCCAGCGCGCCCTTCTCGTTCAGGCACCACCGCCGCTCGGCCGCGAACAGCGCCTGCACCAGCACGCCGACCGCCCGCGACAGGCAGAGGGAGACGTAGAGCGTGTCCGCCCTGCTCACCGCCTTGCCCGCCACCTCCACCAGGAACCCGGCCTCCCAGGCCGCCGCCATGAGCGACTCGCGCAGCCGCTCCGGGTACACGCCCGTCTCCTCCCGCAGCCGTGCCAGCTCCCCGTGCGGGTCGGCGAGTATCGTGCCGAGCGCCACCTCGCCCGCGTAGCAGGGCGACCAGAACCCCAGTGGATGCCCCATCTGGACGCCCACCTCGTAGCGGCCCTCCCGGCAGTCCGCCCACACCCGCCGCACGCGGTCGAGGTCACGCAGGATCCAGTCCACCGCCGCGCCGCCGGCCTCCAGCCACGCCCCGCCGTTCACCCACGGCCCCCACCCGCCGGGCCCGGCCACCTCGACCCCCGGCCCGGCCAGCTCGCGCAGCGCCTCCACGTCGAGCGGCTCCCGGTAGTAGACGCCCAGGTCCCAGTCGGAGTCCGGCCGATGCTCCCCGCGCGCCCTGCTCCCGCCGAGCAGCACCCCCACCACGCCCGGCACCTCCGCCAGCCGCCGCGCCATGCCCGCCACGATGGCCTCCACCGCCCGCCTCCCCCCGCTTCAAGATCACAGCCGGCGTCATCCTACGTCCACCGCCCCCGAGGCCGCCCGGGGGTGACAGATCGCCGGGCGGGCGGCACACTGCTGTCATGCGCAGCCGGACCGCGAAGGTGCTGTCGGCACTGCTCCTCCTCGTGTCCGCGGCCGCGTGCTCGGGGGAGCGGGAGCCAGCGCGTTCCGTACGGGAGAGCCCGGTGTTACGGCAGACCCAGGAGCAGGTCGAGCGGACGGCGGGCAGTCTGCGCCGGCTCGACGACCTGCCGATGTACGCGATGACCTACCACGGCGACTACGACGCCGAGGCGCCGCTGACCGACGAGGAGCTCGCCCGTCCCGACAGCGCCTGGGCGTGCTCGCTGTTCGCCAGGGGGCCGCAGGCCGCCGACGGCGCCGAGTTCGCCCGCAACTTCGACTGGGACCCCAACGCCGCGATGGTGGTGCACAGCGACGCTCCCGGCGCGTACGCCTCGATCTCCGTCTCCGACGTCTCGTACGTGCTCGACGGCGGCGGCCCGGACCTGAAGGACCCCCAGCACCGGCGCAGGCTCGGCCACGCCGTGCTGCTGCCGTTCGACGGCATGAACGAGAAGGGGCTGGCCGTCGGCCTGGCCCAGACGCCCGACGCCGAGCTGCCCGCCAGGACGCCGGGCCGCGCGCTGGTGGGCACCACCCGCATCATCCGGCTGATGCTCGACCGCGCCGCCACCGTGGACGAGGCGATCGCGCTGATGCGCCGCTACGACGTCGAGTTCACCGGCGGGCCGCAGGTGCACTATCTGATCGCCGACCGGACCGGCCGGGCCGTGGTCGCCGAGTACGGCGGCGGCAGGCTGCACGTCATCGACGACCGCGTCCTCACCAACATCACCATGGCCGGCACCGAACCGGCCGACCGGCTGTCCGACGCCCGCTACAGCGCCCTGGCCAAGGGCATCGGCACCGACGCCGACGCCCTCGACCTGCTGCGCCGGGTGGCGCAGGCGCACACCCGCTGGTCGATCGTCTACGACCTGGACGACCTCACCGCCCGGCTGGTCACCGGGAAGCGCTGGAGCCGGGTCCACAAGCTGACGATCAGCTCGCCTGGCTGACCGTCGACATGTTGAAGTCCGGCACCCGCACGGCGGGCATGACGGTGCGGGTGAAGTAGTCGCTCCACTCGCGCGGCAGCGTCTGGTGGGACCGGCCCACCTCGCTGAGCCGGCCGAGCAGGTCGACCGGGCTCTCGTTGAACCGGAAGTTGTTCACCTCGCCCACCACCTCGCCGTGCTCGACGAGGTAGACGCCGTCGCGGGTGAGCCCGGTCAGCAGCAGCGTCTGCGGGTCGACCTCGCGGATGTACCACAGGCAGGTCACCAGCAGCCCGTGACGGGTGGAGGCGATCATCTCCTCCAGCGAGCGGCCGTCACCGGGCCCCCGCATGATCAGGTTGTCGATGGCGGGCGTGACCGGCAGCCCGCTCAGCTCGGCCGAGTAGCGGGTCTGCAGCAGCGACTCCAGCCGCCCCTCGCGGATCCAGTCGGTCGCCGCCAGCGGCAGCCCGTTGTCGAACACCGAGCTCTGCCGGCTGGAGGCGTGCGCCGTCACGAACGGCGCGCAGGCGACGCCGTCAGCCGCCGGGTCGCTGGAGAGCGTCACGGGCATCGAGGCGAGCCGCTCGCCCACCCGGGTGCCGCCGCCCGGCTTGGCGAACACCGAGCGGCCGTCCACGGCGTCCCTGGCGCCCGCGGACCAGAACAGGTAGACCATCAGGTCGGCCATCGCCGCCGGCGGCAGCAGCGTCTCATAGCGGCCCGCGGGCAGGTCGACCCGCGTCTTGGCCCAGTCGAGCCGCCGCGCCAGCCCGGCGTCGAGGGCGGCCACGTCGACGTCGGTGAAGTCGTGGGTGGACACCCCGGCCCACGCCGAGCGCTTCAGGTCGGCGGACTTGGCGTTGAGCTGCAGCCGGCCGGTCGGCTGGTCGTGGCGCAGCCGCAGGCCCGTCGACGTGCCGAGGAAGGTCGAGGTGAGGGTGTGCTCGGCGAACCCGTACAGCCTCCTGCCGCCCGACTCGGCGGCCGAGAACGCCTCGCCGAGCGCGGGCGCGAAGCCCTCGAACACCTCGATGCCGGTGGGCGGCACCGGCTCGTCCCAGGACGCGCTCGCGGGCACCCCGGACACCAGCTCGCGGGCGTCCTCGGCGGGCTGCGCGGCGCGGGCCGCCGCGTCGGCCGCGGCCACCACGTCGGCGAGCCCGTCAGGGCGCACGGCGGAGCGCGACACCACGCCCACCCCCCGCCCGCTCATCGAGATCACGGTGAGGCGGGTGGAGTGCGCCACCCCGTTGGTGGTCAGCGTGTTGCCCGCGAACCGCAGGTTGGCCGACGAGGCGTCGTCGGCCAGCACCACGCAGGCGTCGGCCGAGGAGAGCGCCAGCGCCCTTTCCACCAGCTCCTGGGGAGTCGTCACTTTCCGCCCTCCTGAACGGTGTTGAGGATCCGGACGTTGCGGAACAGCGCCGACGGGCAGCCGTGACTGACCGGCGCCACCTGCCCCGGCTGGCCCTTCCCGCAGTTGAACGCGCCGCCCAGCACGTAGGTGCCGGGGCCGCCGACGGCCTCCATCGACTGCCAGAAGTCGGTCGTGGTGGCCTGGTAGGCGAAGTCGCGGACCTGCCCGGCCAGCTTGCCGTGGGAGATCCGGTACGCGCGCTGCCCGGTGAACTGGAAGTTGTAGCGCTGCATGTCGATGGACCAGCTCTTGTCGCCGACGATGTAGAGGCCGCGTTCGACGCCGGCGATCAGCTCGTCCGTGGCCGGGCCGTCCTGGGCCGGCTGGAGCGACACGTTGGCCATCCGCTGGATCGGCGTGTGGCCCGGCGAGTCGGCGAACGCGCACCCGTTGGACCGGCCGAAGCCCTTCATCATCGCCATCCGCCGGTCGAGCTGGTAGCCGACCAGGACGCCGTCGCGGACGATGTCGAAGGTCTGGCCCCGCACCCCCTCGTCGTCGTAGCCGACCGTGGCCAGGCCGTGCTCGACCGTGCGGTCGCCGGTGACGTTCATCAGCGGCGAGCCGTACACCAGCTCGCCGAGCTGGTCGAAGGTGGCGAAGCTGGTGCCGGCGTAGGCGGCCTCGTAGCCCAGCGCCCGGTCGAGCTCGGTGGCGTGGCCGATCGACTCGTGGATGGTCAGCCACAGGTTGGACGGGTCGATCACCAGGTCGTAGTCGCCGGCCTCGATCGACGGCGCCGCGAGCTTCTCCTCCAGGTGCAGCGGCAGCGCGGCCAGCTCGGCCTGCCAGTCCCACTGCGTGCCGGTCAGGTACTCGTAGCCGCGCCCCACGGGCGGCGCGATCGTCGACATGTCGTCGAACCCGGACTGCGACGCCTTCATCGCGTTCAGGCTCGGATGGACACGCACCCGCTGCTGCGTGGTCGTCGTGCCGGCCGTGTCGGCGTAGAACTTCTGCTCCTTGACCTGCAGCAGCCGGGCCGAGACGTGGTCGGCCCCCTTGAGCAGCCCCGCCGACCAGTCGGCCAGCAGCGCCACCTTGTCGGCCTGCGCCACGTCGAACGGGTCGATCTCGTAGGACGACACCCACGTGGCCTCGTGCACCGGCTCCGGGGCCAGCTCGACCGGCTCGCGGTTGATCGGCGCGCTCACCCGCGCCACCCGCACCGCCTGCTCGGCCACCCGGGCCACCGCCTCCGGGGTGAGATCGACGCCGGCGGCGAAGCCCCACGTGCCGTCCTTGACGACACGCACGGCGTAGCCCAGGTCGTCGGCGTCGGCGGCGCCTTCGAGCCGGGCGTCGTAGAGGCTGAGCGTCTCGGCGCGGACGCGTTCCAGCCGGAAGTCGGCGTGCTCGGCGCCCAGGTCGCGGGCACGCTGCAGCGCGGCGTCCGCGAGCCGCCGCAGCGGGAGCGCGAGGAAGTCGGAGTCGATCTGGCGCATGTCCACGATCCTAACCCTGTGATCTTGTGTCACCCGGATAAGCGGGTACCGGCCGGTAGCAGATAGCGTCAGGTGTCATGGCTCGCTCTGTACTCGTCACCGGGGGCAATCGCGGCATAGGCCTCGCGATCGCCCGTGAACTCGCCGCCGCCGGCGACGCCGTCGCCGTCACCTACCGTTCCGGAGAACCGCCGGAAGGGCTGTTCGGGGTCAGGTGCGACGTGACCAGCATGGCCGACGTCGAGGCCGCCTTCGACAAGGTCGAGGCGGAGCAGGGCCCGGTCGAGGTCCTCGTCTCCAACGCCGGCATCACCAAGGACACCCTGCTGGCGATGATGAAGGAGGAGACCTTCACCGACGTCGTCGACGCCAACCTCACCGGCGCCTACCGCGTCACCAAGCGGGCGATCCGGCCCATGATGCGGCTCAAGCGCGGCCGCATCATCCTCATCTCCTCCGTGATCGGCCTGCTCGGCCAGGCCGGCCAGGCCAACTACGCCGCCTCCAAGGCCGGGCTGATCGGCTTCGCCCGCTCCCTGGCCCGCGAGTACGGCTCGCGCGGCATCACGGTCAACGTGGTCTCGCCCGGGTTCGTGGCCACCGACATGACGGCCGAGCTCGACACCGAGGCGATCGTGAAGAACATCCCTCTGGGGCGTCAGGCGACTCCCGCGGAGGTGGCGCGCGTCGTCCGCTTCCTGGCGAGCGACGACGCCTCCTACATCACCGGGGCCGTGATCCCCGTCGACGGCGGTCTGGGAATGGGGCACTGACGTGGGCATACTCGAAGGCAAGCGGATCCTGGTCACGGGCGTGCTGACCGACGCCTCCATCGCGTTCTCGGTCGCCAGGCTGGCGCAGGAGGAGGGCGCGACCGTGGTGCTCACCGGCTTCGGCCGGCTGAGCCTGGTCGAGCGGATCGCCAAGCGGCTGCCCGCGCCCGCCCCCGTGCTGGAGCTCGACGTGCAGGACACCGACCAGCTCGACACGCTGGCCGACCGGGTGGGCGAGCACGTCGACGGCCTCGACGGGGTGGTCCACTCCATCGGCTTCGCCCCGCAGTCGGCGCTCGGCGGCAACTTCCTCAACACCGCGTGGGAGGACGTCGCCACGGCCCTGCACGTGTCCACCTACTCCTACAAGTCGCTCGCGGTGGCCTGCCTGCCGCTGATGAAGGAGGGCGGCGCGGTCGTCGGCCTCGACTTCGACGCCAGCAAGGCCTGGCCGGTCTACGACTGGATGGGCGTGGCCAAGGCCGGCCTGGAGTCGTGCAACCGCTACCTCGCCCGCGACCTGGGCAAGCACGGCATCCGCGTCAACCTCGTGGCCGCCGGGCCGCTGCGCACCATGGCGGCCAAGTCGATCCCGGGCTTCAAGGAGTTCGAGGACAGCTGGCCCGACCGGGCGCCGCTCGGCTGGGACCTGGCCGACACGGTGCCGGCCGCCCGCGCCTGCGTGGCGCTCATGTCCGACTGGTTCCCGGCCACCACCGGCGAGATCGTGCACGTCGACGGGGGAGCCCACGCGATCGGCGGCTGACCTCAGGCGAGCCGGTGGCGTCCCGCCGGCTCGAACGGCATCGAGTCGTGCGGCTCGCTGCGGCGCCTGCGCTGCTGGACCACCCGGCTGGCCAGGATCGCCGTGGCGAGCAGCACCACGGTCAGCGTGGTGCCCAGCACGTCGGAGGCCGGCGCGACCGGCCGCACCACCGGCTCGCGGCCCATCGGCAGGGGCAGCTCCTCGGTGAACGGGTTGGGCCACAGCAGGTCGATCCGGAGGTCCTCCGGGTCGGCCGCGGGCTCCTCGGCGACCGGCTCCTCGCTGCCGTCGATGGAGTGGGTCTCACGGGCCGGCGGGTGCGTCGGCCAGGTCGTGGGCACCGCCTCGGCGTCCTCCTCCTCGGGGTCGCGGCGGCGCTCCTCACGCTCGGGCTCGGGCGTCTTGCGGCCGTCGGCCCGGGGGCTCGGGGGCGTCGTCTCCCGCGGCTCGTCCTCGTCCGTCTCCTCGTCCGCGTCGTCGCAGGCCAGCGGCAGGCACACGTCGGGGAGCGGCTCGGGCAGCAGGGTCTTCCTCGGCTTGGTGGAGGGCGTGGAGCGGGCCGACGGCTCGCCGGACGGGGCGGCCTTGGTGGTCGGCAGGGCCTCGCCGACGGTGCCGAGGACCTTGTCGGTGGTCTTGTCCAGGCCGTCGGTGAGGGGCTCGGTGACCCCGCCGGTCAGCTTGTCGACGGTGCCGGTGACGGTGCCCACGACGTCGCACAGGCCGTCGGTCACCCCCGAGAGCAGGCCGTTCCTGCCGCCGCGCTCGCAGTCGGCGGCCTGAGCCGCCTGGGTCTTCTGGGATCCCTGGGCCGCCGCGGGGACCGCGGCGACGGGGAGCGCCACGATCGACACCGCGAGGATCCCAGCCGAGATAGCGGTTCTGCTCACCATCCGTCCCCTCCCGCGTGGCTTCCGAGGAAAAGCCTGAAGGGTAACCGCAGACGGCGCAGCGCTTTTCTCGGTAAAGTTGCGATTCGGTATCGACTAGTGATACGCGAATTGAGCTCTCGTTCGTTACTCGGGGGACGAGACGTCATCCAGGGCCTCTCGGATCTCGATCGGGAGCTCCAGGTCTTCGGCGAGCAGCGTGCCCTTCAACTGGGTGAGCGTACGCGCCCCGACGATCGCCGAGGCGACGCCCGGCTGGTCGCGGACCCATGACAGCGCGACCGCCGTGGGCGAGACGCCCAGCCCTTCGGCGGCGGTCACGACCGACTCGACCACGCTGCGGCACCGGTCGTCGAGGTACGGGCGGACGAAGTCGGAGAAGTGCGGCGTGGCCGCCCGCGAGTCGGCCGGGATGCCGGTGCGGTACTTGCCGGTCAGCACCCCTCGGCCGAGCGGCGACCAGGCGAGCACGCCGACGTCCAGATGGTGGGCGGCCGGCATCAGCTCGCGCTCGGCGTCGCGGGCCAGCAGGGAGTACTCGGTCTGCACCGAGGTGATCGGCGCCCGGCCGTGGATCATCCGCTGCGTCACCGAGGCCGCGGCGAGCTGCCAGCCGGTGTAGTCGCACACGCCCGCGTACAGCGCCCGGCCGGAGGAGACGATGGCGTCGAGCGCGGCCAGCGTCTCGTCGAGCGGCACCTCGGGGTCGTAGGTGTGGAGCTGCCACAGGTCGACGTGGTCGACGCCGAGCCGGCTCAGCGAGTCGTCCACGGCGGCGATCAGGTGGCGCCGGGAGGCGTCGCGCGACCGGCGGCCCATCGGCGTCACCACCGCCTTGGTGGAGATCACCAGCTCGCCGCGCGGCACCTGGTCGCGCAGCAGGCGGCCGAGCACCCGCTCGGCGTCGCCGCCGGTGTAGACGTCGGCCGTGTCGACGAGGGTGCCGCCCGCGTCGAGGAACATCCCCAGCTGAGCCGCCGCGTCGTCGGCGTCGGTGTCACGCCCCCACGTCATCGTGCCGAGGCCCAGACGGGACACCGACAGGCCGCTGCGGCCGACATAGCGCTGCTCCATGATCCCGCCAGATTACCGCTCAGGGGGGTCGAACGCCGAGACGGCGGCCTGCGACACTTGGGTGGATGACCACGCTGCTTCTGGCCCGCCACGGGCTGACCGACCTGACGGGACCGGTGCTGGCCGGCCGCACCCCCGGCGTCCACCTCAGCGACGCGGGCCGGGCGCAGGCCGCCGCCCTGGCGCGGCGGATCGCCGGCGTCCGGCTCGACGCGGTCGTCTCCAGCCCTCTGGAGCGCTGCCGGGAGACCGCCGAGGCCGTCGCCGAGGGCCGCGACCTGGAGGTGCGGACCGACGACCGGCTGCTGGAGTGCGACTACGGCGACTGGACCGGGCGGGAGCTGAAGGAGCTCGCCAAGGATCCGCTCTGGCCGGTGGTGCAGGCGCATCCGAGCGCGGCGGCGTTCCCCGGCGGTGAGGCGATGGCGGTGATGCAGCACCGCGCGGTGGCCGCGATCCGCGACTGGAACCACCGTCTGGGGGAGAAGGCCGTCTACCTCGCCTGCAGCCACGGAGACGTGATCAAGGCGATCGTCGCCGACGCGCTGGGGCTGCACCTCGATCAGTTTCAGCGCATAACCGCTGATCCCGCCGCTCTCACCGTTATTCGCTATGCCCCCTTGCGTCCCTTTGTTCTCAGGCTCAACGATATGGGGGAATTGCGGCTCCCTGAGGATTCGGAGGAGAAAGACGGGGGAGAAAACTCCACCGGGAGCGATGCCGCCGTCGGCGGCGGGCCCGGGACCACGTAAGGTCAGGCTATGCCGGTCTTCGACTACGACCCGCCAGAGAGGTTCGTGGCGGGCGCCCTCGGGCAGCCGGGCGCGCGCGCCTTCTTTCTGCAGGCCAGGGCCGAGGGCAGACTGACCACCGTAGCGCTGGAGAAACTGCAGGTCGCGGCGCTCGCCGGCAGGCTCGAGGAGCTGCTCGACGAGGTGCTGCGGCGCAGCGGCGGCACCGCCCACGTGCCGGCCGTCGCCCCCGCCGACCTGACCGACGAGGAACCGCTCGACGTGCCTCTGTCGGAGGACTTCCGGGTCGGCACGATGGCCCTGGCCTGGGACCCCGAGACGTCCCAGGTGGTCATCGAGGCGCAGGAGATCGTCGACGAGGAGGACCTCGACGCGCCCGAGCCCGCGGTGCTGCGGGTGCGCATCAGCGCCGGCGCCGCCCGGGCCTTCACCCGGCGGGCGCTGGAGATCGTCGCGGCGGGCCGCCCGCCGTGCCCGCTCTGCGGGCAGCCGCTCGACGCCGAGGGGCACGTGTGCGTACGTCTCAACGGCTACCGCGGAGGTGAGGCGGCTTCATGACCGCTCCGGAGAGCGAGCCCGCCGTCAAGGCCGCCCTCCCCTCGGCCATGGACGAGGAGGAGACGCTCAAGCTGCTCCGTGACGGCCGCCTGGAGATGGCCGGGCGCCTCGTCGAAGCCACCAACATGACCCTCTACTGCACGGTCCGGCTGGGGGAGCGCGCGGCCGCGTGCGTCTACAAGCCGGTACGCGGCGAGCGCCCGCTGTGGGACTTCCCCGACGGCACGCTCGCCGCCCGTGAGGTCGCCGCCTACGAGGTCTCCCAGGCCACCGGCTGGCACATCGTGCCGCCCACGGTCTACCGCGAAGGGCCGTTCGGGCCCGGCATGTGCCAGCTGTGGATCGACACCGAGCGCGAGGTCGACCTGATGCGGCTGGTCCGCAGCCGCAACCCCGTGGTGCGCCGGATGGCGGTCTTCGACGCGGTGGTCAACAACGCCGACCGCAAGGGCGGCCACCTGCTGCCGCTGCCGACCGGTCACGTCTACGGGGTCGACCACGGCGTCTGCTTCGCCGTGGAGGACAAGCTCCGCACCGTCCTGTGGCAGTGGCGGGGCAAGCCGCTGTCGCGTGAGGCGGTGGGCGTGCTGGCCAAGCTGGAACGCGAGCTGGACTCCGGCTCTCTCGGCCGTCGGCTGCGCGAGCTGCTGACCACGGCCGAGGTGGAGGCGACCTGGAAGCGCGTGCGGCGGCTGCTCGACACCGGCATCCACCCGTACCCCTTCGAGGGCTGGCCTGCCGTCCCCTGGCCACCCATCTGAGCCAGTTTTGTACGCTTTGCCGCATGTGCACGGTGATCGTGAGAACGGGGCGGCCCCTCACCCTGATGGGCATCAGGGACGAGTTCGCCGACCGCCCATGGGAAGGCCCGGCCGAACACTGGCCCGGCCACCCCGGCGTCGTCGGCGGGCGCGACCTCAAGGCGGGCGGCACCTGGCTCGCGGTCGACCCGGCGGCCCGGCGCGCCGCCGCCCTGCTGAACGGGCGCGGCACTCCCGCGCCCGAGACCCGCAAGGTCTCCCGCGGCGACCTGCCGCTGCGGGCCGTCACCTCGGGCGAGCTGCCCGACACCGACCTGACCCGCTATGACCCGTTCCATCTGGTGCTCGCCGACCCGGCAGGGGCCCGGCTGTTCAGCTGGGACGGGCACGGCCTGGAGACCACCGACCTGCCCGGCGGCACCAGCGTGATCGTCAACACCGGCCTCGACCCGGACCACGAGCGCGTCACCGCCAACCTGCCGAGGTTCGCCGGCGACGCCGACTGGCGCGAGGCCCTGCGCGACCCGCCCTCCGACGCGCCCGAGGCGCTGATCGTCCGGCACGAGCTGCCCGACGGCCGCGTCTTCGCCACCCTGAGCGTCACCCTGCTGACCCTCGCGCCGGACGGCGTGACGTACGAGTTCACCGACATGACCGCTGATCAGCACCGATAGGCTCGATGACATGAAATCGTGGTCCGCCCCCAACGTTCCCACGCTCCCCGGCGCGAGCGTCCCGCTGCGGCTCTACGACACCGCGTCCCGGGAGGTCCGGCAGACCGATCCCGGGCCGACCGCGAGGATGTACGTCTGCGGCATCACCCCCTACGACGCCACCCACCTCGGTCACGCCAACACCTACCTCGCCTTCGACCTGGTCGGCCGCATGTGGCGCGACGCCGGCCACCAGGTGCACTACACGCAGAACGCGACCGACGTCGACGATCCGCTGCTGGAGCGGGCCGAGCAGACCGGCGTCGACTGGCAGACCCTGGCCGAGCGCGAGATCGAGCTGTTCCGCGCCGACATGGAGGCGCTGCGCGTCCTGCCGCCCCGCGAGTACGTCGCCGTCACCGAGGTCGTCGGCCGGGTCGCGGAGCTGATCGGCGAGCTGGCCGGCCGGGGCGTCACCTACGCGCTCGACGGCGACGTCTACTTCGACGCCGCCGCCGCGCCGCACTACGGCCAGGTCTCCGGCTACTCCCGCGCACGCATGCTGGAGCTGTTCGCCGAGCGGGGCGGCGACCCCGAGCGCCCCGGCAAGCGCGACCCCCTCGACTGGCTGCTGTGGCGGGCCGAGCGGCCGGGCGAGCCCGCCTGGGACTCCCCGCTGGGCCGCGGCAGGCCCGGCTGGCACGTCGAGTGCACCGCGATCGCGCTGGACCACCTCGGCCCCGGCTTCGACGTCGCGGGCGGCGGCTCCGACCTGATCTTCCCGCACCACGAGTGCGGCGCCTCCGAGGGCTTCGCCGCCGCCGGCCGGTGGCCGTTCGCCCGGTTCTACACGCACGCCGGCATGGTCGGCCTGGACGGCGAGAAGATGTCCAAGTCGCGGGGCAACCTGGTGTTCGTCTCCAAGCTGCGGGCCGAGCACGACCCCATGGCGGTCCGGCTCGTCCTGCTGGGCAGGCACTACCGCGACGACTGGGCCTACACCCCCGCCCTGCTCGCCGAGGCCGAGACCAGGCTGGAGC
>NZ_JAPNNL010000120.1 GCF_027620315.1 Nonomuraea corallina | reverse complement strand
GGGCGCGCTCTCGTGCCCCTGCGGGACGTGCAGCAGGGTGACGATGTCGCCCTCGTCGCGCTCCTGCTCGGCCTCGACGGGCCTGCCGTACACGGGCGGCTGGGCGAACATCGACTGGCCGCGCGCCGCCCGCGCTAGCCCGTCGCGGGTGAGCAGGCCGCCGGGCAGCGCGTGCGACTCGGCGAGCAGGCCGCTCCTGGCCGTCGCCAGCCCGCGGGTGGTCGCCGTGGCGGCGACCCGCTCGAACAGCGCGGCCGCCTGCGGCGCCTGGTGCCGGCAGGCGGCGGCGAGCCCGCGGGTCAGCGCCGCCCAGCCGGACACGTCGCGCTCCGGCGTGGAGGTGTCGCCCCTGATGGCGTCGGCCAGCCCGCGCTCCGACAGCAGCGCCGCGCCGTCGGCCGTGACGACCACGGTGCCCGGGTGCACCGAGCCGTGCGTCACCCCGGAGGCGTGCAGGGCGAGCAGGGTCTGGGCGGTGTCGGCCAGCACCGCCGCCGCGCCGGACGCCTCCATCGCGCCGGCCGCCAGCAGGCTCGACAGGGTGGGCGTGACCGCCTGGGCGGTGAGCAGCCACACCTGGTCGCCGGCCGCCACCACGTCGGCTACCGGGATCAGCCCGCCCAGCCCGCCCATGACGAGCCGGCGGTCGGTCAGCACCGCCGCCACGACCCGGTCGCGCACCCCGGGCAGCTCGATGATCCTCGAGTCGAACAGCAGCGCCCCGGCCCTGCGGCCGTCGGGCGAGATCGCGTCGATCCAGTTGCCCAGCTCAGTGATCCACGTGTGCTCGGTCAGCCGGAATCCGGCGATCCCGTGTCTCGGACTGCTCATCCCCGTCCGTCCCCCCGGAGCGTCAGCGCTTCCTGCGGTGACGCCCCGCCATGCGTCGCCTCACCGCCAGTGTGACGGGAACCGCGCCGAACGTCACCAGCCCGAGCGACAGCAGCGCGGGCCCGTCGCTGACCCCCGGCGTGGGCGAGCTGGTGATGCCGGGCGGCGGCTCCTCGCCGGTCGAGGTGTCGCTCGGCGTCGGGTCCGGGGACTGGGTCCGCGTGGGCTGCCGGGTCGGCTGCCGGGTCGGCTGCCGCGTCGTCGGGGCCCCGGTGGGCGTGGCCGAGGACCGCGTGGGCTGTGCGGTGTCCTGGTTGGCGGTGCCCGCCCTGCCGGTGAGCTCGGGCTCCGGCTCCTCGGTCGGGGTGGCCGCGGGGGTCCGCACCCGGGTCCTGGTGGGCCGCTGCGTGGGCGTGCGGGACCTGCTCGGTCTCGCTGAAGGGCTGCGGGTCGCCGTCGGCTGGGTGACGGGCGCGGCGGACTGCGTCCGCGGCGGCGGCGTCGTCTCCTCAGGGGTGGGCGTCGGCTCCTCGGGCGTCTCGGTCTCGATCGGGTCCAGGGACTCGGTCTCCTCCGGCTCTGCCGTGGAGATCGTCGGCGTGGGCGTGGCCGTGCTGGTCTGCGCGCGCAGGGCGGTCTCGCCCTTCCACGGGTTCACCAGGACGACCGCCACGGCGATCGCCACGCCGACGCAGGCCGTGGTGATCGCGGCCTTGGCGGACACCTTGCTCAGCAGCTTGCCGGGGCCGCCGAAGCGGGTCTCCGCCAGCGTGGTCACCGCCTCGGCGGGGGCCTCCGGCGGCATCGGCCAGAGCAGCAGGAGCAGCCCCGCCAGCGCGCTCAGGCGTCGTCTGCCGCGCTCCTCCCAGTCGTCCCCGTACGCCTCGCGGGCGACGGACTCCAGCTCCGTCAGGAACGCCTCGGCGGACTCCGGCCGGTCGGCGGCCCGCTTGGCCAGGCCCCGCTCCACCAGGGCCTGCAGGGCGGGCGGCACCTCCTCGACGGGCGGCGGGGTGGCCTGGTGCTGCCGGGCCAGGGCGGCGAGGTTGGTCGCGCGGTACGGGCGGGCGCCGGTCAGGCACTCGAAGAAGACCACGGTGGCCGCGTACACGTCGGTCGAGGGCGAGGCCGGCGCGCTCGACCACTGCTCCGGCGCCATGTACGGGGGCGTGCCGGCGGCGCCGGCCCCGAGGCCGGCGGGCACGGCGATGCCGAAGTCGACGAGCTTGCTGGAGCCGTCGCCCTGGACGATCACGTTCTCCGGCTTGTAGTCGCGGTGCACGATGCCCATGGCGTGCGCCGCGGCCAGGCCCTGCAGGGACCCCTTGAGCACGGCCAGCGCGGCCTCCGGACCCGTCGGGCCCTCGGAGCGGAGCAGCTCGCGCAGCGAGACGCCGTTCACCAGCTCCATCACGATGGCCGCGCCGTCGCCGTGCTCGACGTAGTCGATCAGCCTGGCGTTGTGCGGGCTGCGCATCGCGCCCAGCACCCTGGCCTCCTGGCGGAACCGGGCGACGAAGCTGACGTCGTCCCTGAGCCGGTCGGACAGGTACTTGACGGCGACCTCGGCCCCGTCGTGGTCGCGCGTGGCCAGGACCACCCGGCCGGCGGCGCCGCTGCCCAGCTCTCGGACCTCGGTGTAACCGGGGACCCCCCACCGCTCATCGCCGTACATAGCGGTCTCCTCTACGGTTGTCCGGGCCCCCACCCTCAACAGACGGAGCGTAGCTTAACCGGCGTTTCACCTTCACCGGCAGCAGATATCCCAAATCGGAACCGTGAGGTCAGTTGATCTGCGGCTGCGGGGTCTCCGTCACCTCCGGCTCGCACGCGGGCAACCGGCCGTCCCGCTGGGAGACGCCGTTGCCGGCGCCCGGCCGGGTGCTCGCCCGTACCAGCCAGGACGTCCCGCAGGCGGCCTCGACCGGGTGCCGGAGCGTCCTGGTGTACGAGGTGGCGCCGGACAGCGTGAGCTGCCTGGTGCCGGCGAGCCGGCCGGCCTGGTAGAACCCCACGACCAGGCGGACCGGCCGCGCGTCGCCGGTGGTCACCGCGACCGTGGTGGTCAGCGCCCCCCGGACCGCCACGGCGCGGACGACGGACACGCTCTTCACCTCGATGGGGCAGACGACGGTGGCGCGGGCGGCGGCGGTCCGCTCGCCCGCGGTCACCCGCACCGTGACGGTGGAGCCGCACGGGCGGGCGCGGAAGGCGTGACGGAAGGTCCTGAGGTACGAGGTGCGCCCGGACACGTTCGCCGCCCGGGTGGCGACCTGGTCGCCGTCGACCGCGAAGGCGGCGGTGACCGGCACCTGGCCGGTGCCGCTGGTGCGCAGGGACACGGTGGCCGCGGCGGTGCCGCCCGCCATGGCCAGCCGCACCCGCAGACCGGTCGCCTCGGTCGGGCAGGGCGGCACGTTCACGGTGGCCGTCGCGTTGCCGCCGCGTGCGGGCGGGTCGGAGACCACGGTGAGCGTGACGCTCCGCCCGCAGGGGCGCTCGCCCAGGTCGTGCGCGAGGGAGCGGGTGTAGGAGCGGGCGTCGCCGAGCCGGAGCCGCTCGGAGCGCACGGACTCCCCGGCGACGAGCCAGGTGGCGCGGACGGTGACCGGGCCGGTGCCGGTGGCGTCGAGGGCGAAGGCTCCCGTGGCCCTGGCGCCCCGGACGGATAACCGGCTCACGGACAGCGAGGACACCGCGGTCTCGGGCGGCGCGCTGGTGACCGGGTCGCTCGGCGTCGGGGTGCCCGTGGTCGGGGTGCCCGTGGTCGGGGTGGGAGTGCCGGTGGTGGGGGTGACTGTCGGAGTGCCCGCCGGAGAGGTCGGGGGCTGAGAGGTGGGCGGCTGGGACGTCGGCGGCCCCGTGGTCGGCGGACTCGTGGTCGGCGGCCCCGTGGTCGGCGGCCCCGTGGTCTCCGGGGCCGGGGACGTCGGGGTGCTCGTGGACGTGCCGGTGGTGGTCACGCGCGGGTCGGAGAAGCCGGTGGTGGCGAGGTCGGGGACGCCGGTCGTGCCGGGCGTCGGCTGTGCCGTGCCGTCCACGGTCGGCAGCCTGCCGAGCGCCTGGTCCGACGGCTCGCCCGTCGGGCTCGTGGCGGGTTCGGGGCTCTCCTCGGGCGTACGCTCCGGCTCCGGGGACGGTGTCACCGCCGGCGGCTCCGACGGCGCGGCGGCCACCGGGTTCAGGCGGGTGGGCGTCTCCCTGTTGACGGCGACGACCACCACGCCGGCGGCCACCACGGCGGCCAGCCCGCCCGCCATGGCGACGCGCACCGCCTTGCCGCGCACGCCCTTGAACACCGTGTGGGCCAGGGTGGTGGTCACCTGCGGGGCGGGCTCGGCGGGTTCGGGCAGCAGCAGGGCGAGCAGCAGCACCAGCCCGGCCAGCCGCCGGCGGCCGCGCTCCTCCCAGTCCTCGCCGTAGGCGGCCCTGGCCACCCGCTCCAGCTCGGCGACGAACGCCTCGGCGCCGGCCGGCCGGTCGGCGGGGTCCTTGGCCAGCCCGCGCAGGATCAGCCCGCGTACCGGCTCGGGGGCGTCGTGCGCCGGGACCGGGGCGTGCAGGTGCTGGTAGCCCAGCACGGTCGGCTCGGACGAGCGGTAGGGCCGGTGGCCCGTCAGGCACTCGAAGAACACGGCCGTGGCCGCGTACACGTCGGTCGCCGGGGAGGCGGGCTCGCCGGCCCACAGCTCCGGAGCCATGTACGGCGGCGTGCCCTCGGCCCTGGTCGCCTGCCCCTGCCTGACGGCGATGCCGAAGTCGACCAGCTTGCTGTGGCCGTCCTCACGGACGATCACGTTCTCCGGCTTGTAGTCGCGGTGGACCAGGCCGAGCGCGTGCGCCCGGGCCAGGCCGAGCAGCGAGCCCTTGAGCACCACCAGCGCCGCTTCGGGGCCGGTGGCGCCGCTCTCGCGCAGCAGCGCGCGCAGGGGGACGCCGTTGACCAGCTCCATGACGATGGCGGCGCCCTGCGGGTCCTGGATGTACTCCCACAGGGTTGCGACGTTCGGGTCGCGCAAGGTGGTGAGCAGCCGCGCCTCGGAGCGGAACCTGTCCAGCGCGGCCGGGTCGTGCCGCCACCTCTCGGAGAGGTACTTGATCGCGACCTTGACGCCGGTCTCCTCGTGCACGGCCAGCACGACACGGCCGCCGGCGCCCGCGCCGAGCTGCCTGATCTCCGTGTAGCCGGGTGCGCTCCACTCCATGTGTCCGCCTTCGTGCAACCAAGGGTCGGCCCACCTGATGAGACGCGTGATCTAGGAGGTGAGTTGGCTGGATCCGCCCTCGTTCATGGAACTACTTTCTGTCACGGATGTGAACAGGTATGCCGATCCCGTCGGGGAGCGCCGGATCGGGCACCGGTTCGCCCCAGGCGGTGACCAGGGGGAGCACCCCGGCCCACACGGGCAGCGCGTAGTCGGCCTCCTCGTCGGAGGGCGCGCCGCAGCGGATCTTGACCGACGCCTCCTCCAGCGACAGGGCGAGCACGGCGGTCGCGGCCAGCTCCTTGCGGTCCGGCCGCCTGGCGTAGTCCCACTGGCCGGGGGCCAGGCGTTCGGTCAGCGCGCGCAGCCCGGCGATCCGCTCCTCCTCGTCCGTCACCACTCTGGCCCGGCCGTAGACGATCGCCGAGCGGTAGTTCACCGAGTGGTGGAAGACCGACCTGGCCAGCACGATGCCGTCGAGGTGGGTCACCGTGACGCAGACCTCCCGGTCCCCGGCGGCCCGCAGCGACCGGGCCCCGGTCGAGCCGTGCAGGTAGAGGGTGTCGCCGACCCGGCCGTAGCCGGTGGGCACCACCATCGGGTAGCCGTCGGTCACCACGCCCAGGTGGCAGATCAGGCCCGTGTCGAGCACCTCGTACAGATCGTCCCTGTCGGCGGCGGCGCGCTCCTTGGAGCGGCCGAGCCGGGTGCGGGCGGTGGTGGAGAGCATGGCGTCGACCGTAACGGCGAAGTGGACCTATCCTGGAGAGCCACTATCACCCCCTTTCCGGAGACCACTTGCGCGCTCTCGTCGATCTCCCCATCTCCCTGTCCCGGGAGTCCGAGGTGCCGCTCATCACCCAGCTCGCCGCCCGGCTGCGCGAGGCCATGCTGTCCGGCGCGCTCGCGGCCGGTGAGCGGCTGCCGTCCTCGCGCGGGCTGGCCGCCCAGCTCGGGGTCAGCCGGACCGTGGTGACGGAGGCCTACCAGCAGCTCTACGCCGAGGGCTGGCTGGAGGGCAGGCACGGCTCCGGCACGTACGTCGCCTCCCTGGAGACGCCGCCGGCCGCCGTCCAGGAGCCCGCAGGGGACCCGCCGGCCCCGAGGCCGGCGCGGAGGCGGAGATCCGGGGACGTGATCGACCTGTCACCCGGTCAACCCTGGGTGCGCGACTACGACGCGGCCGCCTGGCGGCGGGCCTGGCGCCGGGCCGCCGACCTGCCGCCCGGCGACTATCCCGACCCCTACGGCCTGCCCCGGCTCAGAGAGCTGCTGGCCGGCCATCTGCGCCGCACCCGGGCCATGGCCGTCGGGCCGGAGCACATCCTGGTCACCCGCGGCACCGGCAACGGCCTCGACCTGTGCGCGCAGGCCCTGCTCGGCCCGGGGACCCGGGCGGGCGTGGAGGACCCGGGCTACCACGTGGCGCGCACCGTGTTCGCCGCCAGGGGCGCGGACGTGGTGCCGTGCCCGGTCGACGAGGACGGGGTGATCGTCGACGACCTGCCCGACGGCCTGCGGGTGCTCTACACCACCCCCGCACACCAGTACCCGCTGGGCGGGCGGCTGCCGATCCCGCGCCGCGAGCGGCTGCTGTCGTGGGCCAGGCGCACCGGCGCGACGGTCGTGGAGGACGACTACGACGCCGAGTTCCGCTACGACGTCGCCCCGCTGCCCGCGCTCCACGGCCTCGACCCCTCACGGGTGGTGCTGCTGGGCACGCTGTCGAAGTCCCTGGCGCCCGACGTCGGCGTCGGCTGGCTGGTCGCCACGCCCGACCTGGTCGACCGGGTGGCCGCCCTCCGCCGTGCCGTCTCCGACCGCACCAGCGGGCCGGTGCAGCAGGCGGTGGCCACCCTCCTGGAGCACGGGGACCTCGACCGCCACCTGCGCAGGATGCGGCTGGAGTACGCGCGCAGGCGCGCGGCCGTGGTGGAGGTGCTCGGCCCGGTCTGCCGGCTGCGCGGCGACACGGCCGGGCTGCACGTGCTGGCCGAGCTGCCGCCGGGACTGGCCCCGCGGATCATGGAACGGGCGGCGGAGCGCGGGGTGCTGCTCGACACGACCGAGCGCCACCATCTCGGGCCCGCACGGGTGCACGGCCTGGTCATCGGGTACGGGTCCGCGTCGCTCGCGCAGGTGCGGCGGGGCTGCCGGATCGTGGCAGAGATGATCAAGGAAGGCTGAGCGGCGGCGCGGGTTCCAGCTCGCGCAGCAGGGGCAGCGCCCGGTGCGCGTAGAGCGGATCGACCGGGAGCACGTGGCGGGCCCACCAGCGGGCCGGCTCGGGGTCGGGCGAGGGATCGGTGAATCCCGGAGCGTAGTCGTCGTACGGGGGGTCGTAGAGGTAGCCGGTCGCCACCCCGCGCCGCTCCAGCTCGGCGATGGCCGTGTCGCGGTCGCGCACGAGCGTCGGCACCCTGAACAGAGGCTGATCGATCTGTTCGCGGACGGCCGGAGCGGCGATGGGTAAGCCTGCCAGCAGCGCGACCCCGGCCAGCCTGCGCGCGCGCTCGCGCGGCACCTCGGCCACCCGCCGGGTCTGGTACCAGCGGGCGAGCGGGCCGCACCGGGTCCGGTAGTCGTGCAGGTCGGCCCGGACCCACGGGTCGAACGGCGGCAGCGCGGGCGCGTACGGCAGCGCCTCCTCCAGCTCGCGCGCCAGCAGCGCGATGCGGTAGCCCTCGCGCTCCTCCTGCAGGCCCAGCGCGCGCATCAGCCACAGCGCGGGACGCACCAAGTCGAGCCGGAGCGCCGCCTGGCGGGCCATCGAGGTGGCCACCGAGAGCAGCTCCGCCCGCCACGACGCCGGCTGCAGCAGCGCGTCGCGGGCCCGTTCCAGCGCCCGCAGATCGGCCGGGTCCGCCACGGCCAGCACGCCGCCCGAGCCCGCCCCGGCGTGCTTGGACAGGCTGAACACCCCGGCCACGCCGAAGGTGCCCAGCGGCCGGCCGCCGACGCAGGTCTCCATGGCGTGGGCGACGTCCTCGACGAGGACCTTCCCGGCACGCGTCGTCAGCTGGTCGGGCAGCCCGTACAGGTTGGTGGTCAGGACCGCGTCCACGGCGGAGAGGTCGACGCGGTCGGCGTCGATGTTGCCGTCGCGGGGCGACAGCGGCGCGATCACCGGGCGCAGCCCGGCGGCGATCACCAGGAAGAGGATCTCATCCGCGGAGATCGGCGACATGAGCAGCCGCTGGCCCGGCGAGCACCAGTGACGCAGCGCCAGGTAGAGGCCGAGACGGTTGGACGGGAGGAGCAGGCAGTGACGTCCGGTGCGCTCCTCGATGGGCTTCATCGAGGGATCAGCCGGTCAGACCGGCCCGCAGCCGGCCATAGGTCTTCAGCGCCTTGTCGGCGGTCTTGTGGAGCACCGGGTTGGCCAGCACGGTGGCCCTGGCCTTGCGCGCCGGCACCCGCATCATCCAGTGGAAGCCCGCCGCCGGCCCCGGCCGGGCCAGGCGGCCCTCGGCCACCGTGTACTCGCCGTTCTTGAGCTTCTCCTTGTACTCCTTGTCGCCGCGGCCCATGTCGATCACCTGGATGCCGGCGGCGGCCGCCTTCTCGGCCATCGCCAGGTGGTGGATGAGGCCGGGGGAGTACTTGGCGAAGTCGGTGTCGTAGGCGGGGAACCAGCCGGCCAGGGTGGTGCGGGTGCGGACGCCGAAGTGGCCTGCCACCGGCCGGTCGCCGACGTACACCATGTCGAGCACCCCGGCGAAGCTCTCGCCGCCGGTCGACTGCAGGCGCTCCACCAGCTCGACGATCCACCGGTGGGAGAACCGGTCGGCGCGGCCGGTGCGGCGGTACTGGTCGGTCTTCCAGCCCAGCAGCGTGTGGAGCGGCGCCGGGTCGGTGATCGCGTACTCGTGGCGCACCTCGCCGGCCTCGCGCCCCAGCTTGCGTGACTTGGCCAGCGTCGTCTTGTAGGTCTTGCCGGAGTTGGCCCGCAGGTAGTCGGTGTAGGCGGCGTAGCCGTCGCTCAGATCGATGATCGGCGACGGGTAGGTCTCGTGGCGGGAGCCCAGCAGGGGCTGGCCGGCCACCAGGTGGTCGAACTCGTAGACGCTGAGCCCTGAGCGCCGCAGCAGCCGGAACGGGTCGACCTCCAGGTCCTTGGCGTAGATCATGCCCTGCGCGTCGGTCAGCCCCGCGGCCACCGGTTTGCCGATGCCCATGGGGTGGCGCTCGAACGGGAAGAAGCCCGCGATCTCCGGCCCGTCGTAGATCACCGCGACCCGTACGGTGTCGCGGAGAGCGCCGACGATCAAGGTGAACTCCGGAGAGAGAAAGGGATTGTCGAACGCCGGGTCGCTTTCCTGCAGCGCGCGCCAGCGGCTGATTTCGGCGTCTCCCAACTCCCTGGGATGAGCGAGGGTGACCTGCACGGGGCTCCTACTGTCGACATGCCTCTAGCGGCAGACATGTGGACAGCCAGTTTATGGGTTACAGACCGGCGCCTTTCCCACAGATCCGGAACGTTATCCAACTCTCAGCTCGCCTTCAGGACAGAATAACGTTCTAATATCTGACCATGACCGTACCAGGGATCGACCGGCCCCGGCTCTTCGCCTGGATGGGCCGCCACGCGCCCGACGCCGGTGAGCCGCTGTCCGTCTCGCTCATCTCCGGGGGCAGGTCCAACCTGACCTACCTGATCGAGACCCGCGAGCGCCGCGTGGTGCTGCGCCGCCCGCCGCTGGGCCACGTGCTGCCCACCGCGCATGACATGGGGCGCGAATGGCGGGTCATCTCCGCGCTCGCGCCGACGCCGGTGCCCGTCCCCGGACCGGTCGCGTTCTGCGCGGACGAGGAGGTCATCGGCGCGCCGTTCTACCTCATGGACCACGTGGCAGGGGCGGCGGTGCGGACCCGGGAGGAGCTCGGCGACCTGGCGCCCGAGCCGACCAGGCGGCTGAGCCGGCGGCTGGCCGAGGTGCTGGCCGCCATCCACGCCGTCGACTACCGGGAGGCGGGGCTGGACGGGTTCGGCCGCCCCGACGGATACCTGGCCCGGCAGGTCGAACGCTGGTGCAAACAGTGGGAGCGGTCGAAGACGGCCGACCTGCCCGACTTCGACCGGCTGGCCGACCGGCTGCGCGAGAGGCTGCCGTCGCGGTCGGCCGGCACGCTCGTGCACGGCGACTACCGGCTCGACAACACGCTCGTCCGGCTCGGTCAGGAACCCGAGATCCGCGCGGTCGTGGACTGGGAGATGTCCACTCTCGGTGACCCGCTCGCCGACCTCGGGCTCACGCTCACGTACTGGCAGGACGCGGGGGACGAGGAGCGGGCCGGCATTCCGGTCGCCGGCGACGTCACGGCCGCGCCGGGGTTCCTGACCGCCGCCGAGTTCGCCGCCCACTACGCCGAGGTCTCCGGCCGCGACACCGCCGAGCTGGGGTTCTACGTCGCGCTCGGCAACTTCAAGCTCGCCGTCATCATCGAGGGCATCCACGCCCGCTTCCGCCAGGGTAAGACCGTGGGGGAGGGGTTCGAGCGGATCGGCGCCGCCGTGCCCGTCCTGATCGCCCGCGCCCACCGCATGCTCGGCCCGTCGTGACCGCCGGTCACGGGCGCCACCCGAGGCCCGTCACCCACCCACCTCGCTGAGGAGCTTCATGAGCACTGTCGCACTCATCACCGGAGCGGCGAGCGGCATCGGCGCCGCGGTCACCCGCCGCCTGTCGGCGGGCGGCGCCAAGTGCGTCCTCGTCGACCTCGACGGCGAAGGCGCCGAGCGGCTCGCCAAGGAGGTCGGAGGCGTCGCCCTGGCCGCCGACGTGAGCACCGAGGAGGCGTCCAGGCAGGCCGTCGACCTGGCCGCCGGCGCCTACGGCCGGCTCGACCTGGTCCACCTCAACGCCGGCATCTCCAGCGGCGTCGACCTGAACGCCTTCGACGCGGCCCGGTACCGCAAGGCCGTCGGGGTCAACGTGGACGGCGTGGTCTACGGCGTCGCCGCCGCCCTGCCGCTGCTGCGGCGCTCCGGAGGCGGCGCCATCGTGGTCACCGCCTCGCTGGCCGGGCTGGTGGGCTACGACGGCGACCCGATCTACACCATGACCAAGCACGCCGTCGTCGGCCTGGTCCGCGCGCTCGCCCCGCCACTGGTCAAGGAGCACATCCGGATCTCCGCCGTCTGTCCTGGCTTCACCGACACCCCGCTGGTGGCCGACGCGCGCGAGCTGTTCGTCAGCGCCGGGTTCCCCCTCCTGGAGGCTGACGAGGTGGCCGCCGCCGTGGAGTCGGCCTTCTACTCAGAGGAAACCGGCAGCTTGTTCGTCATACAGCCGGGTAAGCAACCGGTGCCGTACCGTTATGCGGGGGTTCCTGGACCCGCGAGCGGGCAACGACCACCATCGTCCTGACCGTTCGCACGCCACTCGCAAGCCGGGCGGTTACGGTGAAGAAGGCCGGGCCGCACCGCCCGGCCTGGCTTGGAACGTTCGCGAAGGGTGGATTCGGTGATTCCGACGGACGGTCGACATGCCCGCAGGCGGTCCCCGTGGCCGCTGGCAGTAGGGGCGGGTGTGGTGGCGGTGCTGCTCGTCGCCGGGATCATGACTTACGCCGGCCTGCGGTCCGGCTCGGACGAGCCCCCGCCCGCCACCTGGGTCGGCGGCGAGATCGCCTCGACCGCGCCCACCGAGCCCGCCCCTGACCTGCAGCCGCCGCCCGTGGTGGACGACTGGCCGCGCTGGGGCGTCACCCACACCCAGTACAGCGCCGACAACGAGGGCGTGGAGGTCCAGGACCGGGCCAGGAACATCCTCGGCCGGGTCCCGATGCTGCAGAACCAGCACATCATGGGCTGGGGGGCCGGCAACCCCGAGCCGGCACCTGGCCGGCACAACTTCGTCGACCTCGACCGGCGACTGACGTTCATGGCGTCGTCCCGGGCCATCCCGGTGATCACCCTGTGCTGCGCGCCCGACTGGATGAAGGGCGGCCAGGCCGGCCGCACCGACTGGAGCAAGAACCACACGGTCGCGGTCAAACCCGAGCATTTCGACGACTACGCCAAGCTCGCCGTCCGCGTCGCCGAGCAGTACCCGACGGTCGAGCACTTCATGGTGTGGAACGAGTTCAAGGGCTTCTGGAACGCGAGCGCCAACCGGTGGGACGCCGAGGGCTACACCGAGCTCTACAACAAGGTCTACGACGCGCTCAAGAAGGCGAACCCGAAGATCAAGGTCGGCGGTCCGTACGTGCCGATCGAGAGCACCAAGGCCGAGCGGCACTCCGACCTGAGCGGCCCCTACGGCACCGTCGACCAGCGGGCGCTGGACGCGATCGAGTACTGGATCGAGCACAAGAAGGGCGCCGACTTCATCGTCGTCGACGGCGCCACCATGACCACCGACGCCGGCAACGTCCCCGACGACTTCGCCGCCACCGCCAAGTTCAGCGCGATCACCAGCTGGCTCCGGCAGAAGGCCGGCGACCTGCCGGTCTGGTGGGCCGAGTGGTACGTCGAGCCCGACGACTCCGGCTGGTCCGAGGAGAAGCGGGTCGCCGTCCAGGCCACGGCCCTCATGGAGTTCGCCAAGAGCGGCGTCAACACCGCCCTCTACTGGAACCCGCAGGCCAAGGGCGGCGCCGAGTGCCCCGGCTGCCTGTGGCGGCCCGGCACCGGCGAGGAGATGCCCATGGCGGGCCTGCTCAGCGGCTTCACCAAGTGGTTCCCCGCGCACGCGCGGCTGGAACAGGTCCAGTCCTCCGACCCGCGGGTGCGCGTCCTGGCCCAGGAACGCCAGCTCGTCATGGTCAACACCGCCGACACCGCCGTGACCGCCACCGTCGACGGCAAGCAGGTCAAGCTCCAGCCGTACGAGATCCAGTGGAGCGGCCGCGGCGGCGCCTGAGCCGTCACAGCCCCGCGATGTGGACGAACCGCTCCACGATCACCCCGAGCGCCGCCACGAACGCCGGGACGCCCACCCACAGCAGCCACCGGCGGGCTCGCGGCGCCCGGCGCGGCCCGCCGAGCCGGATCACCTCGTAGCTGAGCAGGCAGATCCACGCCACCGCCAGCGCCGCCACGCCGACGGGCGTCCACGGCGAGGTCGGGTCGCCCGGGCCCTTGTACGGGCGAGGCTCGGGGATCTCCGTGCCGCGCACGAACGAGCCCCAGGTGTAGAGCGCCGCGTCCTCGTTCGCGTAGACCCGCTTCAGCTCCGGCGCGGCGTCCAGCGCGGCCCGGAACCTCTCCCCCCAGCCCTCCGGGAAGCCCTCGTTGAGCTGCAGGTAGCTGACCTGGCCGCGGCTGACCACCACGTAGGTGTTGCGCGGGCTCTCCGGCCCCGGGCGCAGCCGCTCGATCACGCCGGAGATGTTCGACGGGTCCTTGTAGACCAGCGCCTGACCGGCGAAGTTGACCAGCTCGATGTCACGCTCGCCCCACGGCAGCGTCGGCGTGACCTCCGGCCCCAGCTTCGGCACCAGATAGACGACCCGGGCGCTCGGCTTGTCGTGCTCGTACACGTAGTGCATGGCCGCGACCTCGCCGGAGGTCACCCGCTCGAACTTCTCGTTGCCGTACCGGGCGACGAGGAAGGCGCCCGCGAGCCCCACCGCGATGCACGCGGCGAGCACCAGCGAGACCTTCCTCGTCAGGTCGGGGTTGAAGCGCACGTTGCGCTTGCGCAGCGGGACGGTCTCCTCGCGCACGTCGGCGCTGTCGGCCGGCATGTTCGGGAAGAACGCGTACGCGGCCAGCAGGCACGCGCCCGGCAGCGCGAACATGTAGATGCGCAGCCCCATCTCGCCGCCGTAGCTCTGCATCGCCAGCGCCAGCGCCGGCACGCAGAGCAGGATCAGCGCCGCCCGGTCGAACACCCCGCGGTGCAGCCGCCGGTAGAGCCCCACGGCGGCCAGCGTGAGGATCACCACCAGGATGCCCAGCCGCGCCTGGAGCACCAGCGCGTGCAGCGGGTCGCTGCCCTCGATCCGGGCGCCGGTGTTGGTCTGCAGGTTGTCGAACACCCGGCCGAGCCCGCCGAAGATCGTCCCGATCTGGCCCACCCAGAAGCCGACGGCCATGTAGCTGATCCAGGTCAGCACCACCAGGCCGAGCGAGAACGGCAGCGCCCACGTCAGCGAGGTCCGCTTGAACAGCAGGAAGGCCGTCACCACGCCGAGCATCATGAACGGCGTGATCTGGTGGGACGCCGTCGAGGCCACGAACAGCGCCAGCAGCAGCATCAGCATGAGCAGCTTGTCGGCGCGGTACATGCCGGTGTTGGCCAGCTCGCCCGGCGTCATCGCGTCCAGCCGGCCCAGCAGCCTGCGCAGCCCCTTCGCCGGGATCGGCCTGGTGCGCGGCTCCACCCGCCCGAACCAGCGCAGCAGGATCGCCACGAACGCCAGATAGAGCGCGAAAGTGAAACCCTGCGGCGAGAAGTAGTCCTGCCCGATCCACTGCACCAGGATGAACAGCAGCGCCGCGAACCAGCGCGCCCGCGTCGTCGCCACCACCTGGCGCAGGATGAGCACGAACGGCAGCAGGTAGAGCAGGTTCGACAGCAGCGGCGACCAGTTCAGGATCGGCGTCAGATCCTCGATCCCGGCCGCCTTCGTCACGAACGCGAACAGCGCGAAGAAGCCCGGCCAGCCCATGCGGGCGTCGATGTTGATGGCCGTCTCGCCGGTCCTGCCGATGAACTCCACGAAACCGGCATGGATGTACGCGGTCGGGAACCGGGGTTCCTCGGCCACCAGCGCCCCCACCCCGTGCAGGGCGAACGTGATGGCGGCGATCTGGAACAGCAGCAGGAACTTGCGGTCGGTGCTCTGCGCGACCGTGACGAAGAACGACACGATCATGATGAGGATGGCCGCGAAGGCGGTGACGGGCAGCGCGGAGATCAGGCCGAGGCCGTTGATGTCGTCGGGGTCGACGCCCCAGTACGGGCCGGGCGGCGCCTTGACCGCCAGCACGTACATGACCAGGCCCTCAAGGACGAGCAGCACCGGGAGCCACTTGGGGGCGCTGACCAGCAGCCGCGCCCAGAGCCCCGCCGGCCGCCCGCCCGGCCCTCGAACCTGGGGCCGCGCCGCGGGCTCGGCGCCCGGCTGACCTTTCTCCGGCGCCTCACCGGGCACGGCCTCCGGCATCTCACCTGGCACGGCCTCGGGCGCCTCACCTGGCACGGCCTCCGGTGCCTTCACCTCTCGCCGAAGCGCCGTGGCCCCACCACCCCCGGCCCTGCCCTCCGCCCCGGCGGCGCTCACGGACTCGCCACCGGTCTGGGCGGGGGCTGCGGGCTTGCCGCCGGTCTCGGCGGAGGGCGCGGGCTTGTCGTGGGTCTTGGTGGCTGTGGTGGCCGGCTTGCCGTCGGTCTTGGCAGGGGTGTCGGTGCCCTTGCGGGCCTGCTGGATGGGGAACGGGGTCGTGGCGGACGAGTCCTCGACCGGCTCGGCCACGGGACGGAGAGTCACCTTGGGCAGCGTGGCCGTCCCGGACTCATCGGAGTCCTCGGGATCGTCCTGCGGGGCCTTGGCCTTCGGGGGGGCCGGTTCGGCCTCGTCCTCGGGAGCGGGGCGGGTCTTCTCGGCGTCGGTCCCGGGCTCCGTGGCGTCCTCGGCATCGTCCTGCTGGGTGTCGGCCTTCGGGCGGACCGCCCGATCCTTCTCCGGGCGCTTGGACTCGTCCGCGTCCTCGGGGGTGGAGGCGGGCTCCTCAGCCGCCGGACGGGGCTTGGCGGACTCCGGCGCGGGAGCCGCCTCGGGGAGGTCCAGGACGCGGAAGGTCATGGTCTGGCTGGAGTCCTCGGCGTCCCGCACCTCACCGGTGGAGTCTGCAGCGTCCTGCCCGGCGCCGGTGGCGTCTCGTCCAGCGCCGATGGCGTCGCCGGCGTCGTCGGCGCCTTGCCCGTCTCCGGTGGAGTCGGCGACGTCGTCAGCGTCCTGCCCGTCATCGGCGGTGTCGGCGGTGTCACTGGCGTCGGCGGTGTCGGCGGTGTCGGTGGGACGGTCGGCGGCGGAGGGCTCGTCCGGCGCGGGCTTCTCGTCGGGGTGGGGCTTGCCGGGCGGACTCTGGGCAGCATCGAGGTCCAGCCGCGGGATGATCCCCGTAGCCTCCGGATCGAAGGGCACTCCTGACTCCTCTCCCGTGTCCCCCCGTACGCCGGAAGAGCCGGTGAAACCCGCTGTCATACCATCGCCGTCCCGTTGCCTCACGTAGACCATCATGGGGCCCCGGGCGGCCCCTGAGCGACGCTGAGCTGCCGCGTTTCGGCAGGTTTGAGAATCCTACGTAGTTTTCCGAAGATCACCAACGCGACGAAAGTCTGGCTGATCAGCATGCCGTATCCCACCGCTTCCACGCTCTCGAACGGGAACAGTACGGCGATCGCGGTCAGCACCGCCGCCGCCAGCCCGATCTGGAGGGCGGCCAGTTTGCGCACCTCGCCCATCGCGCGCAGCGCGCTGAGATAGATCTCGATCAGCACGCGCGGCAGCACCGCCAGCGCCATGAGCCGGAGCAGCAGAGTTCCCTCGGCGGCGAAGTCGTCGCCGAACACCTGGAGGATCAGCGGGGCGGCGACGACCACCACCAGGATGATCGGCACGATGATCATCAAAGCCCTGCGCAGCGCGTTGCGGCAGTGGGCGGCCAGCTTCGACCGGTCGAAGGAGCCTTCCACGGTCAGCGACACGGCCATGTTCATGGCCAGCAGCTCGATCATGCAGCCCAGCGTGTGGGCCATGGAGAACCGCCCGAACGTCGCCTCGCTGACCTGGGTGGCCACGGCCACCGGCACCAGGTAGACGATCGCCAGGACGGAGAGCGTGCCGGGGAAGTCGCCGGACAGGAACCGCCCGATCTCGCGCATCCCCGGCGGACGCCGGTCCAGGGCGGCGGTCTGCCGCAGGTGCCGCGGCACCACCACCCCGAAGATCAGCCAGTTGATCGGGATCAGCGCGATCGCGGTCGGCACCATCCAGGAGACGAAGATGCCGCCGTCGGGCAGCGCCCCGGCGAGCGCGACCAGCAGCCCCATCTTCGCCAGGCCGAACACGATGCTGTTGAGCGGCACCCACACGGCGCTGCGCAGCCCGGTCAGCACCACGTCCTGGAGGGTGAAGACGGCCCACACCACGACCGCGCCGAGGAAGAACAGCCCGGGACCGAACCCGGCCAGCACGGAGTACGTCTCGCCCCACAGGGGCAGCGTCAGCAGGAAGCCGAGGGCCGCGGCGACGCCGGTGGTGGCGGCGATGCCGTAGCCGCGCAGGATGAGCCCCGGCGTGCGCCGGCCGGCGATCGGCAGGTAGCGCGCCAGCGCGCCCATCAGGCCCAGCGCGGTCAGCGACGCGAACAGCCGCATGAGCGTGATGACCGCCTGACCCCTGCCGAACTCCTCCTCGGAGAAGTAGTGGGCGGCCAGCAGCCAGTAGCCCATGCCGAGCACCGCGGTGATGCCGGTGTTGGCCATCAGCGCGTAACCGTTGCGGAACAGCGGGTTGCGGAGGTCGCGCAGCAGCCTCCGCCAAAGATCAGACATGGCCGCGAACCCGCTGCAGCCCGTATCGCGTCCTTCTGACGACCGCGTACCCCTTGGTCAGGACGCGTTCGCGCAGATAGATCAGGGGCACGGCGGTGCCCTCGACGGCCTTCTTGAACATGCTGATCGTGGTGTGGCGGGAGACGGTCAGGCGCGGGATGGCGAGCATGTCGTGGCGGTCGGCCGCGATCGTGTTGTTCACCGCGCAGGCGGCGAAATAGCCCGCCTTGCGCACCTCGCGGCGGACCCGCGCGCTGGAGTAGCCGTACGGGTAGGCCATGGTGGCGACGGGCGTGCCGAGCTTGTCCTCCAGCAGGCCCTTGTTGCGGCGCAGCTCCTGGCGGAGCTCCTCCGCGGGGAGCTGGTCGAGCTGCGGGTGGCTGTGGCTGTGGCCGCCGATCTCGACGCCGCACTGGGCGGCCTCGCGGGCCTGGCCCCAGCTCAGCATGTCGTCGAGCGGCCGGCCCGCGGCGTCCTTGCCGGCGTCGGAGACCCAGCCGCTGGTCAGGAAGACCGTGGCGGGGAACGCGTGGCGCTCCAGCAGCGGCAGCGCCTGGGCGTGGAAGTCGGCGTAGCCGTCGTCGAAGGTGAGCACGATGGGCTTGTCCGGCAGCTCCCTGCCGTTGATCTTGTTGAGTCTGGCCACCAGGTCGCCCAGCGTCAACGGCGTGAAACCGCTCTCCGCGAGGTAGGCGAGCTGCTCGTCCAGGTCGGACGGCCGCACCGAGTGCGGCCTGGTCTCCTCGTTGGGGGAGTCGGTGACCGAGTGGTACATCAGGATCGGCACCCTGATCATGAGCGCACCGCCTTCAGCCGGATGGAGCCCACCAGATAACCCCAGGCCGTCCAGGCCAGCCCGACCACGATCGCGAAGGCCCGGCCCAGACCGCCCACGTCGCCCCTGACCGCCTCGCCGAGACCGCGCAGCGCGCCGAGCGGCAGCGTCTTCATCGCGTGCGCCCGCTCGCTGGACAGCCCGTCCTGCGTGCCCACCTCGCGGGTCACCAGGGCCTTGGACAGGCCCTCCGCGTAGCAGCGGGAGCGGAAGTAGGCGAACGTCTCGCGCTGCCGGGACACCTTGTGGCCGATGACCGCCGCGGGCTGGAAGATCATGACCGAGCCGGGCCTGCGCTGGCTGAGCCGGATGCAGAACTCCGTCTCCTCGCAGCCCAGCGGACGGCTCTTGCGGCCCTGCACGCTGCGGCCGATGCCGCTGTGGAAGCCGCCCACCTCGGACACCGCGTCGCGCAGGAAGGCCGCGTTGCCCCCCATGACGTTGCGGATCGGCGCCTTCACCTCGGGCATGCCCCGGTAGGTGCAGCCGACGGTCCAGTCGAACTCGTGCGGGAACCAGCGCGGCCGGCGGCCCGACGCCCAGATCGGCTCGGTGCGGCCGCCCACCCCGACGACGCCCGGATCCTGGAAGCCCTCCTCCAAAGCCTCCAGCCAGCCGGGATCGGCGACCGCGTCGTCGTCGAGGAACGCGACGATCTCACCGCCGGCGGCGGCCACGCCGGTGTTCTTGCCGCCGGACAGGCCCTGCTCGTGGGAGTTCTCCACGACGGTCGCGTCCGGGTAGGCGCGCTTGAGCTTCAGGTGCAGGTCGGGGTTGTGGTCGACGACCAGGATCAGCTCGTGGGGCGGGCGCGTCTGGCGCTCGACCGACTCCACGGCCTGCCTGATGTCCTCCCACCGGTCCTCGGTGTAGACGCAGATGACGACAGACGTGTTCACGACGATTCCTTCGGGCGTTCGAGCGTGCGGAGCGCTTACGCGACGCCCCGGTCCGCAGCGGGAGCCGCGGCGGGCTCGGGCCTGGGGGGAGCCGGCCGGCGGCGCCACTCCCGCAGGATCGTCCTGAGCACGCGCAGGCCGTCGCGTACGACGTGCAGGTTGCTCTCGCCGTGGATGCGGTCGCGCTCGTGGCTGGGCACCTCGTGCACCTTCAGCCCGCCCTTGGCGGCGCGGATGTTCATCAGGGTCTCCACCTCGAAGCCGTCGCAGTCGAGGTCGAGCACGTCGAGGTGGCGCGACCAGAAGGCGTTGTAGCCGTAGCACAGGTCGGTGTACTGCGTGCCGTACATTTTGTTGACGATGCCGGTGAGGACCTTGTTGCCGAGGCGGCGGCTGAAGGTCAGGTCGTCGCTGCCGCCGCCGGAGGCGTAGCGCGAGCCCTTGACGAAGTCGGCGCCTGTCATGAGGGCGCCCACGAACGAGATGATCTCGTGGCCGTCGGTCGAGCCGTCAGCGTCGATCATGACGATGATGTCGCCGGTGCAGGCGGCGAAACCCTCCGCGAGCGCGTTGCCCTTGCCCTTGCCCGTCTGCGTGACGATCTTCACATTGGGACGCAGACGGCGGGCCACGGCCACCGTGTCGTCGACGGAGTTGCCGTCCACGAGCACGATCTCGTCGATCCACTGCGGCAATGTGGCGAAGACATGGGGAAGGTTCTCCGCTTCGTTCATCGCCGGCACCACCACGCTCACCGTGGGTGAGATGGCCAAATGCGGAGTGATCGGCGTGAACCGCTCGATGGGCGGCATCGAACGCAGGGGCGTGACAGGCGACTTGCCGTTGGGCTTGACAGTCTCGGGACTCATGACGACGTTCCTTCCGGGACTCTGCCGAGACCTGCCGGCGTCAGTGATCCCCCGTGTGGAGGGAATAGCTGACGAGACAGTTGGTGCATCGACCGGGTCCAGTGAGGTGAGGGTTGTGCTCGGGGGCGGTGCTGCGGGGCTGTGCTGCTGCGGTGCTGTGCTGCTCCGGGAATGTTAGTGCGCTCCCGGTACTTCTTTGGGAACGGTGTTCGGGTCGTGTTGTAAGGAACTTCGCACCCGTCCGAAGCCTTTGAGCACTCGGTCGGCTGCCTTATAGAGAGACGGCCGATCGAGGACGATTGTTCGGGCTTTGTTCACGGGAGTACGGCCCATCCAGTGGACGGCCGCGGCCGGCGTCGGCCGCGACACGCGGCCCTCGGCGACGTAGAGGGTGCCGCTCTTGAGCCAGTCCTTGTACTCCTTGCCGCCTTTGCCCATGTCGATGGTACTCAGGCCGCTGCGTGCCGCGGCCTCGGCCATCCGCATGTGGTGGACGATGCCGGGGGAGTAGCGGGCGTACTCGGTGTCGTAGGCGGGGAACCAGCCGACGAGGGTGTTGGCCGTCATCAGCCCGAAGTGGCCGGCCACCGGCGTGTCGCCCGCGTACAGCATGGTGAGCACGCCGGAGAAGTCGGGGGACCTGGAGGCGTGCATCAGGTCGGTCAGCTCGACGATCCACGGCTGGGCGAACCTGTCGACGCGGCCGGTGCGCCGGTACTGATCGGACTTCCAGGCCAGGAGGGTGCGGAGCTCGTCGGCGTCGGGGGAGGCCCAGGCGAGGCGGAGCTCACCCTGCTCCCTGCCGAGCTTGCGCTCCTTGTAGCGGACGGTCTTGAGGTTCTTCGGGGAGTTGGCCTTGACCTGGTCGAGCCAGGCGTCGAAGCCGGCGGTGAAGTCCATGACGGGCGCCGGGCGGACGTCGTTCTCGTACGGGGCGAACGTCGGCTGGCCGGCGACGAGATGATCGAAGTCGTAGACGGTCAGCTTGCACGTGCGCAGAAGCGTCCGGGCGTCCAGCTCCAGGCCGGGCATCGCGATCAAGCCATGGTAGGTGGTGAGAAAACCCCCAAGAGGCTTACCAATGCCGAAACTGTGCCGCTCATACGGAAAAAAGCCGACTATTCGATCATCTTGCTCGATCACCGCGACGCGCACATAATCGCGCAGCTGATCCAGGGCGACCGCGAACTCCACCGAAAGAAACGGGTTGTCCAGGCTCGCATCGCCTTTCTGGATCTCCCGCCATCGGGCCCGCTCCGGGGCTCCGAGCTCGCCCGGGCGTGCGATGCTGATTTTCACCTTGCCCTGGCCCCCTGTCCGGTCTGCAGGTTCTTGCCCCGGTACAACACGCGCAGCACGTACAGGAACCCGCCGAGCACGGCGACCGTGGCCACACCCGCCCGAGGCGACCAGGCGTCGAACATCAGCATGGCCTGGGCCAGCAGCACGTTGATCACCAGGCTCGCGGCGGCCCCGACGGACAGCGCCGCGAGCGGATCGCGATCACGCAACAGCCCGACCACGGCGGCGCCCGGCACGACGAGCAGGAAGAGGGAGATCAGGAGCGGCCGCAGGGGGGTGTCGATGTCGAGCAGGGCGACCAACGCTCCCGCGACGCAGGCCAGCGAAAGCAGCCAGGTGACCGCTCTGCGGTGCTGCTTGAGCATGTGCCGTCTCTCTCCGGTTCTCTTTACGCTGCGCTGGTCTGCGGCCGATCGCTCCATGGGATCAATCGGTGCGCGCGCACGTCAACGCCGACGCTTGGCAATCATGTCAGGTTTACCGCAGTCCGCCCCCATCCCATGTGGGATTCGCCACATGGGTAAGAACAGTCCCGGGCCGACGTGTTCCCAAGCACACCAGGATGCCCTATCCACCCCACATGTATCGACCTAGCGTCCAAGTTGTCACACTTTGTCACGCAGAGAAAATCCGGCCGGTCGTACGGCCGCCTCGGGTGCGGGGGTGTCGGTCGCCTCGGCGCTCGCGGTGACGTCGTCCTCCGGGAGGCTGGTGGGCGTGGTCGTGTCGTCCCAGTGGAGCTCGCAGGTCGAGCCGCCGCCGTTGGAGGTGATGGTGACCGTGCCGCTGCCCGCCGCCCCGGGGGCGTGCACGGTGACCCAGATCACCGCGGTGCCGCCCGGCCGGATCGAGCCCCTGGCCGGAACCACGTCCAGCCCGTCGGACGCCACTGCCTTCCAGGAGACGGTCTGGTTGCGCGCGCGCAAGCCGATGGTGGCGGCGTTCGCCATGTCCGCCGGGCAGGTCGCGGTGAGCCGGGCGGGGCGGACGGTCCGCCGCCGGGTGGGGGTGCCGACGGCCGGGGGCCTGGTGGTCGCCACCTCGGCGGCGGGCCGCCTGGTCGGCTCCGGCGACGGCGTCCGCTCGTGCCCGCTCGGGGCAGGCGTGGGGTCCGGCGTCCCGGTGGCCTCGGCCGGCGGGCTGCCGGCGTCCTCACTGACAGAAGTAGTCGCGGTGGCCGAGACGGTGGCCGAGACGGTGGGGGAGATGGCGGGGGAGGTGACGGACGGCGGTGGCAGGGCCGTCCCGGCGCCTTCGGCCCCGGTC
>NZ_JAPNNL010000012.1 GCF_027620315.1 Nonomuraea corallina | reverse complement strand
TCAACCCCAAGAAAGGGCTTCTCCGGGCGCAGCCTGCTGTGCTTTTCTCAGCCCCGGCGATCACGCAGGCGAGTCGCCGACGGGCTCAGCCACTGTTTGGTTTCCCGATCACCCCCGTGGCCGGGTTGAACGGTTGAGCCTTCTAGCGATGCCAGACCCCGAGCCGAAGGCGCTCTCGGGCTGACAGAGGCTTCGCTACTTAGGCAGCGAGAGCCAGGGAACCCTGGCTGACCTCAGAGTGCTTCTTATTGGCACTTATTGTTCGCGGTCACAGGATTAACGAGGTTATGTCCGCAGTCCTCGGCCCGCTTCACCTGACTTGCAAGGCCAAAGTCGAAACCAGTCACCCCCTGTGGAGTTGTCAACACGATCTCCGAGGAGACCGAGCATCATGACGATACAGGTGACAACGCCCTGGATGCCAACTTGATTCCCGCGAGAACCCGGGGCCCCCGTGGGCCCCCGGGAGCGCGGCACAGCAGCATCACGCTCCCGGGGGCGACCGGCAGGGTCGAGCCGGTCAAATGACGGCAGGACTTCCCCCGAGATGAAGTCCTGATCTCATCACGGCGACTGGTCCCGCAACCCCCCGAGCGGGACCGGTCACTTGGTAAGACGCGACCGGCCCGCCGGAAGGTTGCTCGGCGTCACGAAAATCACGGAGAGTCGCCGACGGCGGCGAAGAAGCTGCCGGCCACGGCCGCGGGGTCGTAGGCGCGGGTGTACACGGAGATCGCCAGATCGCCCTGCCAGCCGACGAACCAGGCGTTGTTGTCCTTGCCGGTGGGCGCGGACGCCACCCCGTGGACGCGGCCGCTGCCCGCCTGCGCCGGGGTGCCCTGGGCGCCGGCCCGCATCATGGCGGTCAGCGTCTTGCGGACCTGCGGGTCGAGCTGCTGGGGCCGGGGCTGCGGCGCGGGCGTCACCTCGGCCGCCGCCGTGTCGGGGGCGTCGGGGTCGGTCACCAGCACCGGCGGGCGCCAGGTGCCGGAGGCCACCGCCGCCGCGACCAGGGCCATGCTGAGCGGGCTCACCTGGACGTTCTGGCCCGCGATGGTCCTGGCCCTGTCGGCGTCGCTGCCGAAGGCCGGCAGGGAGCCGCTGAACGACTTCAGCGGCAGCCGCCACGACTCCCCGATGCCGAAGGTCTTGGCGCTCTTGGCCAGGTCGTCGCCGCTCACCCGGCGGGCGAGCGAGGCCAGGGCGGTGACGCAGCCCTGGGCGAAGTTCTCCTGGAACGTGGGCGAGGAGCCGGTGGCCTGACCGACGTTGACGAACCGGGCGCCGCCGACCGTGCGCTCCGCGGGGCACGGAAGCCGCTGCCCGGTCCGTACCCCGGCCCTCAGCAGGGCGTCGGCCGCGACGACGGAGAACGCCGTGCCGGCCGGGAACTTGCCGGCCAGCGCGTCCTTCTCCTGGTGCAGGCCGCGGGTGGCGACGGCGCGGATCTCCCCGGTGGTGCGGTCGACCGCCACCACGGCGCCGGTGCGGGTGCTGGAGACGGCGCGCTCGGCGGCCGCCTGCACACCGCTGTCGATCGTGGTCTGCACCGACCGGTTCTGGCGGCCGGGCCACTGCTGGAGGGAGGCCACCTCGTCACCCGACCTGAGGTCGAGGATGATGACCTCGGTCTCCGTGGAGCCGGTCAGGTAGCCCTGGTAGGCCTGCTGGAGCCCGCTCTGGCCGATCGAGTCGCCCGCCCTCTGGGGCCCGCCAAGCTTCTGCTCGGTCTCCGGGGTGAGCGCGCTGACCCGGCCGACGATCTGCTTGGGGTCGGCGGGGTCGACCGGCTGCTTCTCCGTGACGGTCTCGACCTCGGGCAGCGCGTCGAGCTGCGGCTTGACCGACTGGTAGCGGGTGCGGCCGAACGTGATCAGCGGCACGGTCTCGTTGGGCGGCGCGGAACGGATCCGGCTGAGCAGCCGGTCCTCGGCGTAACCGGTGATCTGGGAGAGCTGCTTGACGACCTCCTCGGCGCGGTCGCCGAGCCGCGCGGGCACCACGCGGGCCACGTACAGGAACGTGTCCTGCTGCAGCGGGTCGCCGCCACGGTCGACGACCGGCTGGCGCGGCTTCGGCTCGGCCTTCACCGCGAACCGCTGCCCCTCCTTGAGCTGGGGATGCAGCACGGACGGCGACCACTTCACCTTCCATGCGCCGTCGTGGAGGTGGAGCGGCAGGACGCTGTCGTACGTCCACAGCGGGTTGTTGTCGCCCAGGTCGACCTCGACGCCGAACTCGGCCCGCGACTCCTCGCCCGTCACCGTCAAGCTCTTGATCCGGAAACGGAAGGAGGCGGCGTCGAGCTGCAGCTTGGCGTCGGCCAGCGCCTTGCGCACGGCGGCGGGGTCGCCGTCGGCACGGGAGGCGGCCAGCTCGTAGTCGTTGGACTGCCAGCCGACGAGGAAGTCGCGCACCGCTTCGTGCGGGGACGCCTCCTCGAGGCAGCCGGTCAGGGTCGTGCTCGCGACCGCCAGCGTGACGGCCGCGGCGAGCGTGCGGCGGGCTCGGCTCATCGGTTGCGGTGGCGGAGCGCCCGGGCCATCTCCCGCTTGGCCTGCTTCTCGGCCAGCGACTGACGCTTGTCCCAGTCCTTCTTACCGCGGGCGACGCCGAGCTCGATCTTGGCCTTGCCGTCCCTGAAGTAGAGCTGGAGCGGCACGATCGTGAGCCCGCCCTCCTTGGTCCGGGCGGCGAGCTTGTCGATCTCCTTGCGGTGGAGCAGGAGCTTGCGCTTGCGCCGGGCGGCGTGGTTGGTCCAGGTGCCCTGCGCGTACTCGGGGATGTGGACGTTGAGCAGCCACGCTTCGCCGCCCTCGATGGCGGCGTAGCCGTCGACCAGCGAGGCGCGGCCCTCACGCAGCGACTTCACCTCCGTGCCCTGCAGCACCAGCCCCGCCTCGAAGGTGTCTTCGATGTGGAAGTCGTGCCGGGCACGCTTGTTCTGGGCGATGACCTTCCGCCCGGTCTCACGTGGCATGCTTCGACCTTACCGGCGTTCCGTCAGACCCTGAGGTATCGGCGAAGCGTGACGAACGACGCCAGAACACAGATGACCACACCGATGATCATAGTCAAAGTGATCACCGACGCGACGTCGTCCCAGCCGATCGTCGCCGCCGTGGACGACAGGAACTGCGCGACCTCGTCGAACAGCAGCACCTTGGTCACGATCAGCATGACCGCGGCGAACACGCCGCCGATCAGGCCCGCGATCATGCCTTCCATGACGAAGGGCAGCTGGATGTAGAGGTTGGAGGCGCCGACGAGGCGCATGATGCCCGTCTCGCGGCGCCGGTTGAACGCCGACAGCCGGACCGTGTTGCCGATCAGCAGGGCGGCGGCCAGCACCAGCACCACGGCCACGACCACGGCGGCGTAGCGCAGCTTGTCGAGCATGGTGAAGAACTGGGAGATCAGATCCCTCTGGTTGATCACCTGTGCGACGCCGGGCTGCCCCTGGAGCGCCTGGATCACCGGCTGGTAGTTGTCCGGGTTCTCCAGCTTGATCCGGAAGGACGTCGGCATGTCCTCGACCTTGGCGGCGTCGGCCAGCGCCTTCTGGTTGCTGTAGGCGTCCTGGAAGTTCTTGTAGGCCGTGGCCTGGTCCTCGTAGAAGACCTGCTCGACGCCGGGCAGCCCCTCGATCTGCTGCTTGAGCGCCTGGGTCTGCCCCTGGGTGACGGCCTTGCCCTTGCAGGAGGGCATGTCGCTGTTCTTGGTGCAGAGGAATACGGATACTTCGACCTTGTCGTACCAGTAGTCCTTCATCATGCCGACCTGGGCGTTGATCATCAAACCGACGCCCAGCATCGCCATGCCGACCGCCACGGTGATGATGACCGCGATCGTCATGGTCAAATTGCGACGGAGGCCGATCCAGACCTCGGAGAAGATGAAGTTCGCCCGCATGATTCTCTCTGCTGCTCCCTGTCAGTACGCCTGGCCGTACACGCCACGCGACTGGTCGCGGACGATCTTGCCGTCCTCCAGCTCCACGACGCGTTTGCGCATGGAGTCGACGATGGCCGCGTCGTGCGTGGCCATCACGACCGTAGTGCCGGTTCGGTTGATCCGGTCGAGCACCTTCATGATGCCGATGCTCGTCGCGGGGTCGATGTTGCCCGTCGGCTCGTCGGCCAGCAGGATCATGGGCCGGTTGACGAACGCGCGGGCCATGGCGACGCGCTGCTGCTCGCCGCCGGACAGCTCGTCGGGCATGCGGTGGGCCTTGCCTTCCAGGCCGACCAGCTCGATCACCTCCGGCACCACCTTGCGGATGAACCGCCGGGGCTTGCCGATGACCTCGAGCGCGAACGCCACGTTCTCGTAGACGTTCTTGTTCGGGAGCAGCCTGAAGTCCTGGAACACGCAGCCGATGCGGCGGCGCAGGTGAGGCACCTTGAAGTTGGAGAGGCGGGCCAGGTCCTTGCCGGCGACGTGGATCGCGCCGGAGTTGGGCCGCTCCTCCTTGAGGACCAGACGGAGGAACGTGGACTTGCCTGATCCCGAGGGACCGACGAGGAACACGAACTCGCCCTTGTCCACGTCGACGGAGACGTGGTCCAGGGCGGGCCTGTTCTGGTTCGTGTAGACCTTGGTGACATTATCGAAATGGATCACGAGAGCATCACGGCATGCCAGTCTAGGGGTCAGGACGGATGCGAGGGTGGCACATGCCCACTTCCCGTCGCTCGCCGATCGGGGACGCCCGGCTTTACCGTGGATCGACGTTCCGATTGGCTGGAGCACAGTCTAGGGGGAAGACTGGCATGGAACGTCCATAACGGAAACAAAACGATTGTGCGGCTAGACTTGGGGCTGACATGAGTTGCCAACACCTCGTATGCGCCCAGTGCGCTCACCCTGTCATCGAGGGCCGCTGCGCCGTCTGCCGCGCCAACCGCGAGCGGCTGCACGGCCACGGCCTCGCCGGCCTCTCACCCGCCCTGATCGCGATCGTGCTCCTCGTGGCGCTCTTCGCGACCCTGGCGCTCGAACACCTACTGGGCGTCTGACTCCTGGCGCCGCATCCAGCGGATCTCCGACTCGATGAACTGGTCCAGATCACCGTCGAGCACCCCGGACGGGTTGCCCGCCTCGGTGCCCGTCCGCAGGTCCTTCACGATCTGGTAGGGGTGCAGGACGTAGTTGCGGATCTGCGTGCCCCATGAGGTGGTCGTCGCGCCGCGCAGCTCCGACATCTTCTCCGCCTCCTCCTGCCGCTTGCGCTCCAGCAGCTTGGCCTGCAGGACGTTCATGGCCGTCGCGCGGTTCTGCAGCTGGGAACGCTCGTTCTGGCAGGAGACGACGATGCCGGACGGCAGGTGGGTGATGCGCACGGCCGAGTCGGTCGTGTTGACGCCCTGGCCGCCGGGACCCGACGAACGGTAGACGTCGACGCGGATCTCGTCCTCGTTGATGTCGATGTGGTCGGTCTGCTCCACGACCGGCACCACGTCGACGCCCGCGAACGAGGTCTGGCGGCGCCCCTGGTTGTCGAACGGGCTGATCCGCACCAGGCGGTGGGTGCCGTGCTCGCCCCGGAGCGTGCCGTAGGCGTAGGGCGACTTGATCGCGAAGGTGGCCGACTTGATGCCGGCCTCCTCGGCGTAGGAGGTCTCGTAGACCTCCGTGGGATAGCCCTTGCGCTCGGCCCAGCGCAAGTACATCCGCAGCAGCATCTCCGCCCAGTCGGCCGCGTCGACGCCGCCGGCCTGGGAGTTGATCGTCACCAGGGCCTCGCGCGCGTCGTACTCGCCCGACAGGAGGGTGCGGACCTCCAGCGCGCCGATGTCGGAGCGCAGCGAGGACAGCTCCTTGTCGGCCTCGGCCCGGGTGTCGTCGTCGGCCTCCTCGGCCGCGAGCTCGTACAGGACCGAGAGGTCGTCGAGCCGGCGGGACAGGCCATCCACGCGGTTGAGCTCCCCCTGCATGTGGGAGAGCCGGCTGGTGACCTTCTGCGCCTTGTCGGGGTCGTCCCACAGGTCGGGGGCGGCAACCTGGGTCTCCAGCTCCTCGATCTGCTTGCGCATGGAGTCGAGGTCGAGCACGTCTTTGATGCTGCGGAGCGTGCCGGCGAGCTCGCTGATCTCATCTGCTGGATCGATGTCTGCCACGCCTCCCTAGGGTACGCGACCGACGGGGGGCCGAATAACATGGCGAGGTGCGTGTACACGGTCGGCGGAAGGCGCTGGCGCTCGCCGCCGTCCTGCTGGCGGGGGCGTCCGGCTGCTCGGGCTCCGCCGGCGGCCCGTCGGCCGGACCGTCCACCAGTGCGGCGGCCGCCTCGGCGAACGCGTCGCCGTCCGCGAGCCCTGCCCCCGCCGAGCCCGAGGTCACGCTCGACGAGGCGGGCGAGGTGTTCTCCACCTTCGTCGCCACCGACGACGTGCTGCGCGCCTCCGGCGACCTGCGGCTCGCCATGGAGTACGTCCGCGACGCCGAGGCCCGCCTGACCGCCGTCGCCTACCTGTCGAGCGGCGGCAGGCCGCCCCGCCACACGTGGGGCACCCCCACCCTGTACGTGCCGCGCTTCCCGCAGGGCGCCTCCTCGGCCTGGTTCTCGGTGCTGGCCGACCGCGACGGCGAGCTCACCATGCTGACCTTCGCGAGAAACGGCGACTGGCGGCTCAGCGCCGCCGCCCGGCTGCTCGACGCGGAGAGCCGGCCGTCCATCGAGCTCGACGCCCAGGGCTACGCGACCGCGATCGCCGACGACGACCGCAGCGTCACGATCCGCCCCCAGCTCATCGGCCCCCTGCACGCCACCGTGGCCGAGACCGGCACCGACGGCGTCGCGGCCGGCCTCCTCGCCGACGGCCCCCACACCACCGAGGTGGCGCGCGAGATCACCGAGGCCAGGGAGAAGGCCAAGAAGAACGGCTTCAGCTACGACTCGATCTTCCAGGCCGGCGACTTCCCGGTCTACGGGCTGCGCACCGCCGGCGGGGGCGCGCTCATCCAGTACTCCCTGTCCCGCACCACCACGACGACGACCAAGACGGCGGAGGACGACTACATCCCCGTCCCGGAGTCGGCGCGCTGGTCGATCTCGGCGCCGGTGGTGCGGCGCAACCTCCGCCTCACGGAGATCAACACGTACGTGACGGCGGTCCCCCCGGCGCGGGCCCCGGCCGCGGCGAAGGTCATCGGCCACTCCGGCGCGCTCACCAAGGCCACCGGGCAGTGAGCCGCGGGCCCGTCCTCAGTCCGCCGGGAGCAGGGTGCCGAGCGGCCCGAGATCGAGGTTGAGGTCGGAGGGCGACAGACCGAAGCGCTCACACAGCTCGGCCATGGCCTCCTCCAGCCGCATCAGGGTCAGCCCCACCGCCTCCAGCTGCTCCCCGGTCAGCTCGCCCCGGTCCATCCGCCGCACACACTGACGCTCCACCAGCTGGCGGATCAGCTCCACCAGCGTCAGCACCAGGCGGCTCAGGTCCCGCTGCACGGAGTCAGCGTCCGTCTCCAGCCGCCACTCCCCACGTCGCACCGCCTGCCGGTCGGTCCACTCCGTCATGTCGCATCCCTCCTTCGATCGCGTCGTCCTCCCGCACGGACACCAGCAACGCCCTCAGGGAGATCCGTACGAGGTCGAGGCCGGAAATGGACAGCACCACGTCACCCGTCACGACCACCCCGCCGGTCAGCAGACGGTCCAGCAGGTCGACGAGCGCCACCCGCTGCTCGGGCAGGTAGCCCTCGGCGGCGAGCCGGCCCCCTCTCGGCTCAGGACCCGTCACCGCACGCCGCCTCACCGTCATGATCGAGCGCGGCGAAGGAGTACGGCGCCCACGGGCCGACCAGCTCCACGGCGACGCCCCGCCCGGCGACCTCCTCGACCACCCGCGTGAACTCGGCGGCGCGCCCCTCGTCCACCAGGTAGGCGCCGTTGAGCACCATCTGCTCGCGGCGTCCCGACAGCTGCGGGTCCTGGGCCCGGTGGCGTCTGCCGTCGACGGCGACGCCCATCAGCGCCTCGTGCACGGCCTGGGCGTGCTCGGCGGCCCGGCGCCAGTCCGCCTCCCGCCCGCGCAGGGCCGCCCGGCGGCGGTTCAGATAGGCCGCGCCCGGCGCCCCACCCCCCGAACCGGCCCCCGCCCCGGCGGCCGCCCTTCCGGAACGCTCGACGGGACGTCCCGCAGAGCCCTCGGCGGGGCGCTCGGCGGGGTCCTCGGCGGGGCGCTCGGTGGGGCGCTCGGTGGGGCGCTCGGTGGGGCGCTCGGTGGGGTGCTGCTCGGCTGAGGCGGGGTGCTGCTCGGCTGCGGCCGGGACGGCGTAGGCCTTCACGCCCCATTCCCATCGGCCCGACAGCCGGCGCAGCACCGCGTCGAAGGCGTCGTGCCGTTCGTCGAGCAGCTCCCGTACCTGCGCCTCCCCCGTGTAGACGGTGACCAGCCGGACCGGGGCCGCGGGTCTCAGGCGGGCGACGGCCTCCACCACCCGGTGATGGGCCCGCGCCGTCTCCTCCAGCCAGGCGAGGTCCTCCATCGAGCGCCGCAGCGCCTCCTCGCCGAACTCCCGGAGCGACACCGGGCTCAGGACGGCGGCCAGACCCCGGTGCGCCAGACGACCCACCGGGGCGCCGACGACGCCTTCCAGGCCGTCAGGCTCCTCACCCTCGTCACGGGTCACCGCGTACAGGTAGACGCCCTGGTCAGCGGCCACGCTCGACCGCCTCGGGCTCGTGAGCGCGGACGCCCTCCGCCCGCGTGGCGACGATCTCCTCCAGTGCCGCGATGCGGCGGCGCAGCTTGCGGTTCTGCTTCGCCAGTTGCTGGGTCTCACCGGTGAGCCACGGGTCGTGCTCCCACCAGTCGATGCCCATCTCGCGGGCCGTGTCGACCGAGGCGATGAGCAGACGCAGTTTGATCGTGAGCAGCTCGATGTCGAGCAGGTTCACCTGGATGTCACCGGCGATCACGACTCCCCGGTCGAGCACCCGTTCCAGGATGTCGCCGAGGTTGGCCGAGTCGCGGCCGCCACCGTAGGACGACTGCGCCGAGGCACCCGGGACGTACGGGCCGGACCGCGTGGAGGCGCTCACCGCGAGGCCTCGCCGGGGTCGCCGCTGCTCCGCTTGTAGCGGCGCACCCGGTGGTAGGACAGCAGCTCGCCGTCCAGGTCGAGGTCGAGTTCGTACAAGGCCAGGGTGTCACCCGAGGACGGGATGCGACGGTCCTCCACGACCTCCACGCCCACCAGCCACCCGTCGTCCGACGGCTCCACCCGCGTGACGCCCTCTGCCTCCCTGCCGGTCAGCTCGGTCACCACCCGCAGCCCCACGTCGGCCACCGCGGCGGCCGGGAGATCCTCCGAACGCGGGCGCTCGCCGCCCCCGCCGTCCGCTCTGTCTCCGCCTGACGCGTGCTTGCGCTCGGTTCCCTGCCTCGCATGCACGTGATCACCCCCCGTATCCCCCCTGGCGCGGCCCCCCGCTAGCGCCTCACCAGCCGATCATCCCCTGCAGGATCTCGTCCATCGCCCGGGCCTCCTCCTCCTCGGAGATGGCGCCGGCGGCTCTGGCCTGCTCCACCTCCTCCAGGCGGCGCCGGACCACGGCCGGATCGTGCAGCTCCCGCTCCACCTGGTCTCTCACGAGTTCGCCCATCTTGACGATCGAGTAGAGCGGCAGGAGCGGCCAGCCAAACAGCAGCGTCCCCAATCCCAACGTCGTTCACTCCTTCCTCCATCACGCACCCGGCCGTGGCCCGCGATCACGACGTGCCTGGTCAACGGTCGGAGCGTCGCCGGTCCACGGTCAGAGCAAGCCGGTCCTCCAGTCAGGAGGTGCCCGGTCCGCGGTCAGGACGCGCCTGGCCTACGGTCAGGACGTGCCTGATCCGCGGTCAGGACGTGGCTGGTGCAGACGTGCCTGATCCGCGGTCAGGACGTGGCTGGTGCAGACGTGCCTGATCCGCGGTCAGGACGTGGCTGGTGCAGACGTGCCCCGATCGGCCGTCAGGACGTGGCTGGCCTGTACGCGGCCGGTCCGACGTGGCTGGTCTGCGGTCAGGACGTGCCGACGAAGTCGTACGGCGCCATCGGGCCGAGCAGGCGCACCTCGGCCCGGCCCGACCAATCGCGGGCCAGTTCGTCCACGGCCTGCTCGAACTCGGCCTGCCGGTCCCGGTCCACCAGCGCGGCCACGTGGGCGGCGTCGCGCTCGTGGCCGGGGTCGCGCACGACCAGTTGTTCGCACCGGTCCTCCAGGTCCTCGACCACCGTCGCGGTGTCCTCCTCGCGTTCCTCCTCGATCGAGTGCTCGATGATCTCTCCCAGCCGCATCCGCTCGTTGCGCGTCGCCCCCTCCGGGCGGCCGGCGATCCGCTCCCGGAGCATCGCGGCCTCGTCGTTGGCCCGCAGCACCTCGCCGAGGATCGCCCGCTCGTCGTACCTGGCGTTGACGACGTACTGCGTCCGGCCCTCCACGTCGTGGAGGGCGTCGACGAACGCGTCGTGGTACGGCTTCAGCAGCTCCTCCACCACGGCGTCGGAGTCCGTCAGCACCGCCCCGAACCGGAACGGCAGCACCGGCACCTCCGCCGCGGCCCGGTCGAGCAGTCGCTGGTGCGTCCGAAGGTCTTGCGGGCGGCCCAGCGGGCGATCCGTCTCGACGTCGCTGACCAGGGCGGCGACCTGGTCGTAGGACACCAGGCGCACCTGTCCGGCGGGCTCCCCCACCCCGTCGGTCCCGGGCTCGACCTCGACGTCCACGGGGACGATCCCGTACACGTACGCCGCGTTGTCGTGCGGCTCCCGCACTGCCGAGGTGTCCTCGCGCCCGGGAGCCCTCCTGCGTGGCGACATCAGCCCTCCTTTCCGCGACGGGCCTTGCGCGGCCGCCTCTCCACCTCGGCGAACTCCTCGTCTTGGTCCCGAACGTCTTGGTCCCGAACGTCTTGGTCCCGACGGTCTTGGTCCCGAACGTCTCCGTCTTGAACGTCTCCGTCCTCGGCGTCGGACCCGCCGGCGGCTTCCAGCTCTCCCCCGGCCGCTCCTCGCCCCTGCTCGACGGCCTTGCCCTGGGTCATGCCCTGGACGACCTCCGGCAGGTCCTTCTGCGTGGACGAGAGGTCGAGCCGGTTGGCCGCCTCCGCGAAGCGCAGATAGGTGTCGACGCTGGCCACGACGATCCGGCTGTCGATGGTCAGCACCTCGATGCCGACGAGCGAGACCCGGACGAAGGCGTCGATGACCAGCCCCTTGTCGAGAATGGTGTCGATGACGTCCGCCAGGTCGGTGCCTCCGCCGCCGCCGCTCGCCGCCGTGCCGCGACTGGCAGTCTGCACGCTCATGTCATCCCCCCTGATACCGGCCGACCGCCCCCTTCACGGCCGGCCCTGACGGGTGGTCACTGGGCTCGGACCTTACGCCGGCGAACGGGCCGCTCGATCTCGGCCGGGCGTCTGCGCGTTCCGGCCCGATGCCGCGCGGTGGCCGGGGCCGGCTTCTCCGCAGGCTCCTCTTCCTCTTCGGCCTCCTCGGGCTCGGCTTCCTCGCCCTCTTCGGATGCCGCCGCCTCGGGTCCTTCCTCCTCCTCCGGCGCCGCCGCCTCGGGCTCCTCCTCGGCTTCTTCCTCTTCCTCGGGTTCCTCCTCCTCGGCTACGGCTTCCTCTCCAGCAGGCTCTTCTTCCTCCTCGGGCTCCTCTTCCTCCTCCTCGGGCTCTTCTTCGGCTTCCTCCTCGTCCTCGGGCTCTTCCGCTTCCGCTGTCTCGCTCTCTTCGGGCTCCTCTTCCTCCGGGCCTTCTTCGCCCTGTTCCTCCTTGAGTGCGGCCTCCTGATCCTTGACGACCTCGCTGTCGCGGATCTCGCCGCGCCAGCCCTCCAGCTCGTCGGGATTCAGCAGGACGTGGGACATCACGTGCCGCCGGAAGTGCTTGAGCTCCAGCCGCACCCGACGCCCTTGCGCGCGCCACAGGTTGCCGGTCCGTTCGAACAGGCCCTGCGGGTGGTACTCCAGCACCACGAGCACCCGGGTCAGGTCAGGTGTGAGCTCGTGGAAGGTCACCGCGCCGTCGACGCGGCCCTTCTCGCCCTCCGAGCGCCAGATGATCCGCTGGTCGGGGACCTGCTCGACGATGTGCGCCTTCCAGCTCCGGTGGGACATGAACACCTGGGCCTTCCAGGAAAGCTCCTCGTCCGCGTCCTGCTTGATCGTCTCGACCTTCTTCATGAACGTCGGGAAGTCCTGGAACTGGGTCCACTGGTCGTACACCAGCCGCCGGGGCGCTCCGATGTCGAGCTCCTCCACGATGTTGGTGACCTTCTCGTGGCCTCTGCCGCCGCCGCCTTTGCCGCCACCACCGCCAGTGACCTTCTGCATCACGCCCTTGAGCCCTCCTTTCAGGGCCCCGCCCAGGAAACCGCCGCTCGGTTTGTCGGAGCCTGTCACCGCGCTCACCAACCCCTTGCCGCCGTGTTCCACGTAGTCGGTGAGCCGGCCGGTCAGGCCGTCGACCTTGTCCCCGACGGAGGACAGCACGCGTGCCCCCGCTGCCTGCGCCAGCCCTTGAGCGGACTGCGCCAGCCGGCTCATCGGTCGGTTGCCGGCGACTCCCTTGCCGGCCTCGCCCGCCTTGCCGGCGACGTCCTCCGCCCGGTCCTGAGCCGTTCGCGTCGCGGCCTCGCCGGTGTCGCGGGCCGTCTTCGCCGCCTTGCCTCCTGCTTTGCGGACGGCTCCGGTCGCCGTCTTCGTCACCGTCTCCGTCACTTCAGTCACCCCCGTGACTGGGCGGCCTGCCGGGCGGTACGCGTTCGCCGCTGTGTCTTACCGCGCTCGGGCCGCTCCTCGGTTCGCACCGGCCTTCTCCTGGGCCGCGCCGGTCGCTCGGCCGCCTTCTCGGCGCCCTCTTCCTCGGCGCCCTCTTCCTCAGCGCTCTCTTCCTCGGTGCCCTCTTCCTCGGTGCCCTCTTCGGCGCCCTCTTCGGCGCCCTCTTCCTCGTAGTCCTCTTCGCCGCCGGGCTCCTCCTGCTCGGCCTGGGCGCCGCGACGGCCTGACGCGCGTTCCTGCAGTCTCTCGCTCAGGGAGTCGATCTGCCTGGTCGCCGCGGTGACGACGGCCTGCTTGCCGATCTCCACGAGTTCGCCGCGAAGGCGGTCGGTGAGCTGCTGGACCTCCGTGGTGGAGCCGAGAGCCTTGACGCCCTGCGCGAGCGGTCCGCCCTCACCGCAGCTCGCCCGTCCCGCCAGCCCTGCCGCCGCCAGCGCCGCCGCCGTGCGGAGCTTGCGGCGTCTTCCGAGGAAGTAGCCGGCGAGTACGGCGAAGGCCACCTGCAATTTGTCCGACATGATCAGCGCTCCTTCCGGTTCACTCCCATCTCGCCCCGTACTGGTGCCGTACCGGCGGACAGACCTGAACGTGGCAGCGCCTGCTCGCCGCGGCGTGCCCTACCCCGAAAAAGGACAAAGGACCATATATCGGAAAAAGTGGACCAGACTTGACGTGCGGGGACGGCGGAAGCCTGCCGGAAGGGGAAAGCGTCAGGGCGGCACCCCCTGAAGGGTGCCGCCCCGGACGCCTGGGTCACGCCTCCGTATGCGGGAGGCTGGTGGAGGACACCAGGGTGCGGATGGCGCGCAGCGCCACCGACAGCGTCGCCAGGTCGAAGTTGTCGCTCTCCCAGATCTCGGAGAGCGTCTGCCTGCTGCGCCGGACCGCCGCCGAGTTGGCCTCCACCCACCGGGCCAGCCGCTCCTCCGGAGGCAGCCCGGGGGCGCTGTGGGTCAGGACGTCGCGGGTGAGCGCGGCGTGGGCGGCGTAGAGGTCGTCGCGCAGGGCGGCGCGGGCCATCGCGTTCCACCGGCTGTCGCGGGGCAGGGCGATGATGCGTTCCCTCAGACGGGCCAGCTGGAGGCGGTCCGCCAGGTCGAAGTAGACCTCGGCGACCTCGTTGACCGGGCGCTCGGTGAGCGAGGAGATCTCGACCAGGTCGAACGTGGAGTAGGCGGGCACCATGGCGGCGACCCGCTCGGCCAGGTCGGCGGGCACCCCCCGGGCCACGAAGGAGTCGCGCCGATCCTCGAAGGCGGCCAGGTCCGGCCCGGTGAGGAGCTTCGGCAGGTGACCGAGCAGGCCGTTGACGCCCTTGACGAAGAAGCCGGCGGAGCCCGCCAGGTCGAGCGGCGGGCGGCGGTTGGTGAGCAGCCACCGGGTGCCGCGCTCGCCGAGTTTGCGGGCTTCCAGCAGCATGGCGAGCTGCGTGGCGGTGTCGATCTCGTTGTCCAGCGACTCCACCATGCGGTGGAAGCTGGCCAGGTCGAAGACCTCCCGGGTGACGAGGAAGGCGCGGACGATGTCGGGCATGGAGGCGCCGGTCTCCTCCCGTACCCGGAACAGGAACGTGGTCCCCATGGAGTTGACCAGGTCGTTCACGATGCCGGTGACGATGATCTCGCGCCGCAGCGGGTGCGCGTCCATGTACGGCCGGAACCGCTCGCGCAGCGCCGTCGGGAAGTACGTGACGAGCCGGGGCGCGAGGTACGGGTCGTCGGGGAGGTCGGTGCCGAGCAGTTCGGCATCGGCGACGAGCTTGGTGTAGGCGAGCAGCACGGAGAACTCGGGCGCGGTCAGCCCGAGCCTGGCCTGGCGGCGCTCGGCGAGCGCCTTGTCCGAGGGCAGGAACTCCAGCTTGCGGTTGACCTGCCCGTCGCGTTCCAGGCGGCGCAGGTAGCGGGCGTGGATGTGGAGCATCTCGACGGCCTGGGCGCGGGCGGCGGCCAGGACGACGTTCTGCGCGTAGTTGTCGCGCAGCACCAGTTGGGCCACCTCGTCGGTCATGGAGGTGAAGAGCTGGTTGCGCTGTTTGTCGGTCAGCTCGCCGTCGCGGACGACCTGGTCGAGCAGGATCTTGATGTTGACCTCGTGGTCGGAGGTGTCGACGCCGGCCGAGTTGTCGATGAAGTCGGTGTTGACGAGGCCGCCGTTCAGCGCGAACTCGATGCGGGCGAGCTGCGTGAGGCCGAGGTTGCCGCCCTCGCCGACGACCTTGCAGCGCAGGTCCACGGCGTCGACCCGGACCGGGTCGTTGGCCTTGTCGCCGACGTCGGCGTGGGACTCGGCCGCGGCCTTGACGTAGGTGCCGATGCCGCCGTTCCACAGCAGGTCGACGGGCGCGCGCAGGATGGCGCTGATCAGGTCGTTGGGCGCCAGCGAGGCCACCTCGCCCGGCAGGCCGAGCGCGTCGCGGATCTGCGGGGTGAGCTGGACGGACTTGGCGGTGCGGGGGAACACGCCGCCGCCCTTGGAGATCAGGGAGGTGTCGTAGTCGGCCCAGGAGCTGCGCGGCAGCTCGAACAGACGCTGCCGCTCGGCGTAAGAGCTGGCCGCGTCGGGGGTGGGGTCGATGAAGATGTGGCGGTGGTCGAAGGCGGCCACGAGCCGGATGTGCCGCGACAGCAGCATGCCGTTGCCGAACACGTCGCCCGACATGTCGCCGATGCCGGCCACGGTGAAGTCGGTGGTCTGCACGTCCACGCCCATGGTGCGGAAGTGGTACTTGACCGACTCCCAGGCGCCGCGGGCGGTGATGCCCATGGCCTTGTGGTCGTACCCGATGGAGCCGCCGGAGGCGAACGCGTCGCCGAGCCAGAACCGGTACTCCCGGGCGACCTCGTTGGCGATGTCGGAGAACGTCGCGGTGCCCTTGTCGGCGGCGACCACCAGGTACGTGTCGTCGCCGTCGTGCCTGACCGTGTCGGGCGGCGGCACGACCTCGCCGTCGACGAGGTTGTCGGTGAGGTCGAGCAGGCCGGAGATGAACATCCGGTAGCACGCGACGCCCTCGGCCAGCACCTCCTCCCGGGAGGCGGACTCGGGCAGGCGCTTGACGACGAACCCGCCCTTGGAACCCGTGGGCACGATGACGGTGTTCTTCACCATCTGGGCCTTGACCAGGCCGAGGATCTCGGTGCGGAAGTCCTCCATCCGGTCCGACCAGCGCAGCCCGCCCCGGGCGACCTTGCCGAAACGCAGGTGGACGCCCTCGACCCGGGGTGAGTACACGAAGATCTCGTACTTCGGCCGCGGCAGCGGCAGCACGCTGATCGCCTGCGGGTCGAACTTCAGCGAGATGTACGGCTTGCGTGCGCCGTCGACGCGCTGGAAGTAGTTCGTCCGGAGGGTCGCCTCGATCATCTCCAGGTAGGCGCGCAGGATCCGGTCCTGGTCCAGCGAGGCCACCTCGTCCAGCGCCCCCAGGATCTCCTCCTTCAGCGCCCCCGTCAGGTCCTCGCGCGACTCGTCGGGGCGGCGCGGGTTCAGCCTGGCCTCGAAGAGCCGTACCAGCAGCCGGGACAGCCGCACGTTGGCGAGCAGGACCTGCTCGATGTAGCGCTGGGAGAAGGCGCTGCCGGCCTGGTGCAGGTACTTGGCGTACACCCGCAGGATCTCGACCTGCTGCGAGGTCAGCCCGGCCTTGAGGATGAGCGCGTTGAAGTCGTCGGCCGGGACCACCCCGTGCCAGAGCGCCATCAGCCCGTCCTGGAAGAGCTGCTTGAAGTCGTCCCGCTCGACCTCGGGCGACGGCGTGTAGCGCAGCCCGAAGTCGTAGATCCAGGCGTTCTTGGTGGCGGGGTTGTTGTCCCTGTCGACCTCGTACGGGCGCTCGTCGACCACCTCGACCCCGAGCCGCTGCAGCAGCGGCAGCATCTTCGACAGCGAGATGGGCGACCCGAGCCGGTAGATCTTGAGCCGCCGCTCCCCTTCGGCCGCGTCGTACGGCTCGTACAGGTTGAGGTCGATCCGGTCGTCGCCCGCGCCGTCGAGCTGCTCCAGCCGGCGCAGGTCGACCACGGCTACCTTGGGCGGGAAGTCAGCCTTGTACGCCTCGGGGAACGCGGTGTGGTAGCGCCTGGTCAGCTCCGGCGCCTCCTCGTCGGAGACCATCCCGGCGATGGCCGCGCCCAGGTCGTCCTCCCAGGAGCGGGTGATCGCGGCCAGCCGCGCCTCCAGCTCCTCGACGTCGACGCCGGGCGGGGGGAGCTGCTTGCCGCGCTCGCCGCGGATCACCACGTGCAGCCGGGCCAGGGCGGATTCGCCGATCATCGCGCTGTAGTCGAGCCCGTGGCCGCCCAGCGCCTTGAGCAGCAGGTCCTGCATCTGGAGGCGGACCTTGGTGGTGTAGCGGTCGCGCGGGAGGTAGATCAGGCAGGAGATGTAGCGGCCGTAGTCGTCGCGCCGCAGGAACAGCTTGACCTGCTTGCGCTCGCGCAGCCGCAGCACGCCGAGCGCGATCGGCAGCAGCTGCTCGACCGAGGTCTGGAACAGCTCGTCGCGGGGGAAGGTCTCCAGGATCTCGATGAGGTCCTTGCCGTCGTGGCTCTCCGGGGTCAGGCCGGCGGCCTCGATCACCGCCGCCAGCTTGCGGCGCAGCACCGGGATGCGGGAGATCGACTCGCTGTACGCGACGTGCGTGAACAGGCCGAGGAAGCGGCGCTCGCCGATGACCTCGCCCTCGGGCGAGAAGAGCTTGACGCCGATGTAGTCCAGGTAGGCGGCGCGGTGCACGGTGGCGCGGGAGTTGGCCTTGGTGATGATGAGCAGCTGCTTCTCGCGGGCCCTGGCGCGCAGCTCGGCGGGGAGCGAGGAGAAGCTGTCGGAGTGGACCTTGTCGTCGCGCAGGATGCCGAGGGCTGCTCCCGGCAGGGCGCGCAGCGTCTCGCCCTCCTCGCCGCTCTCCAGCCGGTACTCGCGGTAGCCGAGGAACGTGAAGTGCCCGTCGGCGAGCCAGCGCAGCAGCTCGAGACTGTCCTCCACCTCGGCGGGCGGCAGCGGCGGCGGGTTGACCGACAGGTCCTCCGCGGTCTGCACGGCCAGCGCGCGCATCTTGCGGAAGTCCTCGACCGCGTGGCGCACGTCGGTGAGCACCCGCAGCAGGTCGCTCTCCAGGTCCTTCAGCCTTTCGGCGTCGGACAGGCGGTCGATCTCGATGTGCATCCACGACTCGGCCAGGATCTGCCCGGTGACGTCCTCGTCGCCGCCGCCGAGCATCCTGCCGGTCATGTCGCGCCGGACCCGGATCTGCGGGTGGACCACGAGGTGGACGCCGATGCCGTGCCGGTCGAGCTCCATCGTGACCGAGTCGACCAGGAACGGCATGTCGTCGGTGACCACCTCGATCACGGAGTGGCCGGGGTCCCAGCCGTTCTCGTCGAGGGTGGGGGTGAAGGCCCGGACGACCGGCCTGCCCTGCGGGCGCGTCTCGGCCAGCTGCCGCTGCGACATCGCCGGACCGTACACGTCCACCGGATTGCGGTCGAGCAGGTCTTCCGGGGCCACGTGCCGGTAGTAGACGCGCAGGAAGGACAGTGCCTCCTCGGGGCTCACATGGTCGCCGCCCACCGCGCACTGTCGCGCGGCTTTCTGGAGCAGCTCATCCTTGGCCTCGTCGAGCGGCATCTTCGCTCTCACTCCTTTGTGAGGGTTCGCCTGGCGCATTCACAGCCAGGCTCTGAGTTCCCACAACAGCGGGAAGTAGTGCATTTGAGTACGACTGCGCAGATAAGGGGCACCCGTCGAGCCGCCAGTGCCCGACTTGGTGCCGATCTGCCGCTCCACCATCTGGACGTGCCGCATCCGCCACAGGGCGGTGGTCTCGTCGTGGGTGAGCAGATCCTCGGCCAGCTGCCACAGATCGTCGTGGGACCGGCGGTCCCTGGCGACGGTCAGCAGCGACTCCCTGATCTCCTCCTCGCCGGAGACCGGCAGCCCCCGCCGGGACAGCGCGGCGACGTACGCGTCCCAGAGGGTGGGCTCGCCGAGGCGGCGGCGCAGCCGCAGGCGTTCCTCGTCACCGGCGTCCTTGAGCCGGTCGAGGTAGCGTTCGTCCTTCACCCCGGACAGGAACTCCAGCTCGCGGAACTGCACGGACTGGAAGCCGCTGGCCGGCGCGAGCTTGGCCCGGAAGGCCAGGAAGTCCTGGGGCGTCATCGTCTCCAGGACCTCGACCTGCCCGACCAGCACCCGTTCGACCGCGTGGACGCGCCGGAACAGATGCCTGGCCTGCCACAGCTCACCGGCGAACATCGCGTCGCGGACGTTCTCCAGCTCGTGCAGCAGCAGTTTGAACCAGAGCTCGTAGACCTGGTGAACGGTGATGAACAGCAGCTCGTCGGGCGCTTCCGACTGCGGCTGCTGCTGCGCGAGCAGGGCCGGCAAGCGGAGATAGCCGCCGTAGGAAACCCGGCGGCCCTCCTCACCGAACTGCCTGTCGCGAGGGACGGTCGCATCATCGTCGATGCCCACCGCACACCTCCCCCACATCCCCGGTGAAAGCCGGGCGAACGCCTCGCCGTACCGATATCACCCGAAAAGGGCAAAGACGTCAACGTGACATCGACATCGGCGGGTCGTCCTCTGATGCGGAGGGCGCCTGCTTGAGCTCGTCGAGCTTCTCCGGCACTTCGGAGAGCTCCAGGAGCTCGGCCTGGCACTGCTCACACACGTCGAGGTGGCGTTCGAACGCCTCGTGCTCCGAATCATCGAGCACACCGAGGACGTAGGCGGCCACCCCGTCATGCATCAGCCGGCTACCCCCTTGTCCCGCAGAAGTTCGCGGAGAGCCCGGATGCCGTAGTAGAGCCGGGACTTCACCGTGCCCGGCGGGATCCCCAGAATCTCCGCCGCTTCACTTATCGTACGGTCCCGTAGGTAGGTCTGCTCAATAACTTCGCGGTGTTCGTCCGACAGGCTGCGCAGAGCGTCCGCCACGACGATCGCGGACAGCGCTCTCTCGGAGCCGTCGGGCACCGCCATCATGTCGACTTCCGGAGGCTCGACCTCATGGGGTCGAACGCTCTTCCGCCGACGACCGTCAATGACAATGCGGCGGGCCACCGTGAGCAGCCACGCCCAGAGGAGGCCCGGTTCCCATTGCAGTCTGGCCGAGTTGCGCCAGGCTCGGACGAGCGTCTCCTGCACTACGTCCTCAGCCCATTGCAGATCGTTACCAGTCGACTTGCGTACGTGGCGCAGTAGAGGGCCGCCGAACTCCTGGTACAGCACCGCGATGCGGTGCTCCGCCTCGGCATCAGCACTCTCGAACCTGCCGTCGAGGTGACCTAGCACGGGGCACATCTTTACACCTTCGTTATCAGTCCGGTAGCCACTCCGATAACTCCGGTCATTTCTGACTATTCCTCAGGATGGGTGAACCGGCCGTGATAAGGCCGCGTACCTCCCACCATGCACAGGCTTTTGCGTGGCGAAGTAGTGATGTTCGGCGGCTTCGCGCTCGCGGCAGCGGTCACGATCCTCCTGGTCATGCCGCAGGCGAACACGGCCGTGCTCACCGAGGTGACGCAGACGTCCTCGGGCCCGCTCGGGCCCGCGGACCGCGACTTCCTCGTCAAGGTGCGGCAAGCGGGCCTCTGGGAGATCCCCGTCGGCCAGTGGGCGCAGGTCCGCGCGGACTCCGCGCGGGTCAAGGATGTCGGGGCGCATCTCGTGGAGGACCACACGAAACTCGACGCCCAGGTACGGCGGGTGGCGGCGCAGCTCGACGTGCCGCTGCCCGACCGGCCGAGCCCGGACCAGCAACGGTGGATGGCGCAGCTGGCCTCCGAGACCGGTCCGGCGTTCGACCGGGACTTCGCCAGGCTGCTGCGTGCGGCGCACGGCAAGGTGTTCGCCGTGGTGGCGAACGTGAGGGCGGGCACGCGCAACGCCGTGATCAGGAAGTTCGCCGGGACGGCCGTGACCGTGGTCATGCGGCACATGACGCTGCTGGAGTCCACCGGACTGGTCAACTACGACGAACTGCCGGAACCGCCGACGCCCTCACCCGCAGCACCCGCCCCAGCGGCGGTCGACCCGAGGAGACAACCATGAGATCCAGACGCATGGCCGCGGCCATGTCTGCCTTAGCGGTGGTGGCCGGCGGGCTGGTGTCCGCGGCGGTCGTCGGCGGCGCCCAGCCCGCCTTCGCCGACTGCGAGATCACCGAACAGCGTCCCCCGCAGCAGGGGCAGCAGCAGGAGCGGGAACAGCCCGAGGACCAGCCCCAGGACCAGCCCCAGGACCAGCCTCAGCAACAGGACGAGGCCCCGCAGGATCAGGGGAACCGGGACCAGGAGCAGGACCAGGACCAGGGCGCCCAGCAGGACCAGGAGAACCAGAACCAGGACGGCCGGCAGGACCAGGACCAGGGGGCCCAACAGGACCAGCAGGACCAGAACGGGCAGGACCAGAACGGGCAGAGCCAGAACCAGGGCGGCGCACTGGTCCGTGACCCCGTGGCGGACCCCGAGGCGAACCAGGAGGCGGACCCCGAGGCGGACCCCGAGGCGTCGGCCGAGACCTTCGGCCGGCGCGACGGCGACCGCTTCAGGAACCGTCCCACACCGAGCCGGCGGCCTTCGGGCAGCGCGTCGCCCTCGCCCTCGCCCTCGCCCACCGGGAACGGGAGCGACTGCGACGACATCGGCCCGTTCGTCAGCGACTTCGTGGACATCAGGCAGATCCCGGCGAGGCGGCTCGACGCCCGCATCGGCCGCGGCGGCTCCCGCGGCACGTTCGTCTCCCGCTGCGGCACGAACGGCGAGGGCCACAACAACCCGGACAACTTCATCGTCGCTCCCGGAGTGCGCAATGGAGCACACCACCTGCACGACTACGTGGGCAACCTGTCGGCAGACGCCTTCTCGACCGACGAGAGCCTGGAAGCCGCGGACACCACGTGCCGTCTGGGCGACAAGTCGACGTACTTCTGGCCGGTCGTGCGCAACCGCCTGGTCGACGAGAACGTCGAGGACCCGGATCGCAACGTCGGCCAGGTGCTCCGTCCACGGGCGGTGATCCTGCAGTTCCGCGGCAACGCGACCGCGCGGGTCGTGGCGATGCCGCGCTTCCTGCGGCTCATCACCGGTGACGCCAAGGCGGCGACCAACGGCCCGGCCAACGCCCGCGCCGGCTGGTCCTGCAGCGGCTTCACCAACCGGGTCAGCCCGGACAAGTACCCGCTGTGCCCGCGCGGCAGCCAGGTGCTGCGCATCCTGGACTTCCCGAGCTGCTGGGACGGCCAGAACACCGACAGCGCCAACCACCGCACGCACGTCGTCTTCCCCGACCAGGGCGGCGCCTGCCCGCAGGGCACCCAGCCGATCCCGCAGCTGCGGATGACGCTCGCCTACTCGGTGCCGCGAGGTCCCTCGTTCGCCCTCGACGCCTTCCCCGAGCAGTTGCACAACCCGGTCACCGACCACGGCGACTTCGTGAACGTGATGCCGGAGCGGCTCATGTCCACCGTAGTCAACTGCATCAACCGAGGCCGCCGTTGCTGACCTCCGTCCCCGGGAACGGCAACGAGGCCGAGTAGGCCCTCCCGAGTCGCACCCTCATCCGACCTTGGAGGGAATGAATGCTCCACAGACGACACCCCCGGCACGCCCCGACCCGGCTGGACACCAGGAACATCCGGCTCGGGGCGAGCACGTCGATCGCCGCGGTCCTTCTGTCGGTCTTCGCTCTGACACTGACGGACCGCGGCATGGAGATGCTCGGCCGAGGGGTGGGCTTCCTCGAGTACTACGCGGGTGTGCTGGCGCTGGTGTCCCTGACAGCGACGGTCGCCCTGGGGCTGCTCACCACCGAACGCGTCTTCCTGTCCCCGGCGAACCGGGTCCGCGCGCAGCTCGCGCACCGGGCCGCCGCGTTCGCCGGGACGGCGTTCCTGCTCACGCACGTAGCGCTCATGATCTCGCTGCTGCACGTCCCGCCGATCGCCGCCGTGATCCCCGTCGCCGGCATCTGGATCGGCTTCGGGACGATCGCCTTCGACGCGATGGTCGTGGTCGTGATCACAGGGATCGTACGGGGGAGGTTCGCGGTGACCGGCAGGCCGTGGGTGTGGCGGCTGATGCACGCCTCCGCCTACGTGGCCTGGCCGGTCGCCATCCTGCACGGGCTGACCGCGGGCCGGTGGGCGGAGAGCTGGGTTTCCTGGTCGTACATCGCCTGCCTGGCCGCCGTCGCGTCGGCGCTGCTCGTCCGCCTGCTGGCCACCGCGCTGCGGCCGCCGCAGACGGCGGAGTGGGTCGACGCGCCCGAGGTCAGCGACGCACCCGTCGAGGTGCCCACGGGGGTCAACGCGCCGGTGAGCCTCGCCGAGGCCCGGCGGAAGTACCGGGAGGCGGGATGACCCCGCCCGTGATCGACCAGGAGAATCCGTGATCCCCCATTCCGTGCCGCGCGTGCTGCGGCTGGGACCGGCCCGGCTCACCGCCGGGCTCGACCACACCAGGAGGCTGGACCTGCCGGCGCACCGCACGCTCCACGGCGACCAGGTGCCTCGCACGCTCGACGACATCATCGCGCAGGTGGAGGAGGTGGACATGCGCGGGCGCGGCGGCGCGGCGTTCCCGTTCGCACGCAAGCTGCGGGCGGTCGCCGACGCCGCCCGCTCGGGCGAGTGCGTGGTCCTGGTGAACGGGGCCGAGGGGGAGCCCGCCAGTTCCAAGGACGCGATGCTGCTGGTCCGCAACCCGCACCTGGTGCTGGACGGCGCGGTGCTGGCGGCGGAGGCGCTGAACGCCCGCGAGGTGGTGGTCGCCACCGTGGCGGGCGAGGTGGCCGAGGCGTCGATCACCGCCGCCGTGGCCGAGCGGCGCGCCGCCAACGTGGCGGGCGCCGCCGAGAGCCGCATCGGGATCCGCGTCGTCGGCCTGCGGGAGCGGTTCATCTCCGGCGAGGGCGGCGCGCTGGTGCGCGCCGTCAACGGCCTGGAGCCGGTGCCGCCCGGCAGGAAGCGGCGGGCCAGCACCAGCGGCGTGGACGGCCTGCCCACGCTGCTGTCGAACACCGAGACGTACGCGCAGCTCGCGGTGCTGGCCGAGCTCGGCCCCGAGCAGTACGCGAAGGTGGGCACCACCCGGGAGCCCGGGACCGTGCTGCTGACGGTGAGCGGCGGCGCCGCGAACCCGGCGGTGGTGGAGGTCCCGACCGGCACCCGGCTGATCGACGTGCTCGACGTGTGCGAGGCGGAGGTCGGCGACGGCGTGCTGATCGGCGGCTACCACGGCGCCTGGCTGGACTCCCGTACGGCCATGTCCGCCATCGTCTCCCGCGAGGGGATGAAGCAGGCGGGCGGCAGCCTGGGGGCCGGCATCGTGGTGCCGCTGGGCGAGTCGACGTGCCCGGTCGGCGAGGCGGCCCGGGTGGCCGCGTACCTCGCGGCCCAGTCGTCCGGGCAGTGCGGCCCGTGCCGGCTCGGCCTGCCGGACGTGGCCAGGGGCCTGACGGCGCTGACCGACGGCACGGGCTCGATCGACGCGGTGCGCCGCTCGGTGCGCGCGGTGGAGCGGCGGGGGGCCTGCTTCCACCCGGACGGCACGGCCAGGTTCGTGCTGTCGTCGCTGGACGCGTTCGAGGAGGACGTCGCGCTGCACCTGGAGCACGGCTCGTGCGGGCGGCCGGTGCGCGGCGTGCTGCCGCTGCCGGAGCGCGAGGAGGAGCCGGAGTACCGCCTGGACGTGGACTGGACCCGCTGCCAGGGACACGGGCTCTGCGCGCACCTGCTGCCGGAGTTCGTGACGCTGGACGACTACGGGTTCCCGTCGTTCCAGCCGGTGCCCGGCTGGATGTTCAAGGAGGCCCGCCGGGCGGTGGACATGTGCCCGGCGCTGGCCCTCCGGGTCGCCGAGGCCGGGTGAGCGTCAGAGGCCGAGCAGCGGGAGGCACGGGCCCAGGTGGTGGATCTCGATCCCCTCCACCGGGGCCCAGTCGTCGCGGGGCAGGCGGAAGTTGCGGGTGACGGCCGGCCCGCCCTGCCGCCGGTGCAGGGCGATGCCGTCCTCGTGGTAGCCGAGTTTCCTGGTCACCGCGATCGAGGAGTGGTTGTCCTCGAACGCCCCGGTCGTCGCGTACGCGGCGCCCAGGCCGGCGAAGGCCAGGTGGAGCACGGCTGAGCGCATCTCGGTGCCTATGCCCCTGCCCTGGAAGCGCAGGCCCAGCCAGGAGCCCGAGGCCACCTCGCGCAGGACGGTGAAGTCCTGGGCCGACAGCTCCTGCATGCCGACGACCTGGCCTTCGAAGACCACCACGAAGTCGAGCGACCACCTGGCCGGGGACAGCTCGCCCCACTGGCGGAAGTGGTACTGGACGGTGCTGCGGGCCCGCTCGGCCGGGGCCGCCTCGGACCAGGGGAACACGAACGGCATGACGCCGGCTTCGTGGATGCCTTCGACCGCCCGGTCCGCGAGCTCGTCCAGGTCCTCAAGCGAGGGGTAGCGGAGTTCGAGGCGCGGCGTGGTGATGGAAAGTCGAAAAAACGGCCAATTGCGCATACTTCTTCATATTTCCACCAATAGGCGATACGAGAGAACACTTTCTCAGTACTGTCAATAAACCGAGAAAACCCTGTCCGCCGTCCCTCATGATGGCTCTCAACCGGCGGGAGCCGGCGCCAGCGAACAGGTCTGGCGACGGAACCTGCCCGGAGGCGTGCCGAACTCGCGCTTGAACGCGTTGGCGAAGGCGTACTCCGAGCCGTAGCCGACCCGGTGGGCCACCTCGCTGAGCGGCGCGTCCGTCGTGCGCAGCAGCCGCGAGGCGGTGCTGAGCCGCCACCACGTCAGGTAGCCGAGCGGCGGCCGGCCCACCAGCAGGGCGAAGCGGCGGGCGAACGCGGCCCGGGAGAGCCCGGCCAGGTCGGCGAGCGAGGCGACCGTCCACGGGTGGGCGGGGTCGCCGTGGACGGCCTCAAGCGCCGCGCTGATGCCGGGGTCGGCCAGGGCGGCGGCCCAGCGGCCGATCGCGCAGCGCCCGGAGTCGAGGTCCAGGTAGGCGCGCAGGATGTAGAGGAGCAGGGTGTCGAGCAGGGACGCCACGACGGTGTCCGCGCCCAGCTTCGGGTCGGCGATCTCGGCGGCGAGCAGGTCGACGGCCGCGCGCAGCTCCCGCTGCTGCCCCAGGCGCGCGGGCAGGTGGATCAGGTCCGGCAGCTCGCGCAGGATCGGGTGGCCGCGGGTCTGGTCGAGCCGGTAGCCGCCGCTGAGCGTCACCGTGACCGCGCCGGACCCGCCCGCCGAGGCGGAGGCGAACAGCCCGGCCTCCCGGTCGGGCTCGCAGTGGCTGTCGGCGAGGTCGGTGGACGGCGAGTCGGCCAGCGCGTAGCCGTGGCCGTGCGGGACGAAGAGCACGTCGCCGACGTGGAGCTGGATCGGCTCGCCCGCGTCGGGGAGCAGCCAGCAGGAGCCCTGGAGGATCACCTGGAACCCGGCGGAGCCCTGCATCGCGGGGAAACGCTGCCCCCAGGGCGCGCTCCAGGCGACGCGGACCGAGTGAGGCAGCCCGATCCGCATGCCGGCGATCACATCGCTGAGAACGTCCACGCGCCGAGTCTAGCCATCAAGACGATCGCGTATGAAAACCAGACACCGGCACATTGGATCGCGCGGCCGGCTCTCCTAGCGTTGCTGCCAGCGAATAAGGAGGCCCTGTGCCCACGACCCTGATGCGCGCCGCGCGCATCCACGAGTACGGCGACGCCGACGTGATCCGCTTCGACGACGTCCCGATACCCTCACCGGGACCCGGCGAGGTCCTCGTCCGGATGGCGGCCACCTCGTTCAACCCGTCGGAGGTGGGCCTGCGGGCGGGGTTCCTGAAGGACCTGCTCGACGTGACGCTCCCGCACACGCTCGGCTGGGACCTGGCGGGAACCGTCGCCGAGACCGGCCAGGGCGTCACCCGCTGGGCTCCCGGCGACGCGGTGTTCGGCCTGGTCAGCGGGAGCGCCGCCGCGTACGCGGTGGCGCCCGAGCACGAGCTGGCGGCGGCGCCGGCCGCCATCCCGCTGGCCCACGCCGCCGCGATCCCCGTGGCCGGGCTGACCGCCTGGCAGGCGGTGCACGAGGAGGCCCGGGTCCGGGCGGGGCAGCGGGTGCTGGTCAACGGCGCGGGCGGCGGGATCGGCCTGTTCGCCGTGCAGCTCGCCAAGCGGGCGGGCGCGAACGTGATCGCCACGGCGAGCCCGCGCAGCCGCGAGGCGGTGGCCCGGCTGGGCGCGGACGCGATCGTCGACTACACGACGGAACCGCTGCCCGGCGGCATGGACGTGGTGCTCAACCTGGCGGCCGTGCCGGAGGCCGAGGCGGCGGCGCTGGCCCTGCTCGGCGACCTGGTCATCACCGCCGCCACGCCGATCGACGCCCCGAACGCCCGTCATTTCGTCGGCCGGAGCGATGCCGCCCAGCTCGCCGCGATGGCGGCGCTGATCGACCGGGGCGAGCTCGTCGTCGAGATCGCCGAGACCCACGCGCTCACCGCGCTGGCGGCCCTGCACCGCAGGGCCGAGGCCGGTCAGACCCGCGGCAAGATCGTCATCACTCTCTGAGGGGCCTGTTCATGATCAGAATTGGCATCGTCATCGGCAGCACCAGGCCCGGCCGGGTCGGCGAGGACGTCGCCCGCTGGGTGCAGGACCTGGCCGTCAAACGCGGCGACGCCGAGTACGAGCTCGTCGACCTGGCGGACTTCGCGCTGCCGCACCTGGACGAGCCGCTGCCCGCCGCCGCGGGGCAGTACACGCGCGAGCACACCGCCGCGTGGTCGGAGCGGATCTCCTCCTTCGACGGGTTCGTCTTCGTCACCCCCGAGTACAACCACTCGACCTCGGGGGCGCTGAAGAACGCCATCGACTTCCTGTTCGCCGAGTGGTCCGACAAGGCTGCGGCCTTCGTCAGCTACGGCGTCGACGGCGGCGCCCGCGCGGCCGAGCACCTGCGGCAGGTGCTCGGCCAGCTCAAGGTCGCCGACGTGGCCGCCCAGGTCACGCTGTCGCTCTACGCCGACTTCGAGGACTTCACCGTGCTCCGGCCGGCCCCGCTGCACGAGGAACGGCTCACGGTCATGCTCGACCAGCTCGTCTCCTGGGCGACGGCGCTGCGCCCACTCAGGGTGCCCACTCAGGGTGCCCACTCAGGGTGCCCACTCAGGGTGCCCGCTCAGGGGTGAAGCCCGCTCAGGGGTGAAGCCCGGTCAGGGGGTGAAGTAGCGCAGCACCTCGGGGTTGGCCATGGCGTCGGGGTTGGCCGCCTGTTCGACGGGGGTGCCGAGCAGCATCTTGCGTACCGGCACCTCGAGCTTCTTCCCCGACAGCGTGCGCGGGATGCCGGGCACGGCGTGGATCTCGTCCGGCACGTGCCGGGGCGACAGCTCCTCGCGCAGCGCCACACGGATCGCCCGCTCCACCTCGGGGGTCAGGTCGGCCCCTTCGGCGAGCGTCACGTACAGCAGCAGCCGCCCCTCCTGGCCCAGCTGGCCGGTGTCGATGACGAGGCTGTCGGCCACCTCCTCGAACCGCTCCACGACCCGGTAGAACTCGCTGGTGCCCATCCGGACTCCGCCGCGGTTCAGCGTGGAGTCGGAGCGGCCGTAGATGACGCAGCTGCCGTCGTCGTTCAGCTTGATCCAGTCGCCGTGACGCCAGACGCCGGGGTAGACGTCGAAGTAGCTCTCCCGGTAGCGCTCGCCGCCGGGGTCGTTCCAGAACATGACCGGCATGGACGGCATCGGCTCGGTGATCACCAGCTCGCCGACCTCGCCGACGACCGGCCGCCCGGCGGGATCGAAGGACTCCACCTTCGCCCCCAGCGACCGGCACGGGATGACCCCGGCCCTGATCGGGTGGAGCACGGTGGCGCCGACGAACCCGGTGCAGACGTCGGTGCCGCCGGAGAACGACCCGACCGGCACCCCGGGCAGCCGCTCGGCCACCCAGGCGAACCCCTCCGGCGGCAGCGGCGACCCGGTCGAGCCGACCCCGCGCAGCCGCTCCAGCCCTTCTGGGACGATCCCGGCCTTCATCGACGCCATCAGGTACGGAGCGCCCACCCCGAAGTAGGTCACCCCCTCGGAGGCGGCGATCCGCCACAGCGCGGCGGGCGACGGGTGGGCGGCCGAGCCGTCGTAGAGCACCGCGGTGGCCCCCACCAGCAGGGCGCCGACGAGGTAGTTCCACATCATCCAGCCGGTCGTGGTGTACCAGAAGAACACATCGCCCTCGCCCAGGTCCTGGTGGAAGGAGAGCGACTTCAGGTGCTCCAGCACGACGCCGCCGTGGCCGTGCACGATCGGCTTGGGCAGCCCGGTGGTGCCGCTGGAGTAGAGGATCCACAGCGGGTGGCCGAACGGCACCGGCTCGAACTCCAGCGGCCCCTCCTCGGCGCGCAGCCCCTCCCAGCCGAGCACCTCGCCGGGCGGGACCTCGGGCGGGACCTCGGGCGGGACCTCGCGCGTGACCGGCGGCGCGGGCTCGCCGCGCTGCGGCGGCCGGCCCTCCTCCGCGGCCGAGAGGTACGGGATCCACACGGTGGCGCGCAGGCTGGGCAGTCCTCCGGCGATCTCGTTGACCGCGGCCGACCGGTCGAAGGCCTTGCCGTTGTAGCGGTAGCCGTCGACCGCGATCAGCACCGTGGGCTCGATCTGCTTGAACCGGTCGACCACGCTCGGCACCCCGAAGTCGGGCGAGGCGGCCGACCAGATCGCCCCGAGCGAGGCGGTCGCCAGGAACGCGATCAGCGCCTGCGGGATGTTCGGCAGGTAGGCCGCCACCCGGTCGCCGCGCCCGACCCCCAGCCGCACCAGGCCGGCGCGGACCCGGGCGACCTCCTCGCGCAGCTCCGCGTACGAGATCTCCTGACGCGCGCCGTCCTCGGAGACGAACACCACCGCGGTGCCGACGTCGCGCCGCAGGGCGTTCTCCGCGTAATTCACCGTGGATCCGGTGAACCATTCGGCGTCCGGCATCGTCCCAGTGATGACGGGCCCGTCACCACGCTTGCCGACCACGCCGAAGTGGTCCCAGATCGACGTCCAGAACTCCGCCGGGTGGTCGACCGACCACTGCCACACCTCTTCGTACGCCGCGCCCGGGCGGCCCAGCCATTCCAGATAACGGGTCAACGCGGCCCGGGCCACGATCTCGTCGGCCGGTTCCCAGAGAAGTGCACCTTCAGCAACCATGTGCCCCATCCTGTCGGCAGCTCGGGCGGAAGTCACACCCGCCCTCCCCCATAACCTGCTAGCGCCTGAGGTGGTCCACCGCCATATGCGCGGCCGTGCCGATCACCGCGTCAGCGCGCGGGTGGTTGAGTGCGGCGCTGACGGACCGGGTGATGACCGCCACCGCGTACCGGCCGCCGTCGGGATACTCGACCACGCCCGCCTCGCCGCGGATCGTCGGCAGCGTCCCGGTCTTCCCGCTGACCGCCACGTCGTCGTACGGGAACCCGGAGGCCAGCCGGTGCGGCCAGACCTGGAGGTTGAGCACGGCGCGCATCCACGCGCAGGACTCGGGGGCGGCGGCCTCGTCGCGCCAGATCAGCCCGAACAGGCGCGCCAGCTCGCGCGGCGTGCCGCGATTGGTGCGGGCGGGGTCGAGGACCCGCATCTTGTCCAGGTCCTCCTGGTCGAGGTACGGCCAGCCGTGGCCGGTGTCCTCGGCCATGCTCGCGTTGCTCTCGCCCGCGGTCATCAGCACGCGGGTGACCTCGAACCCGAAGCCTTCCAGCATGGCGTTGACCTCGTCCATGCCGACCCTGGACAGCAGCACGTCCGCGGCGGTGTTGTCGCTCACCGCGATCATCAGGTAGGCCAGGTCGCGCAGCGACATGGTGACGTCGTCGGACATGGCCGACAGCCCGGTGGGGCCGGGGACCCGGTCGTCGGAGGTGACGGTCACCCGGGTCGCCAGGTCGAGCAGCCCCGCGTCGGCCTGCCGGCAGAGCTCGACCAGCAGCGCCACCTTGAACATCGACGCTATCGGGAGCCGCTCGTCCGCGCCGTGGCCGACCTCCCGCCCGGTGTCGAGGTCGACGGCGGACAGCCAGCCGGTCACCCCCGCCACCCGGAACAGCTCCGCGAACGCCGGCCCGGTCATGCCAGCATCCCCGGCCTCCGGCTGACCCGCCGCACGGGGGCCGCCGCCTCGTCCGTCATCCCGGCCCGCTCCTTCAGAATCCGTACGGCCAGCGCGGAGAAGCCCTTGACCGCCGCCGTCTCGGTCCGCCAGGCCGTGGAGACGCGATAGGCGATGGGCGAGCCTAGCAGCGGCCGCCACGTCAGGCCCGGCAGGTCGGCCCTGGGCGCGAACGCCACCGCCATCCCGGCCAGCACCAGCCCCAGCCCGGCGCCCTCGTGCACCTGGCCGGGCACGTAGCCGTGGCGGCGGCACTCGGTCAGCGTCTCGGCGTGCATGCCCGGCTCGCCCTCCCTGGGCGGCATCAGCAGCTCGCGCCCGCCCAGGTCGGCCAGGTGCAGCTCGCCCGCGCGGGCCAGCGGGTCGCCCGCCGCCAGCAGCACGCCCTGCGGCTGCACCAGCAGCGGGCCGAAGCCCAGCCCCGGGGCGTTCACCGGGTGGCGCACCAGGCCCACATCGAGCGTGCCGCCGGTCAGCGCCGTCACCTGGTCGGCCGTCCAGCTCTCCACCGGGGTCAGCCGTACCTCGGGGCTGGTCGCGCGGAAGCCCTCGACCAGCGCGGCGATCACGGCGGCGGCGAGGTCGGGCGGGACCCCGACCTTCAGCGCGGTGCCCGCGCCGTGCCGGGCCAGCTCGTGCAGCCGGTCGACCCTGGCCACGATCTCCCTGGCCTCGCCGAGCAGGAGCCGCCCCGCCTCGGTCAGCCGGACCTGGCGTCCGCCGCGGTCGAACAGCCGCACGCCCAGTTCCTCCTCCAGGCGCTTGATGCGCTGGCTGAGGGGCGGCTGGGCCATGCCGAGGCGGATGGCGGCGTTGCCGAAGTGGAGTTCCTCCGCGACGACGGTGAAGTAGCGGAGATGGCGGACCAGGTCCATGGCCAGCCACTATATCCAGATTTATACTGGTCAAAGCGATATATCAGTATTGGACAGGGTGTGTCGCACTCTGCTGTGGTCTGACGCATGGGTTCACATCAGGGGGCAGATCATGTGGCGGACACATACGCCTATCTGCGGCCGGAGGCTCCGCCACGGCAGGCTCCGCCACGGCAGGCTCCGCCGCGGCGCAGGCGACGCCGATGGCCGTGGGCCGGGGCGGCGATCGTGGTGCTGGCGGCGGGGGCCGTCTGGGCGCTGCGCACCACCGGCTCGCCGGAGGAGGTGGCCGACGCCTACCTCGGCGCGTGGAGCCGCGGCGACCACGCGGCGATGCGGGAGCTGGTCGCCGACCCGCCCGCCGACTTCGAACGGCGCCACCGGCGCTTCCTCGCCGACCTCAAGGCCGAGCACCTCACGGCGCGGCGGCACGTGTCCGGCGGCGTCTTCGCCGCGAGCGCCGCGGACACCGGCGCGGTCTCCTTCCAAGCCACCGTGCAGGGCGCGGCCGACTGGACGTACGAGAGCGAACTGAAGGTCGTCGAGCGTGACCGCACCTGGAAGATCGACTGGAGCCCGGCCGCCCTCCACCCCGAGCTGACCGGGAAGCGGTCGATCCGGGTGGCGCGGGTCGAGGCCGATCCGACACCGGTCCTCGCGGCCGACGGCACCCGCGTCGACACGCCGGACACGCCCGGCTCGGTGCAGCAGCTCGTCGCGGGACTGCGCGAGACCTACCCCGACCGGTTCTCCGGAAGCGCGGCCCACCACGTCCAGCTGTACGAGGGCGGCAGGCTGCTCAGAACCCTGTCGGGGACGCGGGAGAAGGAGCCGGTGCGCACCACGGTCGACCTGAAGGTGCACGCGGCCGGCGCGGCGGCGCTGGAGGACGTGGACAAGCCCGCCGCGCTGGTGGCGCTGCGGCCCTCCACGGGGGAGATCCTGGCCGCGGTCAACAAGCCGGGCGGGTTCAACCGGGCGCTGCTCGGCAAGTACCCGCCCGGCTCCACGTTCAAGGTGGTGACCGCCGCCGCCCTCGTCGCCGGCGGGACCGAGCCGGACGCGGACGTGTCCTGCCCGGCCGAGCAGAACATCGGCGGCTTCCCGTTCCACAACGCCGGGTTCAAGGACTTCGGCACGCTGTCGTTCCGCGACGCGTTCGCGCACTCATGCAACACCACGTTCGGCGACCTGACGGTGTCGGTGCTGGGCGCCGAGCGCCTGACGGAGGTGGCGCGGACCTTCGGCTTCGGCGAGAAGATCACCCCTGGGGTGCCGGCGGTCAAGGCCGAGTTCCCCGCTCCCAAGGACGCCACCGACCTCGCCTCGGCCTCCATCGGGCAGGGCAGGGTGCTGGCCAGCCCGCTCAACATGGCGTCGGTGGCCGCCGCCATCGCCGACGGCGCCTGGCGTCCGCCCCGGCTGGTGCCGGAGGACCAGGTGCCCGACCGCACGCTGCGACCCCGGCCGCTGGAGGAGGGCGTGGTGGCCGCGCTGCGCGACCTCATGCCCGCCGTCGTCACCGACGGCACCGCGCACGCCGTGCGCTTCCCGCCCGGCTCCGCCGGCAAGACCGGGACCGCCGAGTACGGTTCAGGCGCGGAGCCGCCCTCGCACGCGTGGTTCATCGGCTACCGGGGCGACCTGGCCTTCGCCGTCGTGGTGGAAGGCGGCGGCGCGGGCTCCGAGGTGGCCGCCCCGATCGCGGCCCGTTTCCTGCGCGACCTGTCCTGATCGGCGCCCACCGCGCGGGTGACGCGCGGGCCGGCGCCGGGGGTGGCGGGGTCAGCCCGCCTTGCGGCCGGGGCGGTGAGCGCGGTCAGCCGGCCTTGCGGTCGGCCGGGGTGGTGAGCGCGGTCACCGCCGCCACCACCTCGGCGGCGTCCGACAGGTCGGGGAGCACGAGGTCGGCCCCGGCCTGGCGCAGCTCCGTCGCCGTCGAACGCCCCGAGGCCACCGCGATCATCCCGGCGCCGCCGATCCGCGCCGCCTGCACGTCACGCGCCGAGTCGCCGATCACCACCGTGTTGGCCGAGGTGAACGGCACGCCCAGGCGCGCCTTGGCCCTCCCCTGGGCCACCTGCAGCAGGCCGGCCTTCGGATAGGGCTCCTCGCCGTAGCCGCCCAGCTCGAAGTCGACGTACCTGTCGAGCTTGAACGCCTGGAGCTTGAGCACCGCGTTGCTCTTGATCGTGCCGGTCAGCACCGTCTGGACGACGCCGTCGAGCCGGGCCACGGACCGGAGCGCGTCCCTGGCCCCGGCCATCATCCGGCCCTCCTTGGCCAGCCTCCTGCGCCGGTCGGCGAAGGCGGCGGCCAGCGCGTCGAGGAAGCGCGGCAGGTGGTCGTCGTCGGCGACGACGCCGTTGACGGCCAGCGTCTCGAAAATGATCTCGGAGTCGGGCCGGCCCATCGCCGGCACCAGCTTGACCAGCGGACGCCCCGTCACGGCGCGGAACGCCTCGGCGTAGGCGTCCCTGGTCACGATCCCCACGTCGACCAGCGTCAGGTCGACGTTCCACAGCACCAAGCGGTTGATGGCAGCCTCCTGTAACCGAACCCCGCCAGGTTACTCAGGAGCAACCTGGCGGGCGGGCCGGCCGGACGAACCGGTCGGATCAGGCATGGCCGAGCGCTTCGGCGAGCGTGTCGACGACCGGGAAGCCGGTCCGCTCCAGCTCCGCCCTGGTCGACATGCCGCCGGTGTAGAGCACGGCGCGGGCGCCCACGTGAGCGGCCGCCACCCCGTCGTCGACGCTGTCGCCGATCACCAGCACGTCGCGCGGGCGCACGCCGAGCGAGAGGATGTGGGCCTCCATGTGGAGCGCCTTCTCCCCGCCGGTCACGCCGACGAGCCCGTCGACCCGGGCGAAGTGGCGGGTGATGCCGAACGAGTCGACCTTCGGCACCAGGTGCGAGTGCGGCGCCATCGAGCAGAGCGACTGCGTGCCGTCCCACGTGGTCAGCGCCAGCTCCGCGTCCACGGCCAGCCCGCAGACGTCGGCCAGCCTGTAGTAGGCGTCGTGGAAGCCGTGGTCGAGCAGCTCCCACTCGCCCTCGGTCAGCGGCCTGCCCAGCAGGCGTTCGTACGCGACCCAGATGGGCCTGGTGTAGACGGCGCGGAAGGCGTCTGCGGTGAGCGGGGGAAGCTCGTACGGCTTGAAGACCTCGTTGGTGGCTCCGACCACGGCGTCGATGTCGTGGAAGAGCGTGCCGTTCCAGTCCCACACGATGTGTTGTGTCATGTCGCGTACCAGACTAGTCAGGAGCCGAGAAGATCGGGAATCTCCTGGGTCGCGTACCACATCAGCTCGTGGGCCTCGGCGCCGTCGACGACGAAGCGGGCGTCGTCGTCGCCCTTGTCGGCGGCGGGCAGGGCGGCGACGGCCGCCGTGACGTCCGCGACCGCGTACTCGTCGTCGACGTGCACCGCCGCCACCTTGGCCAGCGGGACCGGCTCGGCGACCCGCACCCTGCCCTTCTCCCCCAGGTCGGCGCTCGCCTGGACGGCGTGGTCGGCCACCTCGGCGGCCACCACGACGCGGCGGCCTCCCCCGGCGGGCTCCGCCTCCCCCGTCGCCGCGGCGAGCAGGCGCAGGGAGGCGCGGGCGGCCTCGGTGAGTGCGACGTACTCGAGCTCCTCGGTGTCGCCGGAGGCGTACCACTCGATCAGCGCGGGCGTCACCGCGTAGCCGGTCAGCGGGGCGGGGCCCAGCTCGCCGTCCTCGACCATCCTGGCCAGCGCCGGCAGGGTGGACGGCAGGTAGACGCGCATCAGGAACCTTTCGCAGCTTGCACGGGCACCATCATGCCCGTCGCAACGGGAGCCGGAGGAGAGACTCGAGTTCGCCGATGGTCGTGTCCGCGTCGCGGTGGTGGATCCCGGCCATGCCGAGCGCGCGGGCGGCCAGGATGTTGGCCTCGATGTCGTCGATGAACACGCACGACTCGCCCGGCTGGCCGATCAGGCCGAGCGCGTGGTGGAAGATGCGCGGCTCGGGCTTGCGCATGCCGACCTCGCCGGAGATGACGACCGCGTCGAAGACCTCGTCCCAGCCGTCGCGCTCGTAGGTGTTGGACCAGGAGTTGGACAGCAGGCAGGTCTTGACGCCGTGCCCGCGCACCACGCGCAGCATGTCGTACATGGCCTCGACGCGTTCGAAACCGGCGAACATGCGGGCCAGCAGGCCCTCGGGCGCGGGCGGGACGCCGTCGAGGGTGAGCAGCCGGGCCGCCAGGTCGTGCTCGAACGCGGTGCCGTCGATCTCGCCCCGCTCCAGGGCGTGGATCAGGGTCTCCCCGTCGCCGTTGTAGGCGGCGTCGACGAGTTGGCGCATGACCTTCCGGTAGTGATCGCCGTCGATGCGGTCAGCGATGATCCACTTGGCGATGGAGTCGGTCATGCTGGTGGTGAGCACCCCGCCCCAGTCGATCAGCACCCCGGTGACCACGTTGCCTCCTTAGATCAGGTTCCAGGGTAGAGCGTCGCACAAGGGAAATTTTCGCCACCGAGCGCCCCATAACGGATCGCCGGAACGGCCTCAGCGCACGCGGGCCGCCAGCCTCCGGTGCTCGGCCGAGCGGACCACCTCGGCGGCCTTCGCGGCCGAGACGACGGGCGCCTTGCCGAGCAGGCCGCGGTTCTTCTTGAGGGTGAGGAGCCGGGTGACCGACTGGTCCAGCCGGGCCTCGGAGACGCGGCCGGACTCGACCGCCTTCAGCACCGCCTGATACTGCTTCGGCAGGTCGTTGGGCATCAGCAGCAGGTCGGCGCCGGCCAGCACGGCGCGGACCGCGACCTCGCCGTCGTCGTACTTGACCCGAGCCCCGGCCATGTTGAGCGCGTCGGTGGAGATGACGCCCTTGAAGCCGAGCTCCTTGCGCAGCAGCCCGGTCAGGATCGGCTTGGACAGCGTGGCCGGATCGCCCGACGGGTCCAGCTTGGGGAACACGATGTGCGCCGTCATGATCGCGTCCACCCCGGCGTCGATGGCGGCCCTGAACGGCGGCGCGTCCAGGCGCTCCCACTCGGCCCTGGTGTGCTTGACGACCGGCAGGCCGGTGTGGCTGTCGACCCGGGTGTCGCCGTGCCCGGGGAAGTGCTTGGCGGTGGCCGCCACGCCCGCGGCGTCGAAGCCCTTGACGGCCGCGCCGACCATCTTGGCCACCTGGTCGGGCTTGTCGCCGTACGCGCGTTTGCCGATGACCGGGTTGCGCGGGTCCACGTTGACGTCGGCCACCGGGGCGAAGTCGAGGTTCACGCCCATCGCGCGCAGCTCGGCGCCGGTCGCCCTGGCGACGTCGCGCGCCAGCGCGGGCCTGCCGGTGGCGCCGATCTCGGCCGCGCCGGGGAAGCGGGTCATCACCGCCGACATCCGCGACACCAGGCCGTTCTCCTGGTCGGTGCCGATCAGGAGCGGGACGTCCGAGGACTTCTGCAGGCCGTTGGTCAGCCCGACCACCTGCCCGACGCTCTTGACGTTGCCGGGGAACAGGATGACGCCGCCCAGATGGTACTTGGCGACGACCTTCGCAGGGGTCTGCGCGCCGTAGCGGGCCTGGTTCTCGCCGGAGACGGTGTCGGCGGCGGTGCCGTGGACGACCGGCATGAACAGCTGGCCGACCTTCTCGCGCACGCTCATCCGCGCCAGCGTCCGCCTGACCGGGTCACCGGCCGGGGCGGTGGTGCTGACGCCGCCGGTGGCGGGGGTGCCGGAGGGGACCGGCTCGGCGGTGGGGCTCGCCTGGGACGCGGGCGGTCTCGCGGCGGGGGCGCCGTCCGCCGCGAAACCGCACGCCGCGAGTGACGCCGTCAGGAGACCTGCCGTACCGATCCGTCGAAGCATGGTCCCACGCTATCCATGACCGGAGGATGTGCCGTCCCCTTTTCCCGCTCCGCGAACCCGCCGGCCCCTCCGGCCGCCCGCTCGGCTCTCGGGGAACGGCGGGCGGTCGGGACGGGCCGGTCGGGACGGGCCGGTCGGGACGGGCCGGTCGGGACGGGCCGGTCGGGACGGGCCGGTCGGGGCGGGCTGCTCAGGGCCGGTTACGGCGGGTCAGGGCGTCGAGGCGATGGTCGCGAGCGCGTCGAGGATCTCCTCCGAGCCCTCGCCCTCGGCCCTGATGACGATCTGCTCGCCCTTGCGGACGTCGAGCGCCATGATCTGCAGGATGCTCTTGCCGTTGACCGGGTCACCGCCCGTCGACCGCGCCACCGTGATGTCCATCGGAGCCTTCATCGCCGTCTGCACGAACGTGGCCGCCGGGCGGGCGTGCAGCCCCACCTCCGCGGCCACCGTCGCCGTCCGCTCCCCCATGGGACCTCCTTCTCTTCTCTGGTCCAGACCGGCCGGACCCTTCCTCACGTCCATCGGAACAGCGCGTCGCCGGCCCGCACCGCGCCCTCGGCGAGGGGGGTGACGGCGCCGTCGAGCGCGTCCAGCGCGACGACCGGGCAGACGGGCGAGCGGCCGCCCGCCTCGATCTCGGCGGGATCCCAGGCCACGACCGGCTGGCCGGCGTTGACCCTGTCGCCTTCCGTCGCGAGCAGTCGGAATCCCCTCCCTCTGAGCTGAACCGTGTCGATGCCCAGATGCACCAGCACGCCCCTGCCGTCATCTCCCACGATCACATAGGCATGCGGGTGCAACTTCACGATTTTTCCAGTTATGGGGGCAACGGCCTGGCCCGGCCCCCTGCAGGGGTCGATCGCGGTTCCCGGCCCCACCATGCCGGCCGAGAACACCGGGTCGGGCACGGCGGCCAGCCCCACCGCCGCCCCCTCCACCGGGGCGAGGACAGTCGTCATGTGTCTCGCCCTCTAGCCGATGAGATCCTCGATGTCGCCGGCGATCGTGTCGGCCTCCGGCCCGACCACGACCTGGACCACGTTCCCCGCGGCCATCACCCCGTGGGCGCCCGCGGCCCGGAGCGCGGCCTGGTCGACCTTCGACGCGTCGCGTACCTCCGTGCGCAGCCGGGTGATGCAGGGTTCGATGTCGATGATGTTGCCGACTCCGCCCAGACCGGCGATCAGCGCGTTCACGTCCGCCGCCATCAGGCCCTCCTCGTCCGTGGCTGTGACCAGGCTACTCAGGGGGCGACGGGTCGCCCCGGGGATCAGTCCGTCTGGGTGACCTTGTTCAGGCCGCGCGGCGCGTCCGGGTCGATGCCCAGCCGCCTCGCGAGCGCCTCGGTGAGCAGTTGCCCGGGGATCACGAGTCCCATCGGGGCCACCCACTCGGGCAGGTCCGGGCCGTTCAGCGCGGCCGTGCCCGCCGCGGCCAGCGCCCTGCCGCCGCCGATCGTGTACGCCGCCGCGCCCGCCGAGACGACCCGCTCGGCCAGCGCCACCGTGCCCTGGAGGGTCGGGCCGTCCTCCGCCGCGACGAGCAGCGCCGGGGTGTCCCGATCGACCACCGCGATCGGGCCGTGCAGCAGGTCGGCGTACGACAGGCCCATGGCGTGCAGGTAGCAGGCCTCTTTGAGCTTGAGCGCGGTCTCCAGCGCGGTGGAGAAGGCCAGGCCGCGGCCGGAGACGACCACGCCGTGCCGGTCGGCCAGCCCCGCCACGACGGCCTCCAGATCGCCCGGCTCGGCGATCAGCTTCTCCACGGCCTCGGGCACCCGCAGCAGGTCGCTCCGGTCCACGTCCGCGCCGAGCCCGAGCGCCAGCACGGCCAGCGCGGCGAGCTGGGTGGTGTAGGTCTTGGTGGCGGGGACCGCCTCCTCCGTCCCGGCGACCGTGCACAGCGCCAGGTCGGCCGCCTGGGCGAGCGGGCTGTCGGGGCCGCCGTTGGTGACGCCGACGGTGGCGGCCCCGCAGTCCTTGGCCCAGGCCAGCGTCTCGACGATCTCCTCCGTACGGCCCGACTGGGAGATCGCGACGGCCAGCACGCCCCCCAGGTCCAGCTTGCGGCGGTAGGTCGTGGCGATGGACGGCGCGGCGAGGGAGGAGAGCCGCCCGGCGTGCGCCTCCACCAGGTAGCGGCCGTAGACTGCGGCGTTGTCGGAGGTGCCACGCGCGATGAACAGCAACTGCCGGGTCCGCTCGCCCAGCGCCCGCACCTCGTCGATCCTGGGCAGCAGGGAGTCGAGGGTGGCTCGCAGCGCCTCGGGCTGCTCGGCGATCTCGCTGCGCATCTTGGTCATCTCGGCGATCGTTCCTCCGTGTCGGCATCGGACTTGACCCTGTTTCGCGTCCTGTGGTCTAGTCCGGACTAGACCAGTACGAACCATAGCTCATTGGACAGGCCCGATCGAGAGGAGGATCCCGTGGCCCACATCGACCCGGACAGCCCGGTGCCCAAGTACTTCCAGCTTCGCGAGATCCTGCTGGACCTGATCGACAGCGACGAGCTGAGCATCGGCGCCGCGATCCCGTCGGAGCGCGAGCTGTGCCAGCGTTTCGGGCTGTCGCGGATGACGGTGCGGCAGGCGGTCGACCACCTGGTCTCCGAGGGCCGCCTGCACCGGGTGCCGGGCAAGGGCACGTTCGTCGCCCGGCCCAAGATCGAGCTGTCGCTGCAGCTCACGTCGTTCACCGAGGACATGCGGGCCCGCGGCATGGTGCCCGGCTCGCGCGACCTCGACCGGCGGATCATGCGCGCCAGCGCCCACCTGGCCAAGGAGCTCGGCATCGCGCCGGGCGAGGAGGTCCACTTCATCGAGCGGCTGCGCACCGCCGACGGCGAGCCGCTCTCCATCGAGCGCGCCCACATCCCGGTCAAGCTCGCCCCCGACCTGGCCGATCACGACCTGACCGGCAGATCCCTGTACGAGCTGCTGGAAAGCCGCTACGGGCTGGTCATGGACGCGGGCGAGCTGACCATCGACGGCGGCATCGCCGACCCGAGCGACGCCGACCTGCTCAAGCTGCCTCCCGGCGGCGCCGTGCTGCTGCTCCAGCGCAGGTCGTTCTCCGGAGGTGTCTGCGCCGAACTCGGCGTGTCCACCTACCGGGCGGACCGCTACCAGCTGCGCACCCTACTCGAAATGCCCGCAAAGCGGGGTTGAGGGCCCGACCCGGAGGAACACCCGGTGAACGAGACCACCGCCGACCGGCCTTCGCCGTTCTCGCGCCTGATGACCGTGCTCCAGAGGCTGGGCCGCTCCCTGATGCTGCCCATCGCCGCCCTCCCCGTGGCCGCCCTGCTGCTCCGCTTCGGCCAGCCCGACATGCTCGGGTCCAACGGCGCCGAGCCTGGCGGCCTGGCCGACGTGGCGGGCTTCGGCTGGATGACCGAGGTCGCCGCGGTCCTGGCGGCGGCCGGCGAGGCCCTGTTCGAGAACCTCCCGCTGCTGTTCGCGGTGGGCGTGGCCATCGGCTTCGCGCGCAAGTCCGACGGCACCACGGCTCTCGCCGCCGTGGTCGGCTACCTCGTCTTCGACCGGGTGAGCAAGGTGATGTTCGCCGGCTCGGCCATCCGCGACACCGTGACCCTGCGCGAGGTCCAGGACCAGGGCGTCATCGAGATCATCAACCACGGCATGCAGAACCCCACCAAGGTGCTCGGCGGCATCCTGATGGGGCTGGTCACCGCCATGCTCTGGCAGCGGTTCCACCGGATCAAGCTGCCGTCATGGCTGGCGTTCTTCGGCGGGCGGCGGTTCGTGCCCATCCTCGCCGCGTTCGTGGCGCTCGGGCTCGGCGTGCTCATCGGCTGGGTGTGGCCGATCCTCGGCGAGTGGATCGGACAGGCCGGGGAGGCGCTGACCACGCTCGGGCCGCTCGGCACCGGCCTGTACGGGCTGATCAACCGGCTGCTCATCCCGCTGGGGCTGCACCACTTCGTCAACTCGATCGTCTGGCACGTGGTGCCGACCTGCGAGGTGGACGGGCGGACGCTCGGCGGCGACTGGAACTGCTACTTCGGCGGCGCGCCGGAGTCCGGCCAGTTCATGGCCGGGTTCTTCCCCGTCATGATGTTCGCGCTGCCCGCCGCCGCGCTCGCCATGTGGCGGGCCGCGCCCCCGCACCGGCGGGCCACCGTGGGCGGCATCATGCTCTCGGCGGCGCTGGCCTCCTTCGTCACCGGCATCACCGAGCCGATCGAGTTCGCGTTCATCTTCGTCGCACCGCTGCTGCTGGCCGTGCACGCCGCGCTCACCGGGCTGGCGATGGCGCTCACCACGCTGATCGGCGGGCAGCTCGGCTTCGGTTTCTCGGCGGGGCTGCTCGACCTGCTGCTCAACGTCGGCAAGTCCAACACCCAGAACGTGCCCGGCATCCTGCTGCTCGGCGTGGCGTACGGGGCGGTCTACTACGTCGTGTTCAGCTTCCTCATCCGGCGGCTGAACTTCATGACCCCCGGCCGCGAGCCGGAGCCCGACGTGGACTCGGGCGAGGCCACCCCGATTCGGTCATGACGTCACGGCCGGTCCCCCGGTCCGCAACCCGGGGCGTCGCGGGGCGCCACCGCTCCAGGTCGTGGTGATCTTCTCCTCCATCCCCCGCGAACCGGGGCACTGATCAGGGAAGTTGGCGGGCCGTGTATCCCGGGGCGTGACCGGAATCTCTTAGTACCGTCTCTCCCCCGAACTCCCGGAGGCCCGTGATGTCGCCCTTTCCCGAGGTCCACGGCTCGCTCGCGCTCGACACGCCCCTCGTCTGGGGACCGCCGGGCGCCCTGCCCGACGAGCGCCGGCTCCGCCAGCTCGGGCAGGCCCTCGCGGAGGTCCTCTCCGGCCGCCGCCCCCCGGAGACGGTCGCCGACCGCCTCACCGACCAGGCCCACCGCGAGCTGGTACGGGCCGGCCGGATGCTCGACACCCGCCGCCCGCCCTTCGTCGGCGTCCCCCACGTCAAGGAGCCACGCGACGGCGTGGTGGAGATGTGCCTCCTGGTCCACTGCGGCGAGCGCGACCACGTGCTGGCCCTGCGTCTGGAGCGCCGGGGCGTCCAGTGGCTCTGCACGGACTTCGAGACCGCCTGACCGCCCCCGCGTGGCCCGGGAAGGCGAGACCCCCGCCCGGTGAGCCGGGGCGGGGGTCTCGGTGCCGCGTGTCAGTTGTTGGCGTTCTTCGGGTCGCCGTGGCAGCGCTTGTACTTCTTGCCCGAGCCGCACGGGCACGGCGCGTTGCGCTCGACGTTGCCGTAGGCGGCGCGCTCGGCCTGGGTGGTGCGGACGCGGGTGTGCTCCACGTCGCCCTGCTCGCCCGGAGCGGTGTACTCCAGCTCCGCCGGACGGTCCGGACCGCGCAGGCCGCGGGCGATGATGGAGCGCGTCTCGGCCAGCATCGGGTCCTCCTGCTCCTCGACGATGGGGTTCTCCTGAACCTCCACCTCCAGGTTGAACAGGAAGCCCACGGAGTCCTCCTTGATGCCCTCCAGCATCGCGTTGAACATCTCGTAGCCTTCGCGCTGGTACTCGATCTGCGGGTCCTTCTGCGCGTAGGCCCGCATGCCGATGCCCTCACGGAGATAGTCCATCTCGTAGAGGTGCTCGCGCCACTTGCGGTCGAGGACCGACAGGATGACGCGCCGCTCCAGGTCGCGGGTCGCCTCGGGGCCCCACTCCTCCTCGCGCCTCGCGTACGCCTCCAGCGCGTCGTTCTTGACGCGCTCCCTGATGAGGTCGTCGGTGATGTTCTCCTGGCCGCCGGCCTCCTCGATGAGGTCTTCGAGACTGACCGAGACGGGGTAGAGGCCCGCGAACGCCTTCCACAGCTTCTCGAGGTCCCACTCCTCGGCGAAGCCGTCGGAGGTGGCGCCGTCGACGTAGCCGTCGATGACGTTGCCGATGAAGCCCCTGACCTGGTCGTGCAGGTCGGCGCCCTCCAGCACGCGCCGGCGCTCGGCGTAGATCACCTTGCGCTGGCGGTTCATCACCTCGTCGTACTTGAGAACTTCCTTGCGGATCTCGAAGTTCTGCTGCTCGACCTGGTGCTGGGCGGAGGCGATGGCCTTGGAGACGATGCCCGACTCGATCGGCTGCTCCTCGGGGATGTTGAGGCGATTCATGATCAACTCGACCTTGGCCGCGTTGAACAGGCGCATCAGGTCGTCGCCGAGCGACAGGTAGAAGCGGGACTCGCCGGGGTCGCCCTGACGGCCGGAACGGCCGCGGAGCTGGTTGTCGATGCGGCGCGACTCGTGGCGCTCGGTGCCCAGCACGTAGAGGCCGCCCAGCTCGGTGACCTCGTCGTGCTCGGTCTTCACCGCGGCCTTGGCCTTCTCCAGCGCCTCGGGGTAGGCCTTCTCGTACTCCTCCGGGGTCTCGACCGGGTCGAGGCCGCGCTGGCGCAGCTCCACGTCGGCGCGGAACTCGGGGTTGCCGCCGAGCATGATGTCGGTGCCTCGACCGGCCATGTTGGTGGCGACGGTGACGGCGCCCTTGCGGCCCGCCTCGGCGATGATCGACGCCTCACGCGCGTGGTTCTTGGCGTTGAGCACCTCGTGGGTGACGCCGCGGCGCCTGAGCGCCTTGGACAGCCGCTCGGACTTCTCCACCGAGGTGGTGCCGACGAGAACCGGCTGGCCGTGCTCGTGGCGCTCCTTGATGTCGTCGACCACCGCGTTGAACTTGGCGTCCTCGGTCTTGTAGACGACGTCGGGCTGGTCCTTGCGGACCATCGGCCGGTTGGTCGGGATCGGGACCACGCCGAGCTTGTAGGTCTGGTGGAACTCGTTGGCCTCGGTGGTCGCGGTGCCGGTCATGCCGGCGAGCTTGTCGTACAGGCGGAAGTAGTTCTGCAGGGTGATCGTGGCGAGGGTCTGGTTCTCGTCCTTGATCTTCACGCCCTCTTTGGCCTCGATGGCCTGGTGCATGCCCTCGTTGTAGCGGCGGCCGTGGAGGATGCGGCCGGTGAACTCGTCGACGATGAGCACCTCGCCGTCGGCGACGATGTAGTCCTTGTCCTTCTTGAACAGCTCCTTGGCCTTCAGGGCGTTGTTCAGGAAGCCGACGAGGTGGGTGTGCTCGGGCTTGTAGAGGTTGTCGATGCCGAGCCAGTCCTCGACCTTCTCCACGCCGGACTCGAGGATGCCGACCGTGCGCTTCTTCTCGTCGACGATGTAGTCGCCGGTGCTCTCCTCGCCGGGGTTCTTCGCCTCGACGCCGCGGCGCAGCCGCGGGACGATCTTGGCGAACTCCTGGTACCACTTCCCGGACTGCTCGCCCGGGCCGGAGATGATCAGCGGAGTCCTGGCCTCGTCGATGAGGATCGAGTCGACCTCGTCGACGATGGCGTAGTTGTGGCCGCGCTGCACGCACTCGTCGAGGCCCCACGCCATGTTGTCGCGCAGGTAGTCGAAGCCGAACTCGTTGTTGGTGCCGTACGTGATGTCGGCGAGGTACTGCTTGCGGCGGTCGTCGGGCGTCTGGCCGGACAGGATCACGCCGACCTCGAGGCCGAGGAAGCGGTGGACCCGGCCCATGTTCTCGGCGTCGCGCTTGGCGAGGTAGTCGTTGACCGTGACGACGTGCACGCCCTTGCCCGACAGCGCGTTGAGGTAGGCGGGCAGGGTGCAGGTCAGGGTCTTGCCCTCACCGGTCTTCATCTCCGAGATGTTGCCCAGGTGGAGGTTGGCGCCGCCCATGATCTGCACATCGAAGTGGCGCTGGCCGAGCACGCGGCGCGCGGCCTCGCGCACGGTGGCGAACGCCTCGGGAAGCAGATCGTCGAGCGACTCGCCATCGGCGTGGCGCTGCTTGAATTCCTCCGTCAGAGCGCGCAACTCCGCGTCGGACAGGCTCGTGAAGTCGTCCTCGATGGAGTTGACCTGATCTGCGATCCGCTTGAGCTTGCGCAGAGTCTTGCCCTCGCCGGCACGTAGGATCTTGTCGAGAATGGCTGCCACTTTATGTAAAGCTCCTCGCAGGTCTACCCCGGCGGCGCCGCCGAGAGGAGAGGCCGAGACAAACTTCCCCGCTGCCATCGTAGGCCGTTCTCCAACCAGACACAGCCACCGTGCCGACAAGGGCACAGGACTTGTCTGGGAGAATGTTGTGAGGGCAGATGGTACGCCGGTCAAAGACCGGTTCGCCCCGATAACCGGGATATCCGGGCAAGGAGGGATTTGTCATGGTTGAAGGCCAGAAGTCTGAGCAGACCGAGAACCTGGGAAGCCACGGCGGCCGCGCGTCCTCATGGCTGGCCGTGACGGTGATGCTGATCGGGTTCACGGTCGGCGGATTCGGTCTGACCATGGACAACTGGATGGTCGTCTGGATCGGCGTCGGCCTGTTCGTGGTGGGGGGCATCCTCGCCCTCGTCTTCGACATCTTCACCGACGTGGTGATCGACGCGCCCCGCGCGGGCATGCACGCCGAAGACCACCGCTGACATATCCCTCGGGTATGGGGCTCCCGTCGAGGCGGCCCCTCCGAGACACCCTCGACGGCGACGGGTCTTAAGCCTCTCAACGCGGGCCCGCCGCCGCTTCATTCCCCGGCGTTCTGTCAGTGGCCGTGACTAGCATTCCGGCCATGCTCCCCCGTACGGAATCGCAGACATGACTGACCTGACCCCCGACGAGGCGCGCCGGCTGGTCCTGCGGGCCCAGGGTCTGCTCGGCTCCGACGGCCGCCGCGGCGGGGTTCACGGCATGCTCCGCAGGCTCGGCGCGGTCCAGCTCGACACCATCTCGGTGCTCGCGCGCTCCCACGAGCTCGTCGCCTACGCCCGGCTCGGCGCGGTGGGCAGGCCCGCCGTCGAGCGGGCCTACTGGGACGAGCCGGCCCGCAGCTTCGAATACTGGTGCCACGCCGCCTGCATCCTGCCGATCGAGCACTGGCCGCTCTTCGCCTTCCGGCGGCGCGCCTACCGCGAGCGCCGCTTCCGCTGGCACGAGGTGCCCGACAGCGTCGGCAAGCTGCTCGACCAGGTGCGCGAGAGCGGCCCGCTGACCACCTCCGACGTGGGCGGCGCCAAGAACGGCGGCCCGTGGTGGGACTGGTCCGACTCCAAGATCGGCCTGGAGTGGCTGCTCGACATCGGCGAGGTCGTCTGCACCCGCAGGGTCGGCTGGCGCCGCGTCTACGACCTCGCCGAGCGCGTGGTGCCCGCCGAGCTGCTGGCCCAGGAGCTCTCCGACGAGGAGTGCGTCACCCGGCTCGCGGCCATCGCCGGCCGGTCACTCGGCGTCGCCACCCGGGGCGACCTGATCGACTTCCTCCGGCTGCAGGGCCGCACCAGCGCGCTGCTCGACGAGGCCCTGGCGAGCGGCGCCGCCGGGCTGACGCCGGTGCGCGTGCACGGCTGGCCCGCCGCCAGGGCCGGACGCAACGGCGCCGGCGGCGGACCCAACGCCTGGGCCGACCCGGCCGCGCTGGAGTCCGAGCCGCGCGGCCGCCACCGCACGACCCTGGTCTCGCCGTTCGACTCGCTGATCTGGCACCGCGGCCGCACCGAGCGCGTCTTCGGCTTCGCCTATCAACTTGAGCTGTACGTGCCCAAGCACAAGCGGGTGCACGGCTACTTCACGATGCCGGTGCTGGCCGGAGGCCGTCTGATCGGCCGCGTCGACCCGGCCCGCGAGGGCACCACGCTGGTGGCCAGGCAGCTCAGCCTGGAGCCGGGCCTGACCAGCGCCCGATGGGTGGAGGCGATGCGGGAGGCGCTCTGGTCGGCCGCCGCCTGGGTGGGCTGCGACGCCGTCCGCGTCGAACGCACCGACCCGCCTCAGCTCGCCGCCGCGCTCAACACGGCACCCGCCCTTTGAGCCCCGGCCGGCCCCCGCCCGTCCTCAGTGGGGGCGGGCGGGGGGAAGCCGGGTCACGTGATCTCCAGCATGCGCTCGCGGACCGCGTACACCACGGCCTCCATGCGCGAGTGCAGCTGCAGTTTGTCCAGGATGTTGCGGACGTGGTTCTTCACGGTGTTCTCGGAGATGAACAACTGCTTGGCGATCTCCCGGTTGTTCATGCCCTTGGCGACCAGCCGCAGGACCTCCATCTCCCGGTCGGTCAGGCGCGGGACCGGGAGCTGCGCCGGGCGCTCGGTCCCCTTACGGCTCATGTTGGCGAACTCGCTGATGAGCTTGGCCGCCATGGCCGGGTTGATTAACGACTGACCTTCGTGGACGCCCCGCACGGCCGCCGGCACGTCGTTGATCTGGACGTCCTTGAGCAGATAGCCGGTCGCGCCTGCCTTGATCGCCTCGAAGAGGTCCTCCTCCTCGTCGCTCACCGTCAGCATGATGATGCGGGTGCTCGGCACCGAGGCCTTGATGCCCTTGGTCGCCTCGATGCCGTCCTGCCTCGGCATGCGCACGTCCATCAGCGCGACGTCGGGCATGAGGCGGTCGGCCAGCTCGACCGCCTCCTGCCCGTCGCTCGCTTCCCCGACCACCTCGATGTCAGGCTCCGCGGCCAGCGCCAGGGCCAGGCTGCGCCTGATCAGCTCGTGATCGTCCACGATCAGCACACGGATCGGCTCGCCGCTGGAGGGGCGCGCCTCGCCGGAGTCGGTCACAGGGCCTCCTTGATCCGCCTCGCGACCGTCGTGTCATCGATCCGCTCGCCCATCCTCGCCTGACTGAGCTCGCTCACGTCTCCTCCTCGTCGGGGGGCCAGAGCCGTCGGACCGCCATGATCGCACGTGTGCCGCGGTCCTCGGGTGGTCCGAGAAGATCTTTCTGGCGGTCCGTCAGGGCTCTACGAGCCGCAGCACGCCGTAGTTGTACCCACGACGGTTGTAGACGACGGACGGAAGACCGCTCTCCTTGTCACGGAACAGATAGAAGTCGTGGCCGACCAGCTCCATCTCGAGGAGGGCCTGGTCGATGGTCATGGGCTCTGCCTTGTGGAACTTCTCCCGGACGATCAGAGGGCCGTCGCCGTCCATCTCGATGGGGACGATGTCGTCGTACTGCTTCTCGTCAGGCAGCCGGTCCTCCTCGGACTCGACCTCCGCACGGGCCGGCTCGGCCTGCTGGGGCAGGGGCGCGGCCAGGTCGGGCACCCCGGCCGTGAACTCCGCCACCGAGGCGGGCTTGTGGTTGCCGTGATGGACCTTGCGCCGGTCGGCGAGCCTGCGCAGGCGCCCTTCCAGCTTGTCCATCGCGATGTCGAGGGCGGCGAACCGGTCATCGGCGCAGGCCTCCGCGCGGATGGCGGGCCCGCGGGTGTGAATGGTCAGCTCGACCCGCTCTCGCTGGTCGGCCGCCCGGACGTTGCGCTCCTTCGACACCTCCACATCGACTCGGATGAGTTTGTTGTCCAGACGCTCGATCCTGGCCAGCTTGGTTGTCACCTGGTCGCGGAACCGATCACTCACTCCTGTGTGCCGGCCCTTGACGATGATGTCCATGCAACAGCCCCCCTTCGCCTAACGACTGAGATAGAGCGCCCGACGACCTGCCAGGTGCCGGGCGGGGTCCAGTCCGGTCTGCCTTTCTGTCACGCTTACCCTCTTCCGACTCCTCGTCACCGGAAACGCGGATGGCACCCGTCCGGCCGACCTGGTCTTCGACCCCACATCCGCCTGCTGAGGGTTTCGCAGCTCTGATGCCACTACCGCCCTTCTCTCCTGACGGGGGACATCTGGACCCCCGGGGAGGCAGGACTTACCCCTAAGCCGCACCGTGATCGGTCGACGAAAAGTCGCCTTACGTGGGCCGTTTCGCCTGCGGCTGGCATCGGCTAGCGGAGCCGGGTGCTCCGGCTCTGCGCAACCACGGACCCGAACGGGTGCCATGTTCAGACGCTATCCGGATCGGCGGCGAATGTCAGCCGGGACGAGCCTCAAACGATCACTTTCCGTGATTTTCTCGCCGGGTTACGGTCTGATCAGATGCCGGGATTGGTCCCTCGCCGCCCTGTACGGGAAGAGATGTCATGGCCCTGAGCTGCTTGATCGGCCTCTCCTTGGCACGGAAATGTAGCCCTGGAGGGAGAAGGCATAGACGATCTTGCTCACTCACGGTCACCGTGACCATTTCGTGAGCTTCGGCGTGTCGCGGCGACGGTGACGGCCAGGGGCACGGCCGCTCCCGCCTCCCGCAGGGCCCGCGCGGCGTCGGCGAGCGTGGCCCCGGTCGTGACCACGTCGTCCACGATGACCACCCGGCCACCGGAACGGCCCCGTACGAGAGCTTCCGGCGGAGGGAGGCCGCCGGGAGGACGTGGGCGGGTGGAGTCGTCCAGGAGGCGGATCGCGTCTGGTGGTACGAGGAAGGAGCCGGCCAGGTTGGCCACCCGGTCGGCGGAGCTCAGCCCTGACTGGTCGGCCACCTTCCGGCGCTGCCGCAGCGCGGGCCAGAGGAGGGCGGGAACTCCTTGGCGGCGCAGACGGCGCACCACCCGGTCCGCCAGCGCGGCCATGTGATCATGGCCCCTCCCCCTGACCGCCGCCCGGCCGCTGGGCACGGGCACCACGATCACCGTCACCCCGGCCGGCCCGCACGCCCTCGGAGCGCTCCGCCCGGGACACGCGGGACGGCCCTCCCCCGGGCCCCTCGGAGCGCTCCGCCGGGGATGTGCGGGACGGTCCTCCCCCGGGCCCCTCGGAGCGCTCCGCCGGGGATGTGCGGGACGGTCCTCCCCCGCGCTCGGAGTGCTCCGCCGGGGACGCCCGGGATGGTCCTCCCCCGCATCCTGGATGGCGCCCACGAGGCCCTCAGCGTCCAGATGAGGATGGCGCAGGGCGGTGGTGAGGGTGAAGGCCAGGAGATCGGCCAGGCTCCCCGCCAGGGCCGCCTCGCCCCGCTCCTTGTAGGCGATGACCGCCACGCGCGCGACGCCCGCGTACGGCGAGGCGGACCAGCACGCGGGCAGCCCGTCAGGGACGGGACTCGGCATGCGGCAGGCGGGATCGGCGAGGCGCGCCAGGCAGTGATCGCACAGGCGACCCCCTGGGGCGCCGCAGCCCAGGCACGGCTGCGGCAGGACGGCATCGAGCAGAGCGGCGAACACCGCCCCAGAATGCCGCCCGCCACCGACACTTTCCGTGTCCGCCTGGTTCACCTCGGTCATCAGCCCGAAGGCGCTGGACCGTGGTCAGCCGAGGGTGAAGAGGGGGTGGTCGACGGCGGTGGCGGGTTTGGGGGTCCAGGTCTGCTTGTCGCGGCTGTATTCGAGGATCTCGTTGCTCTCCTCGGTCGTCGCCAGGATCGCGTCGCCCAGCGCGGCCAGGCGCTTCAGCCGTTTGCTGGTGGTCGGGAGCTGAGCGGTCTCGCCGTCGCCGACGTTGATCTCGTTGACGAACTGGCCGGCCTTGGTCTGGACCAGGACCAGCAGGTGGCCGCCGTCGCTCCAGGCGATGTCGACGATCTCGTCGCCGCCGGACACCGTCGTCAGCGTCTGGAAGTTGCTGAGCATCGCGTTGCCGCCGCCGCCCGTGAGCGCGCCGACCTGGACCTCGCTGTCGCCGACCGTGACCGCGACCCGGACGCCGTCCCTGGCCATCCGCAGGGAGGTCACGTCCTGCCCGCGGAGCGCGGGGGCGGCGATGCGTTCCGGGCCGCGCCCGACGACGGGGTGGGAGCGGATGACGGCGTCGTTGCGCCGGTCGAACGTCCACAGGCTGCCGTCGCGGTGCCAGGACGGGTCCGTGAGGTCGGTGCCGGGGATGGACTCCTGCCAGCGGCCGTCGGGAGAGTGACGGGTCACCCAGATGCCGCCCGCGGCGGACCTGGCGGCGATGCGGTCGCGGTCCTTGGAGATCGCGAAGCCGGTGTAGCCCTCGCTGGGCTGCCCGGCGGGTCCGGTCACCGGGTGGCCCTCGCCGTCGGGGGCGAGGATGAAGACGGTGCCGTCGCTGGTGTAGAAGACCTGTTTGTCCTCGCTGCCCAGCCAGCTCTCCGGCAGGTTGGCGGGCACGGTGAGCGGGCCCGACGAGAAGAACTGCTCGCCGTCGAGGAGCACTTCGAGCGTGCGCCCGTTGGCCAGGTTGTTGCTGCTCAGGCTGGCCCTGAGCTGGGCCTGGAACCCTTGGGTGAAGGTGGAGAGCGGGTTGAACGGACCGCCCATGTTGATCAGCACCCGGTCCTCGCTGGACCGGATCCACCGCACCCTGGCGCCGTCGGGGAACTCGTTGCCGACCGCGCCCTGCAGCGCGCTGGTGGGCCCTTCGACAAGGCGTTCGATGATGGTCTGGGCGAAGCTCTTGTCGGGGTCGACGCGCAGCCGCACCCGGTCGACGACCAGCCGGTCGGGCTGCGGGTCGGCGCCGGAGGAGCCGTTGAGGTAGTAGAGGTTGGTGGGCCGGTACGCGCGGCGCACGTCGGCGTCGGTGAGCAGGAGGCCCTGCTGCAGCCCGTTGACCCTGTAGGCGCCGCTCGCGTCCTTGACCAGGGTGAACTGGCGAGTCATCTTGGGGTCGTCGGACCGGCTGACCGGCACGTACGTGTCGTCCTCGTTGATCTGCGCGATCTTGTTGCCCTGGACGGTGATGACGGTCTCGCGCTTCTCCTTGTCCTCGATGAGCTCGCCGAACCGGAACGAGTTGTCGATCACGGTGATCGCGCCGTCGGGTTTCCAGACGCGCCTGGCCTCCTCGGTGAGGTAGCCGGGCAGGACGGAAGGGTCGTCGTGGTAGGCGGCCATGGCGGCCAGCAGGCCCTCCACGACCTGTTGCGGCCCCCAGTCGGGCTGCGGCGCGACGGCGACCATCCGCTGGAACGGCACGGTGACCGAGTCGCCGCTGCCCGCCTCGTCCACCGGGAAGGGCCCGCCCACGGGGATGACGGCGCACCCGGTGACGGCCGTGAACAGCGCCAGCGCGAAGCCGGCGGCCCTGAGCCGCCTAGACCTCGTCATGCCCGCCCCCGTCGCCGGTGGCCGGCAGCAGCACCGGCGTCATCTGGCCGCGCCAGGTGCGGCGCATCTCGATCTCGGGCGGCACCAGCGACAGCGGGGAGCCCTTGAGCCCGGTGCCGGCCTTCCTGGGCAGGGTGAGCCGGAACTGCGAGCCTTCGCCCGGCTGGCCCCACGCCTGCAGCCAGCCGCCGTGCAGCACCGCGTCCTCGCGGGAGATGGCCAGGCCGAGACCGGTGCCGCCGATGGTCCTGGCCCGCGACGGGTCGGCCCGCCAGAACCGGTCGAAGACCAGCGTCTCCTCGCCGGGTTTGAGCCCGATGCCGTGGTCGCGCACGGCGACCGCCACCGCGTCCCTGTCGGCGCCCACGGTGACCACGACGTCGCGGCCCTCGCCGTGCTCGATGGCGTTGAACAGCAGGTTGCGCAGGATGCGCTCGACCCGGCGGTTGTCGATCTCGGCCATGCACGGCTCGTTGGGCAGCCGCAGCTCGAAGCGGGTGCTGTGGCGTTCGGCCAGCGCCTCGGAGTCGGCGATGGCCCGCAGCACCACGTCGCGGACGTCGACGGAGTCGAGGTCCAGGGTGGCGGCGCCGGCGTCGTACCGGCTGATCTCCAGCAGGTCGGCCAGCATCGACTCGAACCGTTCGAGCTGGGCCTGCATCAGCTCGGCGGAGCGGGAGGCCATCGGCTCGAAGTCCTCGCGCGCGTCGTACAGCAGGTCGGCGGCCATGCGGACGGTGGTGAGCGGGGTGCGCAGCTCGTGCGAGACGTCGGAGACGAACTGCCGCTGCACCTGCGACAGCTCCTCCAACTGGTGGATCTTCAGCGCCAGGTTGGCGGCCATCTCGTTGAACGAGGTCGCGAGTCTGGCCAGGTCGTCCTCGCCGCGTACCTTGAGCCGCTCGTCGAGCTTGCCCGCCGCCAGGCGCTCCGCCGCCTGGCGGGCCAGCCTGACCGGCGTGACGACCTGGCGGGCCACCAGGTACGCGATCGCGGCGAGCAGCAGCACGAGCCCGAAACCGACAACGACGATGGCCAGCCGGACGTTCGACAGCATCTGCTCTTCTTCGTCGAACGGGAAGAAGTGGTAGACCTCGTAGCTGCCGTTGACGTGGAGGATGGCGCCGATGACGAGGGTCTGCCGGGGCTGGCTCTCGCCGGGGAAGCTGATCGGCTCGGTGTAGCGCTGCGGCCTGTCGATGAACTTCTCCGCCTGGCGGCGCAGCATCTGCTGGAGGGCCAGGGGGATGTTCTGTTCGCTGACGTTGCCGGACGCGCGTGACCTGCCCGGCTCGTCGACGTTGAGGATCAGCACCTCGTAGCGCTTCTTCCAGCCGTCCCTGCCGGTGCCGATGATGGTGTCCATCACCTCGTCGAGCGGGTCGGGCGGCACGCTGTTGCCGGAGTCGGAGGGCTTGGCCTGGTCGTCCTCGCGCCGGATGAGCGCGTCGGCGATCTGCAGCCGGTCGGCGGCCGCCTCGCTCGCGGCGGACTGCTGGCGGCGCTCGATGACGGAGTTGTTGATCTGGTCGGAGAGGAAGATGCCGAGCACCACGACCACGATCACCGAGATCACCAGGGTGCTGGTGACGACCTGGAGCTGGAGCGAGCGCCGCCACAGCCGCCGGATCCTGCCCGCCGCACGACGAGCCCGCCGCCGGACTCCGCCGAGTATCTGGCGGAGCGTCCGGCGGCGCGGACGTCTGGTCTTGGCCGGGGGCATGGCGGGGGAGGCGGGACGCTAGGCGGGGCCGGCCTTGTAGCCCACGCCGCGGACCGTCACCACGATCTCGGGGTGCTCGGGGTCCTTCTCGATCTTGGCGCGGAGGCGCTGCACGTGCACGTTGACCAGGCGGGTGTCGGCCGCGTGGCGGTAGCCCCAGACCTGCTCCAGCAAAACCTCGCGGGTGAACACCTGGCGCGGCTTGCGGGCCAGTGCGACGAGCAGGTCGAACTCGAGCGGCGTGAGGTTGATGGTCTCCTCGCCGCGCTTGACCGAGTGGCCGGCCACGTCGATGGTGATGTCGCCGATCTGCAGGATCTCGGGGGTGGGCTCGTCGGTGCGGCGCAGTCGCGCCCGCACCCGGGCCACCAGTTCCTTCGGCTTGAACGGCTTGACGATGTAGTCGTCGGCGCCAGACTCCAGCCCCAGCACCACGTCGATGGTGTCGCTCTTGGCCGTGAGCATGACGATCGGCACCCCGGACTCCGCCCGGATCCGGCGGGCGACGTCGATGCCGTCGGCGCCGGGCAGCATCAGGTCGAGCAGGACGAGATCGGGACGCGTGTCACGGAACGCGTCCAGCGCCTTGTCGCCGTCACTGACAAAGGATGGTTCGAAGCCCTCTCCGCGCAACACGATGCCCAGCATCTCGGCGAGAGCGGCATCGTCGTCGACGACCAGCACGCGACCTTTCATGGCCCCTCATTCGTTCTACGCATTTTGGGACATACCTGCACGGTCGGTGAAGGTTACCCCCGCCCGGCCCATGAGTGTGACATGAGTCCCGCGGAAGGCGGACATCCGGCTCGCACCACGACCGCTCCCCCTCAGTCTGCGGTAACAGAAGGTCTTTCGGCCACCCTGGGAGAGATCCTCGACGCGGGACCGCGTGCCCGGGGACGCGGTCTTGTCCAGGGCTGGACCCCACCCACCCGGCCAGCGTGCCAGGATTGGGATATGTCAGACGGTCACGGTCCCACGTCAGAGAGGCCTCCAGGCTGGGCCGCGGAGCAACCCCCGCCCTACGGCGCGCCTCCGGCGTCGCCGTGGACCGCCCCCGGCGGTGCGCAGCAGCAGCCCTCCGGTCCTTCGTTCGCACCCCCGGAGGGCGGGCAACCGTCCTTCGCGCCTCTCCCCCCTCCGCCCCCAGGGCATCTGCCCTATATGCCCGCGCTGCGGCCCGGCATCATCCCCCTGCGGCCGCTCGGCCTGGGCGACATCTACGACGGCACGATCAAGCTGATCCGCTCCAACCCGAAGGCCGTGCTCGGCCTGTCGGCGGTCGCGGCCCTGCTCGTCGCCATCCCGGTGGCCGTCGGGCAGGGCTTCGTGTTCGGGACCATGACCCCGTACCTGGACGAGTCCACCGCCTTCGGCGCGGGGGACCCGGCCCTCACCTCCGGCTCGCTCGTGGCCCAGCTCGCCGGCTCGCTCGTCTCGGCGGCGATCAGCTTCGTCGCGGTGACCGTGCTGACCGGGGTGCTGACGCGCATCCTCGGCCGGGCCGTGTTCGGCGGCAGGATCACCGCCCAGGAGGCGTGGCGGACGACCAAGAGCAGGCTGCCCGCCCTGTTCGGCGTGGTCGCGCTGCAGGGTCTCATCATGCTGGTCCCGGCGGCCGTGACGGTCGCGGTGCTCGCGGTCGCCATCACGGCGGGCGTCTCGGCCGGGGCGACCATCGTGGTGTTCCTGCTGATGTTCCTGTTGTCTCTCGCGTACGTGCTGTTCTTCCGTGCGCGCTTCGCCTTCGCGCCGGCCGCCGTGGTGCTGGAGGGCAGGGGGCCGATCGACGCGATGCGCCGCTCGTGGAGCCTGGTGACCGGCCAGTTCTGGCGCGTCCTGGGCATCCTGGTGCTCACCATGCTCATCGTCGGGCTGATCACGACCGTCCTGCAGCTGCCGTTCACCATCGCCGGGTCCCTCATCGGCATCCTGGGTGAGGGGTCGGTGGGAACGGTCGTGATCAGCTCCGTCCTGGTCGCCATCGCCGGCATGCTCGGCGCCATGCTCACCTACCCGCTGGAGGCGGGCGTCTCCGGGCTCCTGTACGCGGACCGCCGCATGCGGTCCGAGGCCTTCGACCTCGTCCTTCAGACGGCGGCCATCGAGCAGCAGCGACAGGGCTGGGTGCCCACCTCGGCCGACGAGCTGTGGCACCCGTCCCACTCCGCCCGGTCGTGAGCCCGATCGACAGGGAGGACGCCGCCTGGGGCGCGGCGCGCGAACTCCTCAAACCCCAGTACGCGCAGGAGCCGCTGTTCGACCGGTTGACGCGCCACCTCGACCAGTTCGTCGGCGACCTGCTGGACATGACCGCCGGCGGCGGGGCCGCGGGCGGCGTCCTGGCGGCGATCGTCATCCTGCTGCTGCTCGTGGGCACCGCCCTGCTGGTCGCCCGGCAGATCCGCCGCTCCGGCCGGCGGCGGGCCGGGTCCGGCGAACTGTTCGACGTGCGGCGGCTGACGGCGGCCGAACACCGGGAGGCGGCCGAGCGGTTCGCCGCCGAGAGCCGCTGGACCGAGGCCGTCCAGGAGCGGATGCGGGCCATCGCCCGTGACCTGGAGGAACGCGCCCTGGTCGACGGGATGCCGGGCCGCACCGCCGACGAGCTCGCCGCCGAGGGCGGCCTGGCGCTCCCGGCCTTCGCCGCCGACCTGACGGCCGCGGCCCGCTCCTTCGACGACGTCACGTACGGCGGCGTCCCCGGCACCCCCGCCGCCTACGAGTCCATGACCACGCTGGACACCCGGCTCGCGGCCGCCCGCCCGGCCGCCCTGGGCGCCGCCTCATGACCACGCCGCACCAGGCGCCGCCGGCGGGCGGGAGCGCGTCGGCGCCGACGTCGCCGACCCTGAGGTCGATGTGGCGGGGCGGCCGGCTCATCGCGCTGCTCGGCCTGATCGTCGTGGCGATCGCCGCGATCACGACGCTGCTCGGCCCCGACCCGCGCCAGGAGCGCTTCCTCGATCCCGACGACACCTCGCTGCGCGGCTCCAAGGCCCTGGCCGAGCTGCTGCGGGCCAGAGGCGTCACGGTGGACCGGGTCGACTCCGTGGAGAAGGCCAGGGCGCTGGGCGGCGACCGGCTCCTGTTCGCCTCCGACACCCTGTACCTCGCCACGGACGACCTGACGGACCTCCCCGGTGACCGGCTGCTCGTCGGAGCGTTCGACCTGAAGCAGCTCGCGCCCGGTGTCGAGCCGGCGCCGGAGGTCGCGCGGGAGCGCTCGCGCGCGCCCGAATGCGCGCTGCCGGCCGCGGCCGCCGCCGGCAGCGCGTTCATCGGCGGGGTCGCGTTCGAGGTCCCCCCGGGCGGCACCGGCTGCTACCCGTCGCGCGAGGGCTGGACGCTGGTCACCCACGCCGCCCCGACGGGCACCACCACGGTCGTCGGCAGCGGCTCCTTCATGACGAACCTGCGCCTGGACGAGGACGGCAACGCCGCGCTGGCCATCAACCTGCTCGACACCGGCAAACCCGTCACCTGGCTGGTGCGCCCCGAGAACCCGTCCCCCGGCGACCTGGCGGGGGAAGAGGGCCGGTCGATATACGACCTGATGCCGCCGGGCATCGGCTGGTCGCTGCTCATGGCGGGCGTGGCGGTCGTGCTGGTGGCGTTCTGGCGGGGCAGGCGGCTCGGGCCGGTCGTGGTGGAACGGCTGCCGGTCGTGGTGCGTGCCGCCGAGACCGTGGAGGGCCGCGGCAGGCTCTACCGCGCCAGGAAGGCCAGGGAAAGGGCCGCGGGAGCGCTGCGGGCCGGCGCGCTCGACCGGCTGATCCCCCGGCTCGGGCTGGGACGGGGCGCGAACGGCCACGAAGTGGTCGCGGCGATCGCCGCCGGCACCGACGAGGACCCCCGGCAGGTGGGCGACGCGCTGTACGGCCCGCCGCCGGAGAACGACGAAGGGCTGGTCGCCCTGGCCGGATACGTTGACCACATCGAAAGGAAGGTCAGTGAGCTCTGAGCATTACGCCGGGGTGGCGGCCCCCGCGGACGCGGCCAGGGAGGCGCTGGGCGCACTCCGTGCCGAGGTGTCCAAGGCCGTGGTCGGACAGGACGCGGTGGTGACCGGGCTGGTCATCGCCCTGCTGTGCCGGGGCCACGTGCTGCTGGAGGGCGTGCCGGGCGTGGCCAAGACACTGCTGGTGCGTACCCTCGCCGCGGCGCTGGCGCTGGATTCCAAGCGGCTGCAGTTCACCCCCGACCTGATGCCGGGTGACGTGACCGGCTCGCTCATCTACGACGCCAGGACCGCGGAGTTCGAGTTCCGCGAGGGCCCGGTGTTCACGAACCTGCTGCTCGCCGACGAGATCAACCGGACCCCGCCGAAGACACAGGCGGCGCTGCTGGAGGCGATGGAGGAGCGGCAGGTCAGCGTGGAGGGCGCGGCCAGGCCGTTGCCCGACCCGTTCGTGGTGTGCGCCACGCAGAACCCCGTCGAGTACGAGGGCACCTACCAGCTCCCCGAGGCCCAGCTGGACCGGTTCCTGGTGAAGCTGACGGTGCCGCTGCCGCCGCGCGAGGAGGAGATCGCGGTGCTGGAGCGGCACGCGTCCGGCTTCGACCCGCGCGACCTGTCGCACATCAAGCCGGTGGCGACGGCCGCCGACCTGGCGGCGGGCCGCGAGGCGGTGGCGCGGGTGCACGTCGCCCCCGAGGTGCTCGGCTACATCGTGGACGTCGCCCGCGCCACCCGGAACTCGCCGTCGCTCCAGCTCGGCGTCTCACCGCGCGGGGCGACCGCGCTGCTGGCGGCCTCGCGCGCGTGGGCGTGGCTGTCGGGCCGCGCCTACGTGACGCCCGACGACGTGAAGGCGCTGGCCAGGCCCGCGCTCCGGCACCGCGTCCAGCTGCGGCCGGAGGCGGAGCTGGAGGGCGCGACCGCCGACGGCCTGCTCGACGGCATCCTCGCCTCGGTCCCGGTCCCGCGGTGACGGCCCGCCGATGGCTCTGACGGGACGCGCCGGGCTGGTCGCGGCGCTCGGGATCGTGGTGGTGCTGTTCGCGCCCCAGCCCGGCCCCGCGCTGGCCGGGGTGTGCCTGCTGCTGGCCGCCGGGATCCTCGTGGACCTGACCCTCGCGGGCGCGGTGCGGCCGCTGCGCTTCCATCGGTCGGGTGAGCGGCTGGTGCGGCTCGGTGAGAGCACGACGGTGGAGCTGACGGTCGAGAACCCCGGCGGCAGGCGGGTGCGCGGCGTGCTGCGCGACGCCTGGCAGCCGTCGGCCGGGGCGGCGCCGCGTGAGGCGCCACTGGACGTGCCGGCCGGCGAGCGCCGCAAGGTGGTGGTGACGCTCACCCCGACCAGGCGCGGCGACCGCGAGTCCGTGGCGGTGGCCGTGCGCTCGCTCGGGCCGCTGGGGCTGGCCGCCCGCCAGGGCGGTCACCGCTCCCCGTGGACGGTGCGGGTGCTGCCGCCGTTCCTGTCGCGCAAGCACCTGCCCGCCCGGCTGGCCAGGCTGCGCGAGCTGGACGGCCGGCATCCCGCGCTGGTGCGCGGGCAGGGCACCGAGTTCGACTCGCTGCGCGAGTACGTGGCCGGCGACGACGTGCGCTCGATCGACTGGCGCGCCACCGCGCGCCGGCACGACGTGGTGGTCCGCACCTGGCGGCCGGAGCGCGACCGGCGGGTGCTGATCGTGCTCGACACCGGCCGCACCTCGGCGGGCCGGGTCGGCGCGGCACCGATCCCGCTGGCCGGGGCGGTCCCGAAGGGCCCGGCCGGGCAGCCGGCGCGTCCCGAGCCCGGCTGGCCGAGGCTGGACTGGTCGATGGACGCGGCCCTGCTGCTGGCCGCGCTCGCCGCCAGGGCCGGCGACCGGGTGGACCTCCTGGCCTACGACCGGTCGGTGCGCACCTGGCTGAGCGGCGCCTCCCGCACGGAGCTGCTGTCGTCGCTGGTCAACGCGATGGCGCCGATCGAGGCCGAGCTGGTCGAGGCCGACGCGCAGGGCATGGTGGCGGCCATCCTGGCCCGCGCCAAGCGGCGCTGCCTGGTCGTGCTCCTCACCGACCTGAACGCGGCCGCGATGGACGAGGGCCTGATGCCGGTGCTGCCGCAGCTCTCCGCACGTCACCTGGTGCTGGTGGCCGGCGTGTCGGACCCGCGGGTGGCGGCGATGGCGGCCGGGCGCGGCACGGCCGAGGAGGTGTACGACGCGGCGGCGGCCGAGCACGCCCGGCTGGAACGCAGGCGGATCACGGCCAGGCTGCGCCGCCACGGCGTCGAGGTGGTCGACGCGCCGCCCGACGACCTCGCGCCCGCGCTGGCCGACCACTACCTGGCCCTGAAGGCGGCCGGGCGGCTCTAGACGCTCGGGGCGACGTCGGGGGCGTCCTCCAGGTCGCCGGTCTGCCCGTCGCGGGTCGCGCGGCGTCCGAGCACGATCACGTACACGAGGAAGACCACCTCGGCGAACACCCCGATGCCGACGCGGGCCGCGGTGGGCAGCCCGGACGGGGTGACGAACCCCTCGATCAGCCCCGACAGGAACAGCACCACGATGAGGCCGAGCCCGACCGCCATGACCGCCCGGCCCTCTTCGGCGAGGGCCTCGACGCGCCGGCGCGTGCCGGGCGCGATGACGGCCCAGCCGAGCCGCATGCCGGCGGCCGCGGCCAGGAACACGCCGGTGAGCTCCAGCAGTCCGTGCGGGGTGATGAGGCCGAAGAAGATGTCGAGCTTGTCCCTGGAGGCCATGAGACCGCCGGAGACGCCGACGTTGGCGGCGTTCTGCCACAGGACGTAGGGGATCGGCAGGCCGAGCACGGCGGCGTACGCGAGGACCTGGAACGACACCCACGCGTTGTTGACCCACACGTGGGTGGCGAAGGAGGCCGCGGGGTTCTCCGAGTAGTAGTCGGCGAAGTCGTGCTCGACCAGCTGGGTGATCTCCTCCTCGGTGGCGATCACCGACTGCACCTGGGGGTCGCCGGCGACCCAGGCGCCGACCGCCCAGGCCACCGCCACGAACGCCAGCGACGTGGCCAGCCACCACCAGCGCGTCCGGTAGGCCACCGCGGGGAAGGAGACCGTGAAGAACCGCACCACCTCCCGCCAGGCGGGGCTGCGCGCGCCGGTGACGGCCGAGCGGGCCCTGGCGACCAGCGCGGACAGCCGTCCGGCCAGCATCGCGTCGGCGGAGGAGGAACGGACGATCGACAGATGGGTGGACACCCGCTGGTAGAGCTCGACGAGCTCGTCCACCTCGGCCCCCGTCAAGGAGGCGCGATGCTTGACGAGGTGGTCCAGCCGGTCCCAGGTCGGGCGGTGGGCCGAGACGAACGCGTCGATGTCCACGGAGACCATTGTGGCCGCTCACGGGGACGGTCATTGCCGTTAGGCTCCACTTATGTCAGAGGTTGTGACCGGCGATGCCGTCGTCCTCGAGGTACGGGTCGCGCAGTTCCCCTCGCGCGCCGTGGCCCTTCTCATCGACGTCCTCGTTCAGCTGGTGCTGCAGGCGGTGGGCTTCTACGCGCTGCGGCTGTTCGCGGATTTCACCGACGTGTCGATGCTCACGGTCATGGCCATCGGGATCTCGGTGCTCGTCCTGGTCGGCTACCCGGTGGCGGTCGAGTCGCTGACGCGGGGGCGCAGCCTCGGCAAGCTGATCCTCGGGCTGCGCGTGGTGAGCGACGACGGGAGCCCTGAGCGGTTCCGGCAGGCGCTGGTCCGCGGGGTGACGGGGGTGGTGGAGATCTGGGCGTTCTTCGGGGCGCCGGCGCTGATCTCCTCGCTCGTCTCGCCGCAGGGCAAGCGGGTGGGCGACCTGTTCGCCGGGACGATCGTGATCTCGGAGCGGGTGCCGCGGAGCCGCGCCGACGCCATCGTGATGCCGCCGCAGCTCGCGCACTGGGCGGCGTCCCTGGAGCTGTCGCGGCTGCCGGAGGAGGTGGCGGCGGCGGCCCGGCAGTACCTCACCCGCCGGCATGACCTGTCGCCGCAGATCCAGTACGAGATGGGGGTGCGGATCGCCACCCAGACGGCGTCGTTCGTGTCGCCCGCGGCGCCGGCGGGCGTGCCGCCGCACGCCTACCTCAGCGCCGTCCTGGCCGAGCGCCGCCGCCGCGACCAGGCCAGGCTGATGCGCCACGCCGCCCCTGCCCCCCACGGCCCGCAGGTCGAGTACGGGCCGGGACAGCCTCCGCAGGCCCCGTACGAACCGGCACAGCCTCCTCCACCTCCTCAGGGCCGGCCGGTCGCGGCGCCTCCCCCGCCTCCCCCGCACTCCCAGGAGACGCGCGGCGGCTTCGCGCCTCCGCAGTAGGGGGGCATGAAAGGGCGCCGGCCCCGGGAAGGTTCCCGGAGCCGGCGCGGAGGGATGGAGGGTCAGTCCTTGGCGTAGTCGCGGCCCCAGCCCCACTCGCGGTAGGACTGCTGGGTCTGCACGTTGAGGATGTCGGACTTGACGCCCTTGGCCTTGTTGGTCAGCGGGTCGTTGATCTGGATGACGTCCAGGCCGTTGTCGAAGTCGGCCGCGTACACGTACCCGTTGTAGTAGTACGCCGACCAGACGCCGCCGCCGCTGCCGTCGGCCTTCGGGCCGCGCTCGAAGTAGCCGAACTCGCGCGGGTTGGTCGGGTCGGTGAAGTCGAGGAACGAGACGCCGCCCATGTACCAGGCCTGGACCATGATGTTCTTGCCCTTGACCGGGATCAGCGAGCCGTTGTGCGCCACGCAGTTCTCGGTGTCGGCCTGGTGCCTCGGGATCTTGAAGTAGCTCTGGAAGACGAGTTCGCCGCGGTGGATGCGGTAGATGGCGTTCGCGCCGCGGTTCGGCCCGACGGCCTCGTTGCAGGTGGCCGCGCCGCCGCCGCCGAGCTCGTCGGTGAACAGCACGGTCTTGGCGTCGTTGGTGAAGGTCGCCGAGTGCCAGAACGCGAAGTTGTCGTCGGTGACCCTGGCGGTCACCTTCGGGTTGACCCGGTCACGGATGTCGAACAGCACGCCGTCACCCATGCAGGCGCCGGCCGCGATGTCCTTCTCCGCGTAGACGGTGATGTCGTGGCAGCCGGTGGTGGGCACGAGCAGCCCCGGCTGGGTCTCGTTGCCGCCGTCGGGGAAGACGACCGGCGTGGCGGCCACGTGGGCCTGCGTCGGGTTGCGCAGCGGCACCTTGATGATGGAGATCTTGTCGTGCGGCGGCTGGCAGTCGGGCAGGTTGGCCGCCGGCAGGTACGAGGAGACGTAGACGTAGACGTTCTTGAGCTTGTCGAGGCCCCTGCCGGGCACCAGCGTCAGGGTGTGGGAACCGCAGTCGGTCTCGACCGACTTGATGTAGCGCGGGTTGCGCTTGTCCCGGATGTCGAAGATCCGGACGCCCTCCCACGACTCCTTGATCGCGGCGCTCTGCCCGGTGCTGTTGCACGAGTCGTCGCTGCGGGAGTTGTCGACGGCGGCGAACAGCAGGTCGCCGTAGACGCTGACGTCCATCTGGCTGCCGGGGCAGACGACCGAGCTGACGACCTTGGCCTTTTTGGGGTTCTTGATGTCGTAGATCGAGAAGCCGCCGTAGTTGCCGACGTAGGCGTAGTCGCCCTGGAAGGCGATGTCGGTGTTGATGGTGCCGGCCAGAGGCGCCGGCTTGGGGATGTTGAGCACGTGGCTCACGTTCGGGCTGGTGACGATCGTGTCCGCGGGCGGGATGTCACTGGCGGCGGCCGGTAATGCCGTCAGGCCGAGGGCGAGGCCGGCGCCGGCTGCGAGCAGCGCCCGGAGCGTGCGGGACATATAGGGGAGCCTCCTTGGTCTCATGTGTCACATGCCGAAGGCGGCGGGGCCTCGGTGAGGACCCGCCGCCGTCGGTGATCAGTGCTTGTGCCCGTGGTCCCGGTAGGACTCCTGGGTCTGGGCGTTGAGGATGTCGAACTTCACGCCGTTGGCCTTGTTGGTCCGCGGGTCGTTGAGCTTGAGGACGTCAAGCCCCAGGTTGAAGTCCGAGCCGTAGATGTGGCCGTTGTAGTAGTAGGCCGACCAGTGGCCGCCGCTGAGCGGGTTCGGCGCGTCGGGACCGCGCTCGAAGAAGGCGATCTCCTGGGCGTTGCCCGGGTCGGTGAAGTCCACGACCGAGATGCCGCCCTGGTACCAGGCCTGGACCATGATGTCCTTGCCCTTGACCGGGATCAGCGAGCCGTTGTGGGCCACGCAGTTCTCGGTGGCGTCCTGGTGCCGCGGGATCTTGAAGTAGCCGCGGAAGGTCATCTGGCCGTCGGCGCCGATGTCGTAGTAGGCGTTGGCGCCGCGGTTCGGGCCGATGGCCTCGTTGCAGGTCGCCCTGGTGCCGCCGCCGAGCTCGTCGGTGAAGATCACCCGGCTGGCGTCGTTGTTGAAGGTCGCGGAGTGCCAGAAGGCGAAGTTGACCTCGTCACGGACGGTCGCGGTGACCCTCGGGTTCTCCGGGTCGCTGATGTCCATGAGGATGCCCTCACCCATGCAGGCGCCCGCGGCGATGCCCTTCTCCGGGTAGGCGGTGATGTCGTGGCAGCCGGTGGTGGCCGACTTGCCGTTCGGGTACGCGCCCGGCACGCCGGGGAAGCCGCCGTCGGGGAACAGGTTCGGCGTGGCGATGACCGTCGCCGAGCCCGGGTCCTTCACCGGCACCTTGATGATCGAGATCAGGTCGTGCGGCGTCTTGCAGTCGGGGAAGGCGTCGTTCGGGCCGTACGAGGAGACGTAGATGTAGACGTTCTTGCCCTTGCGGTCCGGGACGAGCGTGTGGGTGTGGGAGCCGCAGTTGGTCTCGACGGACTTGATGTAGCGCGGGTTGCGCTTGTCGCGGACGTCGAAGATCCGCATGCCCTCCCAGGACTCCTTCACGGCCGCGCTCTGGCCGGTGCTGTTGCACGAGTCGTCGTTGCGGGAGCTGTCGACGGACCCGAAGACGAGGTCGCCGTAGACGCTGATGTCCATCTGGCCGCCGGGGCAGACCACGGAGCTGACGACCTTGGTCTTCTTCGGGTTCTTGATGTCGTAGATCGAGAAGCCGTAGTAGTTGCCTACGTAGGCGTAGTCACCCTGGAAGGCCATGTCCGTGTTGATGTCGGCGAGGGCCTCGGGCTTGGGCACGGTGGTGACATGCGTGATGTTCGGGCTCTTGACGATCTCGCCGGGAGCCGGGATGTCCGCAGCATGCGCGGGGAGACCTGCCATCGCCAGCGCGATGGCGGCACCCGCGAGGACAAGGAACCTGCGGGGGGAGTGCACGGAGAGATCCTCCTATAAACAGCATATAAGTGGTCAAATCTTCACTCTTCATGACCTCCCACGACCAGCTTTCAGAATGTCAAATGTTCGAGCACTGTGCTCTCTGTAAACGATCACCCATTTCTCCTAGAATGCGACGTTCGTACCAGAACTTCAGGAGGCTGAGTGCGCCTCGCGCTCGTCATCGTCACCGCCGCCCTCACGGTGACCACCATGTCCGGCTGCACGTCCGAGACCCCGGCGCCGCGCGCCGACTCCACCGCTCCCGTCATCGCCCCGGGCAAGCCCGGTGAGGAGGCCAGGACCCTCGCTCCGGACGAGGCCGTCAGCGCCGTCCCCCAGGCCACCGCGAACGCGGCCGACATCGCCTACGTGCAGGACATGATCGTCCACCATCAGCAGGCGCTCGACATGGCCATCCTGGCGCCGAGCCGGGCCGAGTCGGCCAAGCTCAAGAGCCTGGCGTCGCGGATCAAGGACAGTCAGGGGCCGGAGATCCAGTGGATGCGGACCTGGCTGCAGCAGCAGGGCCAGCGGCTGCCCGACCATCACGGCGCGCACGAGGGCATGGCCGGCATGGCCACGCCCGAGGAGATGGAACAGCTGAAGGCGGCCTCGGGCCAGGCGTTCGACCAGCTGTTCCTGAAGCTGATGATCAAGCACCACGAGGGCGCCATCGAGATGTCCACCGAGGTGCTGAAGAACGGCTCCCACCTGCGCATCGAGGAGCTGGCCAACGACGTGGGCGTCACCCAGCTCTCCGAGATCCGGCGGATGCGCGAGATGCAGGCAGGCTAGGAGCCGCTGCGCCAGGAGCGGAGATAGGCCTCCTGGTCGCCGGTGAGCGCGTCGATGCCGATGCCGGCGGCCGCCAGCTTGAGCCCGGCCACCTCCTGGTCGATCTCCTCCGGCACGTCGTACACGCCCGGCTCCAGCCCCGTCCGCTCGCGGGCGAGCCAGGCGACGGCGAGCGCCTGCGCGGAGAACGACATGTCCATCACCGCCGCCGGATGGCCCTCCGCGGCCGTGAGATTGACCACGCGGCCCTCGGCCAGCAGCAGCAGGCTGCGGCCGTCGGGCAGCACGTACTCGTCGGTGTTGGGGCGGACCCCGCGGCGCACCTCGCCGGCCAGCTCGTCCAGCGCCCGCACGTCGATCTCCACGTCGAAGTGGCCGGCGTTGGCCAGGATCGCCCCGTCCTTCATGGCCGCGGCGTGCTCGGCGGTGATCACGTCGCGGTTGCCGGTGACGGTGATGAACAGGTCGCCCACCGGGGCGGCCCGCTCCATCGTGCGCACCTCGTACCCCTGGAGGGTCGCGTCGAGGGCCTTGACCGCGTCGATCTCCGTAACGATCACCCGGGCGCCCAGTCCCCTGGCCCGCTCGGCCACCCCGCGCCCGCAGTAGCCGAACCCGGCGACCACGACCGTGCGCCCGGCCAGCATGGTGTTGGTGGCCCGCATGATGCCGTCGAAGGTCGACTGGCCGGTGCCGTAGCGGTTGTCGAACATCCGCTTGGTCCGGGTGTCGTTGACCGCCACCACGGGGAAGCGCAGCGCCCCCTCAGCGGCCATCTGACGGAGCCTGATGATGCCGGTCGTGGTCTCCTCACACCCTCCGGACACCCCGTCGAGCAGGTCGGTCCGCTCGGTGTGGAGGATGTTGACCAGGTCGCAGCCGTCGTCGAGCACCAGGTCGGGCCGGACGTCGAGGGCCTGGTGGATATGACGGTAGTAGGTGGCCCGGTCGACGCCCGCCCTGGCGTGCACGGCCATCCCGTAGCCGCGCAGTGCCTCGGCCACGTCGTCCTGGGTCGACAGCGGGTTGGAGGCGGCCAGCGCGATCTCGGCGCCGCCCGCCTTGAGCGCCCCCATGAGCACCGCGGTCTCCGCCGTGACGTGCAGGCACGCGGCCACGCGCAGCCCGTCGAGCGGCCGTTCCGCGGCGAACCTCCCCCCCAGCGCGGTCAGCACCGGCATCGACCGGGCCGCCCACGAGATGTGCCGCTCCCCGCTCTCCCACAGTTCCATGCAAGCTCTCAGACACCAAGGCTCCGGAGGGGCGCCCACCCCTCCGGAGCGTCGAACACGCGGGAGATCAGTAGCGGTAGTGGTCGGACTTGTACGGGCCCTCGACGTGGACGCCGATGTAGGCCGCCTGCTCCTTGGTCAGCTGGGTGAGCTTTACGCCGAGGGCGTCGAGGTGCAGCCGGGCGACCTTCTCGTCGAGGTGCTTGGGCAGCGTGTAGACGCCGATCGGGTAGTCGGCCGTCTTGGTGAACAGCTCGATCTGCGCGATCACCTGGTTGGTGAAGGAGTTGGACATGACGAACGACGGGTGGCCGGTGGCGCAGCCGAGGTTCATCAGGCGGCCCTCGGCGAGCACGAGGATGGAGTGACCGTCGGGGAACACCCACTCGTCGACCTGCGGCTTGATGGTGCGCCGCTCGATGCCGGGGGTCTTGGCCAGGCCGGCCATGTCGATCTCGTTGTCGAAGTGGCCGATGTTGGACACGATCGCCTGGTGCTTCATCTGGGCCATGTGGTCGGCCCGGATGATGTTGAAGTTGCCGGTGGTGGTGACGAAGATGTCGGCGATGCCGACGACGTCCTCCAGCGTGGTGACCTGGAAGCCGTCCATCGCCGCCTGGAGCGCGCAGATCGGGTCGATCTCGGTGACGATGACCCGGGCGCCCTGGCCGCGCAGCGCGTCGGCGCAGCCCTTGCCGACGTCGCCGTAGCCGCACACCACGGCCACCTTGCCGCCGATGAGCACGTCGGTGGCGCGGTTGAGGCCGTCGATGACGGAGTGGCGGCAGCCGTACTTGTTGTCGAACTTGGACTTGGTGACCGAGTCGTTGACGTTGATCGCCGGGAACAGCAGCTGGCCGTTCTTGTGCATCTCGTACAGGCGGTGCACGCCGGTGGTCGTCTCCTCGGTGACGCCCTTGATGCCCTCGGCGATCCGGCTCCACCGCTTCTCGTCGGTGACCGTGCGCTTGAGCAGGTCGATGATGACGTGCCACTCCTCGGGGTCGTCACCGGTGGCCTCGGGGACGAAGCCCGCCTTCTCGTACTCGGCGCCCTTGTGGACCAGGAGCGTGGCGTCGCCGCCGTCGTCGAGGATCATGTTGGGGCCGTCGGCGCCGGGCCAGGCGAGCGCCTGCTCGGTGCACCACCAGTATTCCTCCAGCGTCTCGCCCTTCCAGGCGAACACGGGGACGCCCTTGGGGTCCTCGGGCGTGCCGTCGGGGCCGACGACCACCGCGGCGGCGGCGTGGTCCTGCGTGGAGAAGATGTTGCAGCTCACCCAGCGCACCTCGGCGCCGAGCGCGACCAGCGTCTCGATGAGGACGGCGGTCTGGATGGTCATGTGGAGCGAGCCCATGATCTTCGCGCCGCGGAGGGGCTGGGAGGCCGCGTACTCCTTGCGGATCGCCATGAGGCCGGGCATCTCGTGCTCGGCCAGCCGGATCTCCTTGCGGCCGAACTCGGCCAGTGACAGGTCGGCGACCTTGAAGTCCATCTGCTTTACCCCTCGCGTCATCGTGTGGTCGCCGACGAGTCTAGGCGGCCCTCAGGCGAGGTGGCACCCCGAGGACCCCGAAGTTGACGTAAGAATGTAAGAATGCGTATCACGGAAGCGGCCAAGCGGCTCGACATGTCACCCCGGATGCTCCGATACCGGGATTCCCTGGGGCTGCTGCCGCCCGTGCGCGAGCGGGGCGCGCACCGCCGCTTCGGCCCCGAGGAGCTGGCCGCCGTGGCCCAGGCGGTGGAGCTGGAGAAACGGTTCGACGTCTCCCCCGCCGAGCTGGCGTTCGCGCTGCGCGCGCTGAGCGATCCTGGCGTCGCCGCGGCCGTGCGCGAGCTGGGCGTGCGCATCGGCCGCATCCAGGTGCCGCGCCGGGCGCTGGACTTCGAGAAGGAGAAGGCGTTGCGCCTGTTGCGAACCCGGCCCGCCGGGGATACGTCGAACAGGGCATGAAGGAGCTGCTGCTGGCCGCCATGCTGGCCGTCACCCCCGCGCAGACCACCGTGAACGTGAAGGTCTACTTCTCCCAAGGGCACGGCGTGCCCGGCAAGGTCGTGCCGGTCACCCGTACCTCCCCGCACGCCGGCGTCGCCCGGTTCGCCGTCGAGCAGCTCATCAAGGGCCCCACCGCCGCCGAACGGCGCCGGGGCCTGCACTCCGAGCTGACCGGCAAGCTCCGCGGCCGGTCCGACTGCGGCGCCGACTTCTCCCTCAAGATCCGCAAGGGCACCGCCACGCTCCGCTTCTGCCGGACGGTCTGGGGCGCCGGTGTCGGCTCCGACGCCCGCGCGCTCCGTACGATCGACAGGACGCTCAAGCAGTTCCCCACGGTCAAGAGGGTGGTGACGCTGGCCAAGGACGGCCGCTGCCTGTTCGACCAGACCGAGTCGGGCACGTCGTGCCTGACCGGGCGCGAGTGACCGGTCAGACCCTGCCGACCGCCTCCCGGTCGAGGTCCGGCTCCAGGTAGATCACGCGGGCGATCGGCACGGCCTCGCGGATGCGCCGCTCCGCCTCGTCGATGCCCGCGGCGATCTCCGGAGCGGTGTCGGAACGGGTCACCGCGATCTTCGCGGCCACCAGCAGCTCCTCCGGGCCGATGTGCAGCGTCTTCATGTGGATGACGCGGTCGACCTGCGGCGTGGCGTCCAGCGCGGCGCGGATGCGGGACTCCATCTCGGGGGCGGCGCTCTCGCCGAGCAGCAGCGACTTGGTCTCCACGGCCAGCACCACCGAGATGACGGCGAGCAGGAAACCGATCATCAGCGTGCCGACGGCGTCCCAGACGGGGTTGCCCGTCACCACGGCCATCGTCACGCCGAACAGCGCGAAGACCAGGCCGAGCAGCGCCCCGAGGTCCTCCAGCAGGATGACGGGCAGCTCGGGCGACTTGGACCGGCGGATGAACGCCATCCAGCTCTGGTCGCCGCGGACCGCGTTGGCCTCCTTGATGGCCGTGCGGAACGAGAAGATCTCGGCGATGATCGCGAAGATCAGGACGCCGAACGCCCACTGGGGCGAGCTGAGCGGCTCGGCGTGGGTCAGCTTGTGGTAGCCCTCGTACAGCGAGAACAGCGCGCCGATCGCGAACAGCACCACGGCCACCACGAACGCGTAGAAATAGCGCTCCCGCCCGTAGCCGAACGGGTGCTCGCGGGTGCTGGCCCGTTTCGCTTTCCTGCCGCCCAGCAGCAGCAGTGCCTGGTTGCCGGAGTCGGCGACCGAGTGGATGCCCTCGGCCAGCATCGACGACGACCCCGTGAAGGCCGCCGCCACGAACTTCGCCACCGCAATGGACAGGTTGGCGGCCAGAGCCGCCAAGATCGCCTTGGTTCCGCCGCTCGCGCTCACCGGTCGTCTCCCGTCGTACGAACCCTTTTCAAGTCTGGACGGATCTTAGTGGGTGACCCGGGCACGCAACTCGGTGATGGGACCCACCGGAGTCGGGTCCAGGCCGTAGCCCAGCGCGAGGTACGTGGTCGCGAAATCGGCCGGCCCGATGAGGGAGGCGAGCCGCTCCAGCGGGTGGTCGCCGTCGGCCGCCAGCTCGGTGACGAGCACGTCGCGGTCCTGCGCCAGCCGTACGACGGCCTCCCTGGCACTGGTCACCCGGGGGTGCTCGTCGAGGTCGCGCAGCAGCACCAGCCGCAGCGTGCGGGTGGCGGTGTCGGCGAAGATGTCGCGCTCGGCCAGCGGCCCGTCGAACACCGCCACCTGATTGTGGCCGGCCTCGGGCAGCTCGCCGAACAGGGCGGGGTATTTGGCGTCCTCGTTGAGCCGGGCGGCGAAACGGGCCGCCGCCGCGGCGGCCAGCGGGGACGAGCCCCAGATCATCGGCACGGTCTCGGCCAGGTCCATCGCGAGGGTCTTGCCGGGGTTGAGGAACGAGTCGCTCGACGGCCGGCAGCGGTGCGCGACCTCCTCCAGCACCCTGGCCACCCGCTCGTAGACCGTCGGCTCGGTCCGCACCAGGCCCAGCGCGGAGGCGGCCACCACCAGCGGGGTGGTCACGAGCCACAGGTCGGCCCGGGGCCGGCCCTCGGTCGGGATCGGCACGTACACCGAGGACGACTGCACCGCCACCGCCTCCAGCGCCGAGCCGGCGGGGCCCACCGCGAGGAGGGTGCAGCCGCGCCGCACCGCCTCGGTCGCCATGGAGATCGTCTCGCCGGTCTCGCCCGACCAGGAGACGGCGATCACCAGGTCGGTCGCCCCCACCCAGCCGGGCAGCTGGTAGGAGCGGACCGTGACCACGGGGATCGGAGCGCCCTGCCCGCACACCGCGGCCAGGAGGTCGCCGGCGAGGGCGGAGCCGCCCATGCCCACGACCACGACGGCCCGGGGCCGCACGTCGGCGACGAGCCGGTCGACGCCCGACTCGACCGCGACGCGGTGACCGGTGCGGACCTGGGCGGCGGAGCCGGCGACCGCGCGGAGCATGCCTCCCGGGTCGCACTCGGTCAGATGATGCTGATCGTCGAGCCTCTCGGGCTCCCAGGTCACGGCTTCCTGGCCTCGTCGACGAGCAGGACGGGGATGTCGTCACGGACGGGGTAGATCAGGCCGCAGCCGGTGCAGGCCAGCTCCGCGCTCTCGCCCTCCACCCGCAGGGCCGCTTTGCAGGCCGGGCACGCCAGGATCTCCAGCAGCCAGTCGTCGATCTTCACGGTCATACCTCTCTCAGCAGGTCGAGAACCTCGTCCCGGACCGCCGCCATCGTGGTCTCGTCGGCCGCTTCGGCGTTGAGCCTGAGCAGCGGCTCGGTGTTGGACGCGCGCAGGTTGAACCACCAGCCGTCGCCGGTCACGGTGAGCCCGTCGAGCTCGTCGAACGCGCCCCTGTCGGCGAACGCCGCACGCACCCGGCGCACGGCCGCCTCGTGATCGGCGACCGTGCTGTTGACCTCGCCCGAGGCGTGGTAACGGGAGTAGGCGGACACCACCCGCGACAACGGGTCGGACTGCTCGCCGAGCGCCGCCAGCACGTGGAGCGCGGCCAGCATGCCGGAGTCGGCGAACCAGAAGTCGCGGAAGTAGTAATGAGCGGAGTGCTCGCCGCCGAAGACGGCGCCGGTGCGGGCCATCTCGGCCTTGATGAAGGAGTGGCCGACGCGGGTGCGGACCGGGTCGCCGCCGTGCTCGCGGACGATCTCCGGCACGCCCAGCGAGGTGATCAGGTTGTGGATGATCGTCGCCCCGGGGTTCTTGGCCAGCTCGCGGACCGCCACCAGGGCGGTGATCGCGGACGGCGAGACCGACTCGCCGCGCTCGTCGATCACCCAGCACCGGTCGGCGTCGCCGTCGAAGGCCAGGCCGAGGTCGGCGCCCTCCGCCACCACGGCCCGCCGCACGTCGACCAGGTTGGCCGGCTCCAGCGGGTTGGCGTCGTGGTTGGGGAACGAGCCGTCGAGCTCGAAGTAGAGAGGGGTGAGGTCGATCGGCAGCCCGTCGAGGACCGCCGGCACGGTGTGGCCGCCCATGCCGTTGCCGGCGTCGACCACGACCTTCAGCCGCCTGATGGCGGACAGGTCGACGAGCGAGCGCAGGTAGTCGGCGTAGGCCGGCAGCAGGTCCTTCTCGATCAGCGAGCCGGTGGGCGTGCCCGTGACGCCGATCAGCTCGGCCGCCCGGTCGCGGATCTCGGTCAGGCCGGTGTCGCCGCCGATCGGCACCGCGCCCGCGCGGCACATCTTCATCCCGTTGTACTGGGCGGGGTTGTGGCTGGCGGTGAACATCACGCCCGGCAGGCCGAGCGTGCCGCTGGCGAAGTAGAGCAGGTCGGTCGAGCCCAGCCCGGCGTGCACCACATCGGCGCCGCGCGAACGGGCCCCCCGGATGAACGCGTCGGCCAGCACCGGCGACGAATCGCGCATGTCGTGGGCCACGACCGCCGACCGGGCCCCGGTCACCTCGACGAAAGCGGCCCCCACCGCCTCGGCCGCCGGCTCGTCGAGCTCGTCGGGCACCAGGCCACGCACGTCGTACGCCTTGAAGATCTTGGCGAGGTCGCCCATCCAGCTCCGCCCTTAGGTCGTGACTCCGGCCAGAGCCGAGCCTACCGGTCGCGGTGCTGCTGGGCCGACCTGAGAACGCGCAGATGCCCCCGTCGGCCGACCTCCACGCCCTGGCCCACGGGCTCCCCCGCGCCGGGCCCGCTCGGCCTCGCGGCCTCCCTGACCGCGTTGGCCAGCGCCTCCAGATCGTCGGTGCTCGGGGCGGCGCCGTCCGTGGGCAGGCGCACGACCTCCCAGCCCCTGGGCGCGGTGAGCCGCTCGGCATGTTCGGCGCACAGGTCATAACAGTGCGGCTCGGCGTACGTCGCCAAGGGGCCCAGAACTGCGGTCGAATCGGCGTAAACGTACGTGAGCGTGAAGACGGCAGGCTGACTGCAGGCGGTGCGGGAACAGCGGCGGACGGGGCTCACGGAGGGACCGTATCTGGTAAGGGGGCGGGACGCCACTATCTGAGCGCTCTTAAAGAGCGTGTCGCCACAATTCGGACACCTGTCGCAGGCTATCCACCTACATGCACCGATGCCGGTGTTCTTCGCCGGTCACCCGTAGACTTGCCGTGTGACGAGCAAGCGCGGTCCCCGACGGCGCGACAGGCACGGGCGCGGCCTGCGCGGCCCGATCGCCCCTTCCTACGTCCCCATGGCCAGGGCGCGCAGCGAGCGCTTCGACGACCTGGTGCTCGACGCCGTCGACCGGCTCCGGCCGAAGTGGGGCAGGCAGTTGTCCGCGGTGGAGTTCGCGGTGGAGGAGGTGCCGCCACTCAGCGAGCTGGGCGACGGGCCCGGTTTCGGCGCCGGCCCGATCCCGCTCGGCCGCGCCGCCTCCGCCCGCGGCCAGTCCCCCGCCTCCATCGTCCTCTACCGGCGCCCCCTGGAGGCCCGCGCCCGCGACCGCGACACGCTCGGCGCCCTCGTGCACGACACGGTGGTCGAGCAGGTGGCCTCCCTCCTCGGCCTCTCCCCCGACACCGTCGACCCCGGCTACGACGAGCGCCGCTGACGCCCGGCGGCCCCCGCACCGGCGCGCCCGGCTAGGGGAACCGGTCAGGGAAGGACCGCGCGCGAGGTGTCCGTGAGCGGGCGGAGCACGGTCCAGAGCCTGGCCGGCGCCAACGGCTGAGCCGTGATGAGGACTCCGGTCCTGAGCCGCTCCTCCACCACCCGCCCTCCGTACACCCGGCCCGACACCGGCGTGACCAGCACCGCGTACGCGCCCTCGCCCGCCAGCCGCACGTCCCTGGTCCGCCCCGCCGGGACCGCCACCTCCACCGCCGCCCTCGGCTCGCCGCCCTCCGGCACCACCTGGACCCGCACCTTCCCCGCGCCGTCCGGCGCCGTCAGCACGAGCCGGGACCCCGCCCCGTTGGCCGCCACCGCGCTGCCCAGGTCGAGAGCGGGAGTGCCCGCGGTGAACGCCACGTCCGGCTGCCGGCCCGTACCGGTGATCACGACACCCGCCACCACCGGCGCCGTCGAGGTGAGCACCAGGGCGGCCGACTCGCCGCCGATGCCGGTGGTCACGTCCAGCGGCAGCACGCTGCCCGCCGGCACGTCGATGGACTCACGGCCGCGCATGGCGTACGCGGCCCCCTCCGTCACGGCCTTGATCCGCACCGTGGCGTCGGTCTCGCCGGGCGCGGCGACCAGGAGCTCGCGTCGCCCGCCGCCGCCGGGGACGGCCGGCACCACGACCTCGGTGGCGGGGGCGGCGGCCGTCGGCAGCCAGTCGACGCCGCCGGTCTCCAGCTCGGCACGGGCCGAGACCGCCAGCCTCCCGGTGAACGTCGTCACGCTGACCGCCATCACGTCGGCGGCGGCGGCCAGCGTGCGGAGGTCGATCCGGCGGTGCTCGCCGGGCGCGATCTCCATCCCGAGCCCCTCGTCCCCGGAAACCTGCCCTTCGGCGGCGTACACCTCGACGTCGGCGAAGGCCGGCGCCTTGTCGGCGTTGACCAGGTGCAGCGTGACACGGCCGCGGGCGGGGCCCGGACCGACGAGCCAGCTCTCGGCCGCGGGCTCGGCGCACCGCAGCCCGGCGAGCCCGCGCCCGGCGCCGGAGGTCGTCCGCGTGATGTACCCGGCCTCCAGGCCGCCGGGGCCGTTCACGGTGTACGGGCCCGCCTCGTTCATCGGCTCCCGCGACAGCGTGCCGGGCAGGTAGACGCTGACCTTCTCGCCGCGGGCGGCGGGGCACGTCGCCGTCGCCGCCTCCACCGGCACCTTCCTCGGCTGCGCCTCGACCGGCGGCCGCGGAGCGGGCCTCGTCACGTACGCGACCCCGTACAGGGCGACGAGCGCCGCCACCACCAGCACGCCCAGGCCGAACCGGCTCGCCGCGAACCTCCTCACGACCCACCCGCCCCACGCCGCCGGCCACCCGCCGCGACCAACCGGCCCCCCGCCGCGTGACCGCCTTCCTCGGACGGCTCCGGCAGGGCCGGGACGGGTTCGGCGTCCTCGTCGGGTTCCCGTCTGCCCGGGGCGGCCAGCACCACGACGGCCACCACCATGGCTCCCTGGGCCCACAGCCAGGGAGTGTGCAGGAAGTGGGCGGACGACGGCGGGACCGGGGTGACCGGTTCGGCCACCCGCCACAGGCCGCCCGCCTCGGACAGGCTCATCCGCTGCAGCGAGGGCTGGGAGTCCAGCGTCTCGGCCAGCGGCGGCGGCACCGGAGGCGCGACCGCGACCATGGCCACGCCGTGCTGGGCCAGCGTCGCCGCGTCGGTGCCGCCGCGCCCGCCGACGAGACCCTCGGCGGCGGTGCGGACGCGGGCCCGGGCCTCGGACGTGACCGGCGCCTCCGCCTCGCCGATCAGCGGGGCCCGGCCGCGCAGCACGGTGAACTCCGGTCCCCTGATGAGCAGGGTCTGCTCGCCGCCGCGCGAGTGGAGGGCGGCCAACGCGGGGAGCGGGTCGGGAACGTCCGACCGGAGCGGCCCGCGTACCCCGTGCACCACCCAGTGGCCCGCGGCCAGCAGCGGAGCGCCGAACGCCACGGCCGCCACCAGCCCCGCCGCCATCCGGCGCGGCCCGCCCGCCGCCCAC
>NZ_JAPNNL010000119.1 GCF_027620315.1 Nonomuraea corallina | reverse complement strand
GGCCGGCGTCGAGCGGGCCGGACCCCCGATCGTCATTCCCGCTCGATGCCCGGGTTGTAGCCCTTACGCGCGTTGGAGGGGCAGGTCGCGATGCTGTTGCTGGGCGGCACGGTGACGCCCAGCCAGTGGCCGCGCACGACGCGGTCGATGTCCCAGGGGATGTCGCACTTGAGCGTGGCCCGGAACCTGCCGGTGCCCGAGCTGCAGGAGGCGTAGCTCGACATGTTGGTGTTGTGGAAGCCGAAACTGCACGACGACGGAATGGCCTGGGCGGGGTTGGAGAAACCCAGGACCGCCGTGGTGGCGGCGCCCGCCACGAGGACGTTCACCAGGCGGGGCGAGCGGAACTTCATGATGACTTCCCCCGGAGGTAGATCGGAAATGCCGTCGACCAAGGTATGGGATCAAGGTTCTCGCCACAATGTTCAACCGTTGGCAAAGATCGACACAACCGACGTGCGCCCCTTGCAATCTTTGCCATGGTGCCCCGAGTCCTCACCGTGCCTCAGACGGCACTCCCCGCCCGGAAAGGCCGCTCTCCCACCCTCACGATCTGCGACATCCCGCCGCTTCGAGAGGATCCCGGGCGGCTCGCGGCGGCGGGTGACCCCGTCGCCGCGAGCCGAGATCATGAAGCTCCGGCCGGCGTGACGCGGGCCGATGCCGTGATCACCGGCGTTCGACGTTCGGGCTGTAGCCCTTGCGCGCGTCCGCGGGGCAGGTCGCGAAGCTCAAGCTGGGCGGGACGGTGACGTTCAGCCAGCGGCCGTACACGGCCTTGTCGAACCCCCACGGGATGTCGCACCAGAGTACGGCCCGGAACTGGCCGGTGCCCACGCTGCAGGTGGCGTAGCTCGACAGGGTGGTGTTGTGGAAGTCGAAGCTGCAGCTGGACGGAATGGCCTGGGCGGGGTTCGAGAACCCGAGCACGGCCGAGGCGGCGGCACCCGCCACCAGCAAGCTGGCCAGACGAGATGAGCGGATTTTCATAGTTACTGCCCCCAAGAGGTAGATCGCGTGGATGCCGCGGACCAAGCTACGAGATCAGGCGCGCCGTCACAATGCATGATCGTCGGCAAGACCCGACAGCGCTGGGGCCCTTCGGACCACAAGATCTGCCATGGCGCCGACAACCCCCGCCGTGCTGCCCGGCGACTCCTCCGCGCCCCGGACGGGCTGGTCACAGCGGCTGATCGCGCCCCGTCACGTGGTGCCCTTGCCGCTTCCGAGGAGGCCGAGGTCGCGGAGCACGGCCCTGGTGCGGCGGGTTTCCGAGGCGGCCCAGGCGGCGAAGCGGTCACCCCCCAGCGGGATCGGCGTCCAGCCGCCCTCCCGGCAGGCCTGCCGCCAGCCGGGTGAGCCGGCCACCTCCTCGCACATGCCGACGGCCGCGTCCCTGGCCGCCGCCGGCATGTCGCCGGGGCCGACGGCGGCGCACCAGTTCGCGAAGTCCACCCGGACCCCGGACTCCAGCAGGCTGGGCGCGTCCAGACCGGGGAAGCGGTCGGCGCAGGAGACGGCCAGCACCCGGACCCAGCCCCGGTCGATGTACGGACGCCAGCCCGCCAGCGGGCCCGTCGCGGCGTCGGCGCGCCCGGCGAGCAGCGCCCCGGCCGCCTCGTCGGCGCCGGGGTAGCCGGTGTAGTTCACCTGCCGGGTGTCGGCGCCGAGCCCCTGGGCGATGAGCCCGAACAGCAGGTGGTCGGGGGTGCCCTGCGGCCCGCCGGCCAGCGGCGTGCCCGCGGGGTCGGCCCGCAGGCGGGCGCCGAAGGCGTCGAAGGCGGTGAAGCGGGAGTTCTGCGCCACCAGCACCACCTCGACCTCGCCGGCCAGCCGGGCGAGCGGGGTGACGCCGTGCAGGGGCGACTCGGCGGCGTTCAGCTCGGCGGCGGCCAGCGCGGGCAGCCCGATGAGAGTGAGCGTGCTGACCGGCCCGGCCCCGCCGACCGGGTAGCCGGCCCCGCGGGCCGTCCGGGTGAACGCCTCGGCGACGCGCACCCACTGCTCGCCGGCGGCATGGATCTCGTACGCGCCGGCGACGCGGACCGCGGACCGGTCGCCGCAGCCGGCGACGCAGGCGGCCACGCCCAGGCCCGCCGCCAGGAACCGCCTGCGCCGCATGACCCGCCTCCCCCGAAGTGTCCACTTCAGGTTATTGACAGATCACGCAGAGTTACACATGCCGGATATCACCTGCTAAGGCTTCCAGGCCATCCCGGCCAGCAGTGGCAACCGGCTGCCGCCCACCAGCCGCGGCCGGTCGGGCCGCCACTCGTGGGCCTGCACCAGACCGGGCTCGACCATGACGAAGTCGCCGAAGAACGCCTGGATCTCCTCCGGGGACCGGCCGGTGCCCCCCGCCGGGGTGTCACCCGACGAGGTGGCGTGCGCGATCGCCAGATGGCTGCCCGGGGCCAGCGCCTCGCGCAGCCCGGCGACCACGGCGTGCGGGTCCATGCTGTCGGGCACGAGGTGCAGCACCGACACCAGCAGCACTCCGACCGGCAGCTCCGGGTCGAGATGGCGGGCGGCGTCGTCCAGCATCCGGGCGGGGTCCAGCAGGTCGGCCTCCACGAAGACCGCGCTGGCCCGCTCCCCCAGCAGCGCGCGTCCGTGCGCCGCCACCACCGGGTCGTGGTCGACGTAGACGACCCGGGCGTGCGGGACCACCTCGTGCACGTTGCCCTGGGTGGGCAGGCCGCTGCCCACGTCCAGGAACTGGGTGACGCCCTGCGCGGCGGCGTAGCGGACCGCGCGCTGGAGGAATCCCCTGGCGGCCCGCGCCAGCGGCACCGCCTCCGGTATCAGATCCGCCAACCGGTCCAGGGCCTCGCGGTCGACCGCGAAGTTGTCCTTGCCGCCGAGCAGGTAGTCGTACATCCGGGCAAGATTGGGAGTGTCGGGGTCTAACTGGGGCACACTTTGACCCTAGGCGCTCCTCCCCCGGGGCGACACCGGCCGGATTCCGACTATGACCCAGCCGAACGGTAAGGGATTACTAACCCGCTCTTGCCGTTATTCCACCGTGACACTCTTGGCCAGGTTGCGCGGCTTGTCCACGTCCCTGCCGAGCGCCACCGCCGCGTGGTAGGCGAACAGCTGGAGCGGGATCGTGAGCAGGATCGGGTCCAGCTCGATCTCGTTCTTGGGCACCACGATGCAGTCCTCGGCCAGCTTGAGGTCCGGCTCGCGGTGGCCGACCATCAGCACGCTGCCGCCCCGGGCGCGGATCTCCCCGAGCGTGGTGAGATTCTTGTCCAGCAGCTCGTCGTCGGGCACGATCGCCACCGTCGGCATGTCCGGGCCGATCAGCGCGAGCGGGCCGTGCTTGAGCTCGCTGGCCGGGTAGGCCTCGGCGTGCACGTACGAGATCTCCTTGAGCTTCTGCGCGCCCTCGCGGGCCACCGGATAGCCGCGGACCCGGCCGACGAACATCATGCTCGCGTGCTTGGCGTACTTCTGCGCCAGCTCGGCGATCTTGTCGCCCTGCGCGAGGATCTCCCCGATCTGGTCGGGCAGCCTGCGCAGGCCCTCACAGATGCGTCGGCCGTCGGCGGGCGACAGGTCGCGCACCCGGCCCAGATGCAGCGCCAGCAGCGCGAACGCCACCGCCGTCGAGGTGAACGCCTTGGTCGAGGCCACCGACACCTCCGGGCCGGCGTGCAGGTAGACGCCGCCGTCGACCTCACGGGCGATGGCGCTGCCGACCGCGTTGACGATGCCGATGACCCGGCCGCCCTTGCGCTTGAGCTCCTGCACCGCGGCGAGCGTGTCGTAGGTCTCGCCGGACTGGCTGATGGCGATGTAGAGCGTGTCCTGCTCGACCACGGGATTGCGGTAGCGGAACTCGCTGGCCGGCTCGGCGTCGGCCGGGATGCGGGCCAGCTCCTCGATGAGCTGCGCGCCGATCTGACCGGAGTAGTACGCCGAGCCGCAGCCGATGACCTTCACCCGGCGGAACGAACGCGTCTCGCGGGCGTCCATGTTGAGCCCGCCCAGATGGGCCACGTTGAACCGCTCGTCCAGCCGGCCGCTCATCGTGCGGGCCGTGGTCTCGGGCTGCTCGGAGATCTCCTTGAGCAGGTAGTGCTCGTAGCCGCCGGTGTCGTAGTGGCCGGCGTCCCAGTCGACGGTCAGCGGCTCCTTGGCCGTCTCGCGGGCGTCGCTGGCGAAGGTGTGGAACCCGTCGGCGCGCAGCACGGCCAGCTCGCCGTCCTCCAGGTGGACCACCTGGCGGGTGTAGCGGATGAGCGCGGCCACGTCGGAGGCGGCGAACATCTCCTTCTCGCCGATGCCGAGCACGATCGGGCTGCCGTTGCGGGCCACGACCACCTCACCCGGCCGCTCGGCGTCGATCACCGCGATCCCGTACGTGCCCACGATGCTTTTGAGCGACTTGCGTACGGCCTCCTCCAGGGAGTCGTTCTCGTCGGCGGCGCGGGCGATCAGATGGGCGAGCACCTCGGTGTCGGTGTCGGAGCGGAACTCCACGCCGTCGGCGACCAGCTTGGCCCGCAGCTCGTCGGCGTTCTCGATGATGCCGTTGTGCACCACCGCGATGCGCTCGTCCGCCGACAGGTGCGGATGCGCGTTCACGTCGCTGGGCGCGCCGTGCGTGGCCCACCGGGTGTGACCGATGCCCAGGGCGCCCTTGAACCTGGCCGGCACCACCTTGGCCAGGTCGGCGACCCTGCCCTTGACCTTGCGGACCTTGAGCCCCTTGCTGGAGATCACGATCCCGGCCGAGTCATAGCCGCGGTACTCCAGCCGCTGAAGCCCTTCGAGCAGGATCGGAGCCGCGTCCTTCGGCCCCACGTACGCGACGATTCCGCACATCCGAGTCTCCTATCCGTAGACGATCCGGCGCAGCTGACGCAGCGACAACTCCGGGGCCGCCACCCGGCGGCCCCGGAGCTCGGCGGCGACCCTGGGAAAGATCTCGTCGTTGGTCAGACCGCGCGCCTTCAACTCCCCGTGACGGCGGCGCACGAACTCCTCCGCCGACTCCGAGAAGTACGCGAGCACGTCGGCCACCACGCGTGCCGCCTCACCGGCCCCGAGCGGGCTCGTCCGGGTGAGGTGAACGATGAGGTCCTCGTAGGGATGCCGCGCCGTAGACACAGACGAGGACATTACGCAGATGGAACGAGACACGCCAACATCCTGCCCGATATCGGGCAGAAATTAGCTCTATTGGTCACCCTGCTTCTCCCATACGGCGTGCCGGGCGGCCTACGGCCGATGTCGTGTTCCCCTGGGAACGGTCACGACCCGTGCTCGTTCCGTACCACCGCGTGGAGGTCTCGTCATGCTGCTGCAGGTCGCCGTCGCCGCCTTGGTGCTGGCCGGCCAGCCGGAAGGGCGCCAGGACGACTTCGCCTCGGCGGCCCGGCAGTACGGGGTGCCGGTCAGCGTGCTGCTGGGCGTGTCCTACCTGCAGTCCCGCTGGGACGCCCACCCGGGCGAGCCGTCCACGGCGGGCGGCTTCGGCCCGATGCACCTGCTCGACCCGTCACTCGACCCGTCACTCGCCCCGTCACTCGCCCCGGCCTCCGCGCCCCGCTCCGGCGGCCGGACGGACGGCGTGATCCCACGCACCGCCACCTCCGGCCACGCCCGCGCCCACGCCCGCGCCCACACCCACGGTCACAGCCACGGTCACAGCCACGCCCCCGGTGATGCTGCCGCCTCTGGTCGGCTGGGAGGCGCGCCGCGGGGAGCCACTCTGGACGAGGCCGCGCGGCTGACCGGGATCGGCGCCGGGCGGCTCCGTCGCGAGCCCGCCGCCAACATCCGGGGCGGCGCCGCACTCCTCGCCTCCTACCGGGGCGCCCCGAGCGCCGACCCCGGCCGCTGGCACGGCGCCGTCGCCCGGTACGGGGGCTCGCGCGCGTTCGCCGACGAAGTCCTGCGGGTGATCCGCGCCGGCGCGGTCCGCCGCGCGGACGACGGCTCGGTGGTCCGGCTGACCGCCCACCCCGGGCTCCGCTCCCCCGGCCGCGCCGCCAAGCCCTCGAACGGGACGGAGTGCCCGCGGAAGGCGGCCTGCCGGTGGCTGCCCGCCGCGTACGCCAGGACCGGCGGCGACGACTACGGCAACCACGACCGCCTCGGACGTCCCCGCCGCGTCGACTACATCGTCATCCACGACACCGAGGGCCCCTTCCGGGGCATCCCCCGCCTGATCCGCGACCCCGAGTACGTGAGCTGGCACTACACGATCCGCTCCCGCGACGGGCACGTCACCCAGCACCTGAGGACCCGCGACGTCGCCTGGCACGCCGGCAACTGGGACGTCAACGCCCGTTCCATCGGCATCGAGCACGAGGGCTACCTGGCCGCGGGCGGCACCTGGTACACCGAGGCGATGTACCGCGCGTCGGCCCGGCTGGTCCGCCACCTGGCCGCCGAGCACGACATCCCGCTCGACCGGGCGCACGTCCTCGGCCACGACAACGTCCCCGGCGCCACCCCTGACACGCTGCCCGCCATGCACGAGGACCCCGGCCCGTACTGGGACTGGGCCCACTACTTCGACCTCCTGGGCGCCCCTTTGGAGCCACGCGACAGACGCGCCGGAGACCAGGACGAGCGCCCGCCCCTGCGGCTGGCCTCCCGGCCCGGCCACACCGGTCCCACGCCCGGAGGCCCGTCCCGTGCCACCTCCGCACCCGGCCGCCCCACACGCGGCCGTTCCGTGCACGACCGCCCCGTGAGTCACGAGGCCGGACGGAAGCAGGAGGGACGCGGGCGGGTGGTGGTGATTCTTCCTGAGTACGACGAGCACCGGCCGCGCTTCACGGGGTGCGAGCGCGGCAGACCGGCGCGCCCGTGCCCGCCGCGGGGCGCGTCGACGGTGTGGCTGCGCACGGCGCCGCGTCATGACGCGCCGCTGGTGGACGACATCGGCAAGCGCGTCGGCCGGCCCAGCACGTACAGCGTCCACGACCACAGCGCCCGCGCCTCCGCCGGACAGCGGTTCGCGGTCGCCGGGCGGCACGCCGGCTGGACGGCCATCTGGTATCTCGGCCGCCGCGCCTGGTTCCACGACCCGTACGAGCGCCCGACCGCCGTCCGCGCCCGCAACCCCGTCGTGGTGCCGCGCAGGACGGGCGTCCCGGTGTACGGGCGCGCGTACCCGGAGAAGGCCGCCTACCGGGGCACGGGCGTCGCCTACCAGCGCCACGTCGCGCTCCCGTACCGGATCGGCCCCGGCCAGGCGTACACGGTCGGCGGCACGCTGACCGGGTCCTATCTCTCGGCCGCGTACCGGCCCGCGCGACACGTCACGGTCACGGGCCGCCGGCGCTACCACCAGATCCAGCTCGGCCACCGGGTGGCGTTCGTCAAGGCGGAGGACGTCCGTCTGATCCGCTGAATTTCGCCCGGAGAGCCGTTCCATGCGCACAGGCACTCCGGGAAGGCGATATGGTTTTCCTCGTAACCGGCCGGTGCCGGAGACACGCGGAAGTGGCTCAGGGGTAGAGCATCACCTTGCCAAGGTGAGGGTCGCGGGTTCGAATCCCGTCTTCCGCTCGGAGTTCCAACTCCTGGTGGAGTGGCCGAGAGGCGAGGCAGCGGCCTGCAAAGCCGTCTACACGGGTTCAAATCCCGTCTCCACCTCGGCGCGTTCTGTGGATCCTCCTGGATCCGCTAAGGTAGAGCAACGCCATGCGGAAGTGGCTCAGGGGTAGAGCATCACCTTGCCAAGGTGAGGGTCGCGGGTTCGAATCCCGTCTTCCGCTCTGAGTGACAACTCAATACGGACGATTAGCTCAGCGGGAGAGCGCTTCCCTGACACGGAAGAGGTCACTGGTTCAATCCCAGTATCGTCCACCGTCACCGAGCCCCGGATTCCGGCTGATGCCAGGATCCGGGGTTTTCTGTCGTTCCGGGCCCTTGATCCCAGCATCATGAATCCTGTGATCACCGTGCGCATGAACGACGCCGCCGCCCACCTCGTCCCGCTGAGCGGCTCCGGCGGGTTCGATCCTCCGGGCGGTCTCGCCCCTCGTCTGCGCGCGTTCGTCGGGCAGGGCATCGTCCGTCACGGCAGGGTGCTCACCTGGGCCCGGTCCGCGCGGGGCGCCCATGAGACGGCCCCGTCCCACGATCTCACCGGCTGGGAGTGCCGGCACAGTTCGTTCCATCTGGAGGACTTCGTGCCGGTCGACTCCGCCGTGGTCGACGACGCGCCGGTGATCGGCGAAGGGGAGCAACGCGTCCTTCTGCGCCAGGGGCTCGCCGCCGCCATGGAGGTCGCGCGACTGGTCCGCGCGCTCAGCCCTCCCGTTCCCGTGCGCTGCATCCTGAGCGCGAACGAGACCGGGGGCCACCTTCAGGTTCCACGCGATCAGGGCGGGCGAGTCCTGGCATGATCCCGATCTCGACGCCTATCGCCTGGAGAAGGTGATCGTGGTCGATGTCGAGCCGGCGGGCGACGTTTGAAGCGGGCTATGCGTGATGGTTACGCTCCGTTTACCATAAGCCCAGTTTTGGGCAGATTCAGTCACCCTGTGTGCATAAGGGTCCTCTGAGCGGGTAGCGCGCTGACATTAGCTCCTCGGAGGGGGAAACCGTGGACATCAACATAGGCCAGGGCCTATCCGATGCCTGGCGAATGATCGCGACGTTCGTTCCCAGGCTGATCGCGTTCCTGGTCATACTCGTCATCGGCTGGTTCGTGGCCAAGATCCTGGAGAAGATCGTCGACAAGGTCCTGGAGCGCGTCGGCTTCGAGCGGGCGGTAGAGCGCAGCGGCGTGCAGCGGTGGCTGGAGCGCAGCCGGTACAACGCGAGCAGCCTGCTGGCCAGGATCGTCTTCTATGCGATCATCCTGGTCACCCTGCAGATCGCGTTCAGCGTGTTCGGGCCGAACCCGATCTCGGCGCTGCTGACGGCAGTGGTGGCGTGGCTACCGCTGGCGATCGTGGCCATCGTGATCATCGTGGTGACGGGGGCCATCGCCAGGGCGGTCGGCGACATCGTCAGAGGGGCCCTCGGCGGGCTGTCGTACGGCCGGTTCCTGGCCGTGGTCGCCGAGATCTTCATCTGGGCGCTGGGCATCATCGCCGCGCTCAACCAGATCGGCGTGGCGACGGCGGTCACCATCCCGGTCCTCATCGCGGCGCTCGCCACGATCGGCGCGATCGCGGCCATCGGGATCGGCGGCGGGCTGGTGCGGCCCATGCAGCAACGGTGGGAGCGCTGGCTCGACCGGATCGAGGAGGAGGCGCCCCACGCCAGGGCCCATGCGGAGGCGTACCAGCGCGGCCGCGCGCACGCCCAGGGCATGACGCAGGAGGAGATGGCCCAGCGCGGCACGTCCGAGCAGCGGATCACGCCGTCGACGGGCACCGGGACGGTCGGCTCCACCCGGCCGGACATCCGCGAGCCCTGACAGGCCCGCCCTCCGGGAACCGGGGGCGGCCGAGCCACCCGGCCCGGCCGCCCTCTCCGCAGGCGTCAACCCACCGCGGAACCGCGAAGGACGCGCGGGGCGCGCGAGGACACGCCGGCGCATGGGGATGCGGGGAGGACGCCCCGGACGCCCCGGACGCCCCGGACGCCCCGGACGCCTGGACGCGCGGGGCGGGTGGATCGGCTGGGTCAGGCGGGGAGGTCGCCGGTGAGGAAGCCGTGCTCGCGGGCGAGCCAGCACGCGGCCGTGAGCCGGAGCGCGGGCGGGTCGTGCGGGCCGTGGAAGGTCCAGTCCCGTTCCCGCAGCACGTCCACGAAGCCCAGCACGTAGTCGCCCAGAGCCTCCGGGTCGACGGGGATCGTGTCCCGCAGGACCGCCACATGCTGGTCCACCGCCGCCACCAGCCCGGGATCGGCGCCCATTCTGGCGAACTGGCCCCGGCCGAGCGTGCTCATCACCCACTGCAGGGGCGCAGTCGCCCACCCATCCTCGAAATCCACCATTAAACTCTAATCCACCACAAAACCCCTTTACTCTTCGGCGTCAAGGTCAGCAAGGGCACGCTGCGCCACCGCGAAGGCCGAGTTCGCCGCCGGGACCCCGCAGTAGACGGCGGTCTGCAGCAGCACCTCCTTGATCTCGTCGCGGGTGAGCCCGTTGCGCAGCGCCGCCCGTACGTGCATGCCGAGTTCCTCCAGGTGCCCCCGCGCCACCAGGGCGGTGAGCGTGACCAGGCTGCGGGAGCGCCGGTCGAGGCCCGGCCGGTTCCAGATCTCGTCCCAGGCGTAGCGGGTGATGAAGTCCTGGAAGTCGCGGGTGAAGTCGGTGGCGCCGGCGTTGGCCCGGTCGACGTGCGCGCCGCCGAGCACCTCGCGCCGGGTCCGCATCCCGTCGGCCCGGCTCGTGCCCGCCGGCTTGCCCGCGCCCGCCGGCCAGGTGCCGGACAGGTGCCGCAGCATCGCGGCGGTCACCGGGCCGGGACGCTCGACGCCGGCCAGGTGGGAGGCGCCCGGGACGGTGGCGAGCAGGGCCCCGGGGATGCCGGTGGCCAGGGTGAGCGCGTGTTCCAGAGGCGTCGCCGGATCCTCGGTCCCCGCGACGACCAGCGTGGGCGCGGCGATCTCCGGCAGCCTGGCCCGCAGGTCGAACCCGGCCAGCGCCTCGCAGCACGCGGCGTAGGACTCGTCGTCCACCTGGTCGAGCCGGTCGACGACCCAGCTCCCGTCGTACCCCTCGGTGAACCAGCGCGAGGCCAGCGTCGGAGCCAGCGACCGCACGCCCTCGGCCCGTACCGAGGCCGCCCGCTCCAGCCACGGCCCCGGCTCGCCGAACCGGGCCGACGAGCAGCACATGACCAGGCTCCGGACCCGCTCGGGGGCCTTGAGCGCGACGGTCGCGGCGACCGCGCCGCCGACCGAGATGCCGCCGACGGCGAAGTGCGCCTCGTCGACCAGGCCGAGCACGGCCTGGGCCAGGTCGTCGAGCGTGAACCCGCCGGCCGCGGGCGAGCCGCCGTGCCCCGGCAGGTCGTAGCGGAGCACCCGCCAGCGCTCGGTCAGCGCGGGCAGCTGGGGCTGCCAGACGTCCAGGGTGGTGCCCAGGGACGGGCCGAGCACGAGCAGCGGCCCGCAGGCGGGGCCGTCGACGCGATGATGCAGCTTCACGGGGTTCCTTGTCTGTCTCGGTACGCGGCCAGGACACGGTCGACGAGGTCCGGGGCCGCGCCCAGGTACGCGGCGGGGTCCAGCAGGGCGGCGGGGGCCTCCAGGGGGCCGTCCCGCCGGAGCGTCTCGGTGAGCGCGTCCGCGCCGAGGTGGGCGGCCAGGCGTTCGGAGACGAGGCGGCCGCCGGTGAGGCCGGTGTTGGCGCTCATCCGGTCGGGGAAGACCCGGAGGCCGGCCATCAGCTCCGCGGCGGTCTCGGCGGCGCCGCCGGTCAGGCGCAGGCACTCGCGCAACGGGCCCCACTCGGCCTGCCAGGCGCCCGCCGCGCGTTCATGCTCCCCGACCTGGGCCAGCGCCCGCGCGTGCCCGGGGACCTGGAGCGAGGCGGCGCGGACGAGCACGGACAGGGCCGGGTTGCGTTTGTGCGGCATGGCCGACGAGCCTCCGGGGGCCGCCTCGGCCACCTCGCCCACCTCCGTCTGGGACAGGAGGATGACGTCGGCGGCCGGCTTGCCGAGCGCTGTCGCGACCCCGGCCAGCGCCGCCCCCAGCTCGGCGACGACCGAACGCTCGGCGTGCCACGGGATCTCCGGCACGGCCAGGCCGGTCTCCTCGGCGAACAGCTCCACGACGGCCAGAGCCCGTCCGGCCGCCTCCCTCGGGACCTCGCCGCTTCCCGGGGAGGTGGCGGCCGCCTCGGTGAGGGCGCTCAGAGTGCCAGCGGCGCCGCCTAGCTGGGCGGGCAGCGGCACGGCCGCCAGGCGGTCGCGGGCGCGCAGGACGCCGGCCAGCCAGGTCGCCGCCTTCAGCCCGAAGGTGGTGGGCACCGCGTGCTGGCCGAGGGTGCGGGCGGCCATCACCGTGTCGCGGTGCCGTTCGGCCAGCCGCGCCAGCGAGTCCATGACGCCGTCGAGGTCCTCCAGGATGACCTCGGTCGCGCGGCGGGCGACCAGCATGGCGGCCGTGTCGAGGATGTCCTGGCTGGTGGCGCCCAGGTGGACGTCCGCGGCCGCCGGCTCCCCCACCGCCGCGCGCAGGTCCGACACCAGCGGCACGACGGGGTTGGCCGAGCGGCGGGCGCGGCGGGCCAGCGCGGCCACGTCCACGTCGAGGTCATCCGCCGCGCGGGCGATCGCCTCGGCCGCCCGGCGCGGCACCAGCCCGGCCCGAGCCTGGGCGCGGGCCAGCGCCGACTCGGCGTCCAGCATGGCCCGTACCCAGGCCTGGTCGGACGTGAGCCGCTCGGCACGGACGCCCGCCCGCACCGGCGCCAGCAGCCCGGTGTCGAGCGGACCGGTGTGGAGCGGACCGGTGTCGAGCGGATCTCCTGGTGGGTTGTCAGAAGTCAAGGAAAACCGTCTCCCCCTCGCCCTGCAGGCGTACGTCGAACTCGTAGGTGTCCTCCTTCCCCGACGCGACGAGGGTGGCACGCCTGACCGGGTCGAGGCCGTCCAGCAGCGGGTCCGGCCGGTCCTCCAGGTACACCCGGGTCAGGACCGAGCGCAGCAGTCCTCGGGCGAAGATCTGCAAAGAGAGGTACGGCCCGTCGGGCCGCGCGGTTCGGAAGCGGTAGCGGCCCTCGGGGTCGGTGGCGCAGCGGCCGAACCCCGACACGCCCTCGCCGTCACGGGTCAGCACGCCGCGCTCGCCGGTGCGGCCGAGCCAGAGTTCCAGCAGCGCGTCGGGGACGGGCTCGCCGGCGCCGTCCAGGACCCGGCCGGTCAGCGTGATCGCCCCCGGGCGCCCCTCCGGGACGAGCTCCCAGTCGCGCGGGTACGGCAGCGCGTGGCCGAAGAACGGGCCGACGGTCTGGGAGGGGGTGACGGGCAAGGTCATCAGGACTCCACGGGGGTACGGCCGAGCACGACGTCGAAGGTGTAGCCGAGGGCCCACTCGGGCTCGGTGACGTCGTGCGCGTACGAGGAGACGAGCCGCCGGCGGGCCGCCTCGTCGGGGATGGACTGCATGATCGGGTCGAACGGCATGAGCGGGTCGCCGGGGAAGTACATCTGGGTGACCAGCCGCTGGGTGAAGGCCGTGCCGAACACCGAGAAGTGGATGTGGGCGGGCCGCCAGGCGTTGGGGTGGTTGCGCCACGGGTACGCGCCGGGCTTGATCGTGACGAACCGGTAGCGGCCCTCGTCGTCGGTGAGGCAGCGGCCCGCGCCGGTGAAGTTCGGGTCGAGCGGGGCCGGGTGCTGGTCGCCCGCGTGCGCGTACCGGCCGGCCGCGTTGGCCTGCCAGACCTCGACCAGGGTGCCGCGGACGGGGCGCCCGCCGGAGTCCAGGACGCGGCCGGTGACGATGATCCGCTCGCCGATCGGCTCGCCCTCGTGCTGCCGGGTCAGGTCGGCGTCCAGGGAGCCGACCTCCTGGTGCCCGAAGACGGGGCTGCTCAGCTCGATGGCGTCGGGGTCGGCCTTGAACGCCACGGGCGGCTGCGACGGGGCGCGCAGCACGGTGCTCCGGTAGCCGGGAGAGAGGTAAGGGGGATGGGGCATGTCCGTCCTTCTGTCACCATTCGTAGCCGACGTAGTTCTCCGCCAAGGTGGTCGCCGCCGCCTCGGACGAGGTCACGTAGTCCAGGTAGGAGAGCTGCAGCCGCCGCCCGTAGGCGTCGTCGGAGTCGAAGGTGTGCAGCAGCGTCGTCATCCACCAGGAGAAGTGCTGGGCCCGCCAGACCCGCTTGAGGCAGGCGGCGGAGTAGCCGTCGAGCAGGCCGGTCGAGCCGTCGCGGAAGTACGCGGCCAGCGCCTCGGTCAGCACCCGCACGTCCGCGACGGCCAGGTTGAGTCCCTTGGCGCCGGTGGGCGGCACGATGTGGGCGGCGTCCCCGGCCAGGTAGAGCCGGCCGTACTGCATGGGCTCCACCACGTAGGAGCGCATCGGCGTGACGCTCTTCTCCACGATCTCGCCGGTGGCCAGGGTGAAGCCCGGCACGGTCTCCAGGCGGGCCTTCAGCTCGTCCCAGACGCGCCCGTCCGGCCAGTCCTCGGCCACGGCGTCCGGCGGCACCTGGAGGTAGAAGCGGCTGAGGGTGGGCGAGCGCATGCTGTGCAGGGCGAAGCCGCGCTCGCCTCGGGCGTAGATGAGCTCCTCGGACGAGGGCGCGACCTGGGCGAGGATGCCGAGCCAGGCGAACGGGTACTCGCGCTCGTACGTGGTGAGCACGCCCTCGGGCACCGCCGGTCTGGAGACGCCGTGGAAGCCGTCGCAGCCGGCGATCACGTCGCAGTCGAGGCGTTCCCCGCCGAACGTCAGGTAGGGCCGGTCCTCCAGCGCGTGCAGCGCCACGTCCTCCACCTCGAAGCGGAGGTCGCCGCCCGCCTCCAGCCTGGCGGCGATGAGGTCCTTGACCACCTCCTGCTGCCCGTACACGGTGATGGCCCGGCCGGGCACCAGCTTCTCGAACGGGATGCGGTGGCCGGCGCCGCCGTACCGGAGTTCGATGCCGTGGTGGGGCAGCCCCTCGCGCAGCATGCGCTCACCGACGCCCGCCGCGACGAGCGTGTCCACGGTGCCCTGCTCCAGCACCCCGGCGCGCACCCGCCGTTCGACGTGGTCGCGGCTGCGTCTCTCCAGCACCACCGAGGAGATGCCGCGCAGGTGGAGCAGGTGCGACAGGAGCAGCCCCGCGGGCCCCGCTCCGATGATCCCTACCTGAGTCCGCATGTCGAAAGCATCCTGCCTCCGCACCCCGGGCATCGAGAGGGCGCTTCCACTGAGCGGAAGAACTCTGCCAGGATGGGCGCATGGCGGGCGGATCCCGGGAGCCGGGCAGGAGCGTGACGTCCAAGGTCCTGGCGATCCTGGGCGCCTTCGACGCCGCGCACCCGCGGCTGACGCTGACCGAGGTGGCGGCGCGCAGCGGGGTGCCGCTGACGACGGCTCACCGGCTGGTGGGCGAGCTGGAACGGTGGCAGGCGCTGGGCCGCGGCCCCGACGGCCGGCTGAGCGTGGGGCTGCGGCTGTGGGAGCTGGGGCAGCTCGCGCCCGGCCGGCTGCAGGACGTGGCGCACCCGTGGCTGCAGGAGGTGTTCGCCGGCACCGGCGAGAACGTCCACCTGGCCGTCCGCGACGGCCTGGAGGTGCTGTACGTGGACAAGGTGTACGGGCGGCGGGCGGTGCCGATCGTGTCCAGGGCGGGCGGGCGGCTGCCGATGCACCCGACCGGGGTCGGCAAGGCGCTGCTGGCCCACGAGCCCGACTGGTTCGTCCGCGCCTACCTGGCCCGGGAGCTGGAGCGGCCCACGCCGCACACCATCACCGAGCCGGGCCGGCTGGCCAGGGAGCTGTCCGCGGTCCGCGCCCAGGGGTACGCGCTCACGTACGAGGAGATGACCCTGGGCTCCTGCTCGGCCGCCGCCCCGGTGCTCGTGGAGGGCCGGGCCGTCGCCGCTCTGGGCATCGTGCTCTCCTCCCGGCGGGCCCGTGAGCTGCCGCGGCTGGTGGACATCCTGCGCACGGCCGCGGCGGGCATCGCCGAGTCGTACGCCGCTACCGCCTGAATCCGCAGGTCACGGGTAGGAACCCGCCATGCGCATTCTGGTCACGGGAGCGGGCGGGACACTGGGCGGAGCGGTCGTGCCCGCCCTGGTCAAAGCGGGCCACGAGGTCCGCGCGCTGGGCCCGCCGCCGGGGGGCGGCGGGGACGCCCGGTGGCTGCCCGGCGAGGCGGTGAAGGACGCCGTGCGCGGCTGCGACGCCGTCGTGCTGCTGGGGCGGGACCCGGCGGACCGCGCGGCGGTCGCGGCCTCGTGCGGAGCGGGCGTGCCGCACGTGCTGCGGGTGTCGGGGCCGACGACGGGGCGGGCGCGCGAGCGCCTGGCCGACGCCGAGCGGCTCGTCAGGACCAGCGGCCTGCGCTGGACCGTGCTCCGCCACGGTCACCTGCACCAGGCGCTGGACCGGGCGCTGCGGAAGCTCGCCGCGTCGCCGGTGCTGCCGGTGGACCCGTCGGTGCCCTGGCAGCCGGTGGACGCCCGCGAGGTGGCCGCCTACCTGGCCGGTCTGCTGATGGGCGAGCCGCGGCAGACCGCTCTCGCGTACGGGGGACCCCAGGTGCTGAGCACCCCGGAGCTGGTGGGGATCTGGCTGGAGGCGCACGGGCTGCGCCGGCTCCGCCCGCGTGTGCGCTATCCCGGCAGGGCGACGGCCCAGCAGCGGGCGGGCCGGCTGCTGGTCAGGAACGCGCCGCTGGGCACGCTCTCCTGGCGGGAGTGGTTGATGCCGGCGCCGGTGCCGTCGGACGACTTCGCCGAGGAGCACACCGCGTCGCCGACGAGTCCGGCCACCCAGCCGGAGCGCGATCCGGATCAGCGGGTGTACGGGGGCGACGAGGGGTACCAGCGGCAGACCCGGGCGTGACCTCGGCATGCGCCCGTCTTGCTGGGGTTTCTCCGGGCCTGTACGGTCCTTACCGTTACACTGAACACCTTGTTCAGTACCGCCGACCGAGGGTTCGATGACGGAGCCAGAGACCGCCCGCCTGGGTGCGCGCATCCGGGCATACCGGAACATGCGCCGCATGACCGTGCGCGGACTGGCCGTCGAGGCGAACGCGAGCCCTAGCTTCATCAGCCAGCTGGAACGCGGCCACAGCAGCGCCAGCATCGGCATGCTCAGGCGGATCGCCACGGCGCTGGGGCTGACCGTGGCCGACCTGTTCAACGAGGAGGACGAGCTCGGGCACCGGGTGCTCCGCCGTACGGCCCGTCCCGAGTTACGCACCGCCCCCGGCACCCGCAAGTACCTGATCTCCCAGCGTCCCCTGCAGAACCTGGAGGTCTACGCGGGAGAGCTCGACCCCGGGACCTCGACCGGCGACGAGCCGTACGCCCACGGCGAGTCCCAGGAGATCCTCCTCGTGCTACGCGGCCGGGTCACCGTCTGGCTCGGCCCGACCGGCTCGGCCTCCCCGCAGGTGCTCGGGCCGGGTGACAGCGTGGAGTACAGGACCTCGATCCCGCACCGCGTGGCCAACGAGGGCGACGAGCCGGCCGAGGTCATCTGGATGATCAGCCCGCCCACACCCGCCTGAGCAGCGCGCCACCCTTCTCGACGGGTCTCCGACTCTGTTTCTTCTTCCCGACTAGCCTGATATGGAGGCGTTTTGACGTGAAAGGGATCCCGCTGACGGGGGACTTCGCGAACGGCGGGGTCTCGTTCTGGTACCGGCAAGCAGGGCTGCCGGCGCGCCGTGCTCCGCTGCCGGGGCCGCGCACGTACGACGTGGCGATCGTGGGGGGCGGCTACACCGGCCTGTGGACGGCCTACTACCTGAAGAAGGCCCAGCCCGACCTGCGGATCGCCGTGCTGGAGAAGGAGTTCGCCGGGTTCGGCGCGTCCGGCCGCAACGGGGGGTGGCTGTCGGCCGAGTTCGCCGGGTCGCGCAAGCGGCACGCCAGGGCGCGCGGCCGCCAGGCGATGATCGATCTGCAGCACGCCATGTTCCGCGCGGTGGACGAGGTGATCGACGTGACCCGCGAGGAGGGCATCGACGCCGACATCCACAAGGGCGGGCTGGTCCACGTCGCCACCAACCCGGCGCAGCGCCGCCGGCTCCGCGCCGAGGTGGCCGACCTGCGCACCTGGGGGTACGGCGAGGACGACATGCGGCTGATGGACCGCGACGAGATGCGCGAACGGCTGAACGTCGCCGGCGCCATCGAGGGCGCCTACTCGCCGCACTGCGCCCGCATCCAGCCGGCCAAGCTGGCCGTCGGGCTCGCCGGGGCGGCCGAGGCGCTGGGCGTGGACATCTTCGAGAGCACCACGGTGACCGAGATCCGCCCGCGCGAGGGCGGCCGGGCCTCGGCCGTCACCACGCGCGGCACGGTCACGGCCGAGTACGTGATCCGCGCCACCGAGGGCTTCACCGCCAGCCTGGCCGGGCAGCACCGGCAGTGGCTGCCGATGAACAGCTCCATGATCGTCACCGAGCCGCTGCCCGCCGAGATGTGGAAGCACATCGGCTGGTCGGGCAGCGAACTGCTCGGCGACCAGGCGCACGGCTACATCTACGCGCAGCGCACCGCCGACGACCGGATCGCCATCGGCGGCCGGGGCGTGCCCTACAGGTACGGCTCGCGTACGGACGTGTGGGGGGCGACGCAGGCGCAGACGGTCGCCTCGCTCTGGCGGATGCTGGTCAAGCTGTTCCCGGCCACCGCCGACGTGCGGGTGCAGCACGCGTGGTGCGGGGTGCTCGGGGTGCCGCGCGACTGGTGCTCGACGGTCCACCTGGACCACGAGACCGGGCTCGGCTGGGCGGGCGGCTACGTCGGCAGCGGCGTCACCACCACCAACCTGGCCGGGCGCACGCTGCGCGACCTCGTGCTGCGGCGCGACACCGAGCTGACCGCGCTGCCGTGGGTGGGCCGTCAGGTGCGGCAGTGGGAGCCGGAGCCGCTGCGGTGGATCGGCGTGCAGCTGATCTACGCGCTCTATCGGGCCGCCGACCGGCGCGAGAACGACCACGGCACCACCACCTCGCCGTTCGCGCACCTGGCCAACCTGATCTCTGGCCGCTGAGGCTCCGATCGCCGAGGCTCCTGACGCCGAGGCTCCTGACGCTGAGCCTCCTGACGCTGAGGCTCCGGCGCTACCTCCAGGGGTCGTAGTCGACCTCCAGCGGCTCCTGCGGCGGGCGCTCCGCCTCGGGCACGTGCTGGAGGTTGACGCGGATCCTGTACCACACACTGCTGCGCCCGCGCATGCCGTCGACCAGCACGTCGGCGGGCTCCAGCCGGGCGGCGACGGCGGGGTGGCGGGCCTTCCAGCGTTCGAGCCCGGCCAGGGCCTCGTCCTTGTGCTCGGCCTTGGCGATCTCGATGACGGGCCTGGTCTGCCGCCTGCGGCCGGTGCCCTTGGGCGCCTTGGGCGGCGGGCCGAGCTCCTCGGCCAGCGCGAGCAGTCCGTCGAGGGAGCCGGCGTGCAGGTCCATGTCCTCCCACGGGTCGCCGGACCGGGCCAGCCGGGCGGGCACGGTGTCGAGGGTGAACTCCTCCGGCCGGCAGCCCGGCACCTCGTCCCAGGTGAGCGGGGTGGAGACGCGGGCGTCGGGGACGGCGCGCACGGAGTAGGCGGAGGCGACGGTGCGGTCGTAGGCGTTCTGGTTGAAGTCGACGAACACGCCGTGGCGCTCCTCCTTCCACCACCGGCTGGTGGCCAGGCCGGGAGCGCGCCGCTCGACCTCCCTGGCCACGGTCTCGGCCGCCTTGCGCACCTGCGCGAACGGCCAGCGCCGCTCGATGCGGGCGTAGACATGGAAGCCGCGCGAACCGGACGTCTTGGGCCAGGCGGTCAGCCCGTGGTCCGTCAGCACCTCGCGGGCCACCTGGGCGGTGCTCAGCACGTCGTCCCACCCCACGCCGGGCACCGGGTCGAGGTCGATGCGCAACTCGTCGGGATGGGCGAGGTCGTCGGCCCGCACCGGGTGCGGGTTGAGGTCGACGCAGCCGAGGTTGACCACCCAGGCGAGCTGGGCCAGGTCGGTGCAGACGACCTCCTCGGCGCTGAGCCCCGACCGGTATCTCAGCTCGGCCACCTCGATCCAGCCGGGCCTCCTGGCCGGGGCGCGCTTCTGGAAGAACGGCTCCTCCTCCACCCCGTGCGGGAACCGTTTGAGCACCATCGGCCGCCCGTGCACGCCGCGCAGCGCCGCCTCCCCCACGGCCTGGTAGTAGCGCACCAGGTCGAGCTTGGTGTGGCCGGCGCGCGGGAACACCACCTTGTCCGGGTTGGTGATGTGGACCTCGCGGCCTGCGACCTCGATGTCAGACATGTGGTCACGATACGCGCGGAGCCCGACATTCCCCGGGCACCCGTTACCGCGCGGTGGCGGCGCGCCGGATGGCCGCCTCCCACTGGTCACGGCTGCGCCCGGCCCAGTACGTCAGGCCCAGCCGCTCGTGCCCGGCGATCGCGGCCCTGGCGTGCTCCGCCGCCTCCTCCGTACGGCCGAGCCGAAGCGCGAGCTGGGCCAGCACGTCGCGGACCGAGCCGCAGACGGCGCTGCCCGAGCCCAGCACGACGAACTGGTCGGCGATCGGCAGCAGCCGGGCGTAGAGGTCGTCCGGGGAGGGAGTGCCGAGGCGGGCGGCGACCAGGCCCCACACCGGCCACAGGAAATCGGCCGACCAGTCCTCCCGCAGCGGCTCGCCCCAGCGCGCGACCAGCTCACGGGCCGGGCCCTCCCGGCCGTCCTCCAGGGCGGCCAGGATCGCGACGGGGCGCACCGGCGCCATCAGCGCGGGCTCGGCGGCGGCGACCAGCTCGTCCACCAGTTCGGCGGCGTCGCCCCTGGCGCTCCGGCACAGGTAGCGGGCGATCAGGCGGCGCGCGTCCAGGCCCCACAGGCTGGCCCCGTAGCGGGGCGCGGGGAAGCGCTCCAGCAGCGACTCGGCCTCCTCCCAGCGGGCGCGCGCCATCAGCCCGCCCGTCTGCGCGACCCGTACCATCGACTCCAGCTCCGGCCTGCGCAGCTCGCGCAGGAGCTGCTCGCAGCGTGTCAGCTCGCGCTCCCACTCGGCCAGCTCGCCGGCGCGGAGCAGGCACGACAGGCGGATGGCGCGGGCGACCAGCCGGTCCTCCCGGCGCAGGCACGGGATGGCGAGCAGTTCCTCGACGGCGCGCAGCCGCTCGTCGTTGCGGCCGGGCACGAACGCGGCCAGCAGGTAGTTGTTCAGCGTCCTGGCGAGCAGGGCGGGGTCGCCGGTGGCGCGGGCCAGCTCGACCGCCTCGGCGGCCCGCCGCTCCCCCTCGGCGCGGCGCGGCCCGTAGTGCAGCTCGACGCCGAGCGTGCCGAGCAGCGCCGCCCTGTCGTGGTCGCCGAGCGGCCCGGCGAGCAGGTTCTCCAGCACGTCGGCCAGGTCGTCGTCGACGAACCCGTACGGCCGCCAGTTCCACACCGAGGGGGCGCCGAACGCGGACACCGCCGCCACCAGCGCCGCCCGGTCGCCGATCCGCTGCGCCTGGGCGACGGCCTCGGCCAGGTCCCGGAAGGCGCCCTCGGCGTCGCCCACGGCGCGCCGGGCCTGGCCCAGGCCGGTGAGCGTGCGGCAGCGGACGGCCGAGTCGCCCGGCGGCAGGTGGGCCAGCGCCAGCTCCCACAGCGCGACGGCCTCCTGGTAGCCGTGCCGGTCCGCGGCCTGACGGGCGGCCTCGGTCGCGTACGCGACGGCCTTCCCCGCGGGCGCCAGCGGGGCCGCGGCGGCGAAGTGCGCGGCGAGCACCGCGGGATCGGGGCCCGGACTCCGCCGGCCGAGATCCCCGCCCGGCGCCTGATCCTGCGGCCGGGCGCCGGGATCGGCCGCCGGCGCGCGCTCGAGGTGCTCGGCGGCGCGCAGGTGGAGCCGGGCGCGCTCCAGGCGGGTGAGGCCGGCGTCGAGCGCCTCCCGCACCAGGGCGTGCGAGAACCGGTAACCCGAGGCCGCCTCGGTGACCAGCCTGGCGGCCAGCGCCGGCTCCAGCGCCGTCATGACGTCCTCGACCGGCCGCCCGGCGAGCGCGGACAGCAGGTCCGCGTCCGCCTCGCGGCCCGCCACCGCGGCGGCCTTCAGCAGGTCAAGGGTCACGCCGGGCAGCCTGGCCAGGCGGCGGGCGATCACGTCGCGGGCGCCGGGCGGCACCTGGTCGCGCTCGCTCTCCGGCAGCCGCAGCAGCTCCTCCAGGTAGAACGGGTTCCCCCCGGACCGGTCGAGCAGCGCCACCGGGTCGGCGCGCACCTGCCGCAGCTCCAGGAAGTCGCGCACCTCCGCCGCGCCGAACGGGCCCAGCGGCAGCCGCAGCCCTTCCCTCGACAGCGCCCCCAGCGTCTCGCGGAGCCGCTCGGGGTGCTCGCCCGGCCGCAGCGTGACGATCGCCAGAGTGGCGGTACGGGGCAGCTCGGCGGCGACGTACTCCAGGAGGCGCAGCGAGGAGGCGTCGGCCCAGTGCAGATCCTCCAGCACCAGCAGGCTCGGCGTCTCACGCAGCCGGGCCAGGACGTCGTCGTACAGGTCGAACAGCTCGGCGGGCGGCCGGGCCGGGAGCATGCCCGCCTGCCGCCAGGGCCAGAACGCGGGCGCGCCGCCGCTGTCGGGGCACCGTCCCCAGGCGACCCGGAAGCCGCGCGCCCCGGCGAGGTCGGCGGCGGCGCGGGCCAGGCTCGTCTTGCCGATGCCCGCCTCGCCGCTCACCACGACCAGCCCGCCGCGCCCCGCCCTGGCCTCGGCGAGCCGCTCCTCCAGCGCCCGCACCTCCCTCTCCCGCCCGACCAGCCTCTCGCGCCCTCCCTGCGCGACCCCCCGCACCCCGGCGGTGACCGGCGTCGACGACGGGGGCGGCGGCCAGGCCGGTCCGGGACCGCTGGACGACGCTCCGGGGCCGCCGGCAGCCCGTGGTTCCGGCGCGGCGTCCGGTCCGGGGGCGAGGCCCGCGCCGGTCGCCGAAAGCGTCTCCAGCTCGGGCGACTGGGCCAGGACGGCCTGTTCCAGGCGCTTGAGCGCCGGTCCCGGTTCGATGCCCAGCTCGTCCGACAGCAGGGCGCGTACCCGGCGGAGCGCGGCCAGGGCCTCGGCCTGCCGCCCCGCCCGGTAGAGGGCCAGCACCAGCAGCGACCACGCCCGCTCCCGGTACGGGTCGCCCGCCACGAGCTCCTCCAGCTCCGGCACGCTCGCCTCGCCCAGCTCCAGCCGGGCCGCGAGCCGGTCCTCCACCATGCCCGAGCGCAGCTCCGCCAGCCGCGCCGCCTCGGCCCTGGCGAACGCCAGCCCGGGGAACTCCG
>NZ_JAPNNL010000118.1 GCF_027620315.1 Nonomuraea corallina | reverse complement strand
ATGCGCTTGCGCGGGATGTCGACGTCCAGCACCTTGACGCGCACGATGTCCCCGGGCTTGGCGACGTCGCGCGGGTCCTTGACGAACGTGCGGGACATGGCCGACACGTGGACCAGGCCGTCCTGGTGGACCCCGATGTCGACGAAGGCGCCGAACGCCGCCACGTTCGTGACCACGCCCTCCAGGATCATGCCCGGCTCCAGGTCGGAGAGCTTCTCGACGCCCTCCTTGAAGGTGGCCGTGCGGAAGGCGGGGCGCGGGTCGCGGCCGGGCTTCTCCAGCTCGCGCAGGATGTCGGTGACCGTCGGCAGGCCGAACTTCTCGTCGGTGAACGCCGGCGGGTCGAGGGACCGCAGCGCGGCGGTGTTGCCGATCAGCGACTTGAGGTCGGTGCCGACGGAGTCGAGGATGCGGCGGACCACGGGGTAGGCCTCGGGGTGCACGCTGGAGGCGTCGAGGGGGTCGTCGCCGCCCTGGATGCGCAGGAAGCCCGCGCACTGCTCGAACGCCTTCGGCCCGAGGCGGGGCACGCCCTTCAGCGCGGTGCGGGCGCGGAAGGGGCCGTTGGCGTCGCGGTGGCGGACGATGCTCTCGGCCAGCGTGGAACCGATGCCCGAGACGCGGGTCAGCAGCGGCGCGGAGGCGGTGTTGACGTCGACGCCCACGCCGTTGACGCAGTCCTCGACCACCGCGTCGAGCGAGCGGGACAGCTTCGACTCGGCGATGTCGTGCTGGTACTGGCCGACGCCGATCGACTTCGGGTCGATCTTGACCAGCTCGGCCAGCGGGTCCTGCAGCCGGCGGGCGATCGACACCGCGCCGCGCAGCGACACGTCCAGCTCGGGCAGCTCCTGCGAGGCGTACGCGGACGCGGAGTAGACGGACGCGCCCGCCTCCGACACCACCACCTTGGTGATCGACGGCAGGTGCTTGACCAGCTCGCCCGCCAGCTTGTCGGTCTCGCGGGAGGCGGTGCCGTTGCCGATGGCGATCAGCTCGACGCCGTGACGCTGCGCCAGCGCCCCGAGCACGGCCAGCGACTGGTCCCACTGCCGTTTGGGCTCGTGGGGGTAGATGGTCGCGGTGTCGACGACCTTGCCGGTCGCGTCGACCACGGCCACCTTGACGCCGGTGCGCAGGCCGGGGTCGAGGCCCATCGTGGGGCGGCTGCCGGCCGGCGCGGCCAGCAGCAGGTCGCGCAGGTTGGCCGCGAACACCCGCACCGCCTCGTCCTCGGCCGCCTGCCACAGCCGCATCCGCAGGTCGATGCCCAGGTGGACGAGGATGCGGGTGCGCCACGCCCAGCGGACCGTCTCGGCCAGCCACGGGTCGGCGGGCCGCCCCTGGTCGGAGACGCCGAACCGGGCGGCGATCCGCTGCTCGTAGTCGGCGGCGTCGTCGGGTTCGAGCGTGACGGTGAGGACCTCCTCCTTCTCGCCGCGGAAGATGGCGAGGATGCGGTGGGAGGGCAGCTTGGTGAAGGGCTCGGCGAAGTCGAAGTAGTCGGAGAACTTCGCGCCGGCCTCCTCCTTGCCCTCACGCACCTTGGAGGCCAGCCTGCCGCGCTCCCACAGCCGCTCGCGCAGGCCGCCGATCAGGTCGGCGTCCTCGGCGAACCGCTCGATCAGGATGGCCCTCGCGCCTTCGAGCGCCGCCCCGGCGTCGGCCACGCCCTCGGTGACGAAGCCCGCCGCGGTGTCGGCCGGGTCGAGGGACGGGTCGCCGAGCAGCTTGTCGGCCAGCGGCTCCAGCCCCAGCTCGCGGGCGATCTGCGCCTTGGTGCGCCGCTTCGGCTTGTAGGGCAGGTAGATGTCCTCCAGGCGGGCCTTGGTCTCGGCCGCCATGATCTGGGCGCGCAGCTCGTCGTCGAGCTTGCCCTGGGACTCGATCGACTCCAGGATCGCGGCCCGCCGCTCGTCGAGCTCGCGCAGGTAGCGCAGGCGCTCCTCGAGCGTGCGCAGCTGGGCGTCGTCGAGCGCGCCGGTGGCCTCCTTGCGGTAGCGCGCGACGAACGGCACGGTCGCGCCGCCGTCGAGCAGGTCGACCGCGGCCCGCACCTGCCCCTCGCGCACCCCGAGCTCTTCGGCGATCCGCTGGTGAATAGAGAGCACTTGCCCTGCCTTTCGATGGTCCCGCCGGTCAATTGTGCAGGACGACGCCGTCTTTCATGACCAGGATGCGCCGAGGGTGAACGACCACGGCCTCGGCCGCGCCGCCCGCCTCGACCACCACCAGATCGGCCCGATCGCCCGGTGCGAGCCCGTATCCGCGCAGCCCGAGCGCGCGTGCGCCGCCGTAGGTGGCGGCCTCCAGAGCGAGCTCGATGTCCTCGTCACGGCGGAACGTGCTGCGGTAGGCCAGGTGCATGGCCCGCTCCAGCATGTCGCCGCTGCCGAACGGCCCCCACAGGTCGCGGATGCCGTCGTGGCCGCACGCCACCGTCACGCCGGCCGCCCGCAGGATCTTGACCGGCGGCACCGGAAAGCTGTAGACGGCGGCGGTGCAGACCGCCACGCCCGCCCCGGCGAGCCCTTCGGCCAGCCGGCCCGCCTGGGCGGCGTCGAGCTGGCCGAGCGCGTAGGCGTGGCTGATCGTGACCCGGCCGGCCAGGCCGAGCACGCGCGTGCGCTCGATGATCAGCTCCACCTCCCACGCGCCCAGCGAGCCGCCGTCGTGCAGGTGGATGTCGACGTGGACGCCGTAGCGGCCGGCCAGGCCGAAGATGAGGTCGAGGTGGCGTACGGGGTCGCGGTCGATGCCCGCGGGGTCGAGGCCGCCGACCGCCTCCACGCCGCTCCTGAGCGCCTCCTCCAGCAACTCGGCGGTGCCGGGGTTGGTCAGCAGGCCGTGCTGCGGGAACGCCACCTGCGTCACGTCGACCGGCACCTGCCCGGCCGCCTCGCGGACCGCCTCCACGCCGCGCAGCCCCACCTGCGGGTCGATGTCGGTGTGGCTGCGCACGCTGGTGGTGCCGTACGAGCTCATCGTCCGCAGCAGGGACACGATGCGCGGCACGCTCGGCACGCCCAGCTCGCCGCGGCGGGACAGGTCGTTGCCGATGCGGCCGGCGAGCGTGTCGTCGGCCGAGTGGGGCACCCAGGGGCCGCCGTGGAGCGTCTTGTCGAGGTGGCAGTGGGCGTCGACCAGACCGGGCAGGACCAGCCGCCCGGCGACGTCGACGACGCGCGCGCCGGGGGCGTCGACGGCGGTGGCGACCCGCTCGATCAGGCCGTCGCGGACGAGCACGTCCGCGGGGCCGTCGAGGCCCCAGGGCCGACCGCCCCGGAGGATGACGTCGGTCATGCCCTGCACCCTAAAGCGCGGCGCCGACAAAGCGCGGCGCCGACAAAGCGCGGCGCCGACAAAGCGCGGCGCCGACAAAGCGCGGCACCGACAAAGCGCGGCACCGACAAAGCGCGGCGCCGACGATGCGCGGGGGTTCACCGGCGTCCGGGGTCGGGTCAGGCGCGCCGGGAGCGGGTCCCCGGGTCAGATGTCGTCCAAGTGGGCCACGTTGGCGCGGTCGGACGCGTCGGCGCTCGGGGCGCCCTCCAGCCAGGCGTCCAGGATCTCGTCGAGCACCACGTCCGAGGTGAGGCGGAGGCTGAGGGCGAGCACGTTGGCGTCGTTCCACTTGCGGGCGCCGCCGGCGGTGTAGGCGTCGGCGCAGAGCGCGGCCCTGACGCCGGGCACCTTGTTGGCCGCGATGGACGCGCCGGTGCCGGTCCAGCAGCACACCACCGCCTGGTCGGCGCGGCCCTCCGCGACGTCGCGGGCCGCCGACTCCGACGCCCACGCCCAGTCGTCGCGCTCGTCGCCGGCCAGCGCGCCGTGCCTGATCACCTCGTGGCCGCGCCGCCGCAGGGCGGTGACCACCCGTTCCGCCACCCCGTCCAGGCTGTCGGCCGCCACCGAGATCCGCATCCGTGCTCCTCCTTCGCCCGTGGACCCTCCTCAGGTCTACCAGTCAGGGAAAGGACAGGCTGGCGCTATGACGCGGTATGTGCTTGGTTGGGGCTCCCTATGAGCATCCGCGAAACTGACATTCCGGCTCTGGCCCGAGGCTGCGCCGTGCTCGGCACCGGTGGGGGCGGCGGTGTGCGGGCCGGGTCGCTGGCCGCCGCGCGGGCCGTCGGGGAGCACGGCCCGGTGCCGCTCGTGCGGCTGGCCGAGCTTTCCCCTGACGCGCTGGTTCTGCCGCTGTCCGGGATCGGGGCGCCGACCGTGAGCCACGAGATGATCCACAGCGAGGACGAGCCGAAGCGCGTCGCCGAGGAGGTCGAGCGCCTCTTCGGCAGGCCGCCCGCGGCCGTCATGTCGTCCGAGATCGGCGGCTCCAACGGGGTGCAGCCCGTGGCCTGGGCCGCGTGGCTCGGGCTGCCGCTGCTCGACGCCGACGGCATGGGCCGGGCCTTCCCCGAGGTCCAGATGGTCTCCATGCACGTCGCGGGGCTGCCCGCCGACCTGGTGATCATGTCGGACGTGGCCGGCAACGTGGTGACGATCCGGCCGGTCGACGGCCTGTGGTCCGAGCGGCTGGCGCGGGCGGTCTGCGTGGCCGCGGGCTCCTCGGCGCTGATGGCCGACTACGTCGTCACGGCCGAACGGGCGAGGGGCGCGGTGATCGAGGGCACGGTCACCCGGGCGCTGGAGATCGGCCGGGCCACCGAGGGCGCGGCCGACCCGCTGGCCGCGCTCGCCGCGGAGCTGGGGGCGGTCAGGCTGATCACCGGCAAGCTGACGGACGTGGCGCGGCGCACCACCGGCGGGTTCGTCAGGGGCACCGCCACGATCGAGGGCACAGGCGACGACCGCGGCCGCACGCTCGTCCTGGAACTGCAGAACGAGAACCTGGTTGCCGTCGAGGACAACCAGGTCAGGGCCATGGTGCCGGACCTGATCTCGGTGGTCGACACCGAGACGGCGGCCGCCGTCCAGACGGAGGACCTGCGCTACGGCCAGCGCGTCACCGTGCTCGCCTGGCCGTGCGACCCGCTCTGGCGCACCGGGAAGGGGCTCGACACGGCGGGACCGCGAGCGTTCGGCTACGACCTGGACTACGTGCCGGTCGAGGAGCTGGCGCATGGCTGAGCGCGGGACGGACCTGCGGATCGGCGTCGACGTCGGCGGCACCAACACCGACGCGGTGGTGCTCGGCGCGGACGACCGGGTGATCGTCAAGGTCAAGCGGCCCACCAGCCGGGACGTCACCGGGGGCCTGCGCGCGGCGCTGGACGCGGTGCTGGGCGAGCTGGGGCCCGGGGCGCACGGGCGGGTCGGCCGGGTGATGCTCGGCACCACGCACGCCACCAACGCCGTCCTGGAGCGCGCGAACCTGGGCCGGGTGGCCGTGCTGCGGCTGGGCGCGCCCGCCACCACGGCCGTGCCGCCGCTCTCCGGCTGGCCCGCCGACCTGCGCGGAGTCGTCTCGGCCGGGGAGGCGGTGGTGCCCGGCGGTCACTACGTGGACGGGCGCGAGATCGGCCGGATCGACCCCGGTGCGATCCGGCGCTTCCTGGACGGGATGGAGGCCGACGCGGTCGCGGTCACGGCCGTGTTCAGCCCGGCCACCGCCGACCACGAGCGGGCGGTCGAGGAGCTGATCAGGAGCGAGTACGGGCTGCCGGTCTCGGTCAGCCACGAGGTCGGCTCGCTCGGTCTGCTGGAGCGCGAGAACGCGACCGTGCTCAACGCCGCGCTGTACGGGGTCGCCGGGCACGTCACCGGCGCGCTGACGGCCGCGCTGGCCGAGCGCGGGCTGGCGGCCACCCCCTACCTGGCGCAGAACGACGGCACGCTGATGACGCTGGAGCACGCGGCGCGGCTGCCGGTGTCGACCATCGGCTCCGGCCCGGCCAACTCGCTGCGCGGCGCCGCGTTCCTGTCGGGGGTGCCGGACGCGATCGTCGCGGACGTCGGCGGCACCTCCACCGACCTGGGCGTGCTGACGGGCGGGTTCCCGCGGGAGTCGTCGGCGGCCGTGGAGATCGGCGGCGTGCTGACCAACTTCCGCATGCCGGACATCCTGGCCATCGCGCTCGGGGGCGGCACCATCGTGCGCGGAACGCGGTTCGGCCCCGACTCGGTCGGCTACCGGATCACGCGGGAGGCGCTGGTGTTCGGGGGCGGCACGGCGACGCTCACGGACGCGGCGGTCGCGGCGGGACGGCGCCCGCCGGGTGTCCAGTGGGACTTGGGCGACATATCGGAAGATTTCCGCAACACTCTGCAAAGAGTGATCACCGCCGCCGACGAGCTGGCCGCCGACGCGGTGGACCGCATGGCGCTCGGCCGCGCCGGACGGCCCCTGGTGGCAGTGGGTGGCGGAGCCTTCCTGCTGCCCCAGCGGATCCCCGGCGTGAGCCGCGTCATCCACCCTGAGCACGCCGAGGTGGCCAACGCCGTCGGCGCCGCGATCGCCCTGGCGAGCGGCAGAGTCGATACGATCATGCCTGCGGGTGAAAGCCGGACAGAGGCGATCGAAAGGGTGAAGCAGGAGGCCGCGGCGCGAGCCGTGGCCGCGGGCGCGGACCCCGACCGGGTCCGGATCGTCGACCTGCTGGAGGTGCCGCTCAGCTATCTCGCGGAGCCTGCCGTGCGGATACACGCCAAAGCCGCCGGCCCGCTCACCCGGTGACAACTCGAAAGGATCCCCCCATGCGCTGGCACAAGCGTCTGCTCGTCGCCGGGGTCGCCGGCGTCGTGGCCCTGGCCGCATCCGCGTGCGCGGGTGGCCAGGTCCGCGGCGCCGGCGGCAGCCCGCGGCCGAGCACCGGCGGAACCCCGGCGGGCCAGACGGCCACCCAGGACAACGAGGCCACCTTCGTCTACGCCCCGAACCTCGACGTGGTGACCGACTGGGACCCGGCGACCTCGTACTCCAACGAGATCATCGCCCTGTCCAACATCTACGAGGGCCTGACCCGCTACAACGCCGCGACCAAGGAGGCCGAGCCGCGGCTGGCCACCGAGTGGTCCTCGGCGGACGGCGGCAAGGAGTGGACGTTCAAGCTGCGCCAGGGCGTGAAGTTCCACACCGGCGCCCCGCTCGACGCCGAGGCCGCCAAGAAGGCCATCGAGCGCACGATGAAGTCGAACGGCGGCGCCGCCTACATCTGGGGCGCGGTCGACAAGATCGAGACGCCGGACGACGCGACGCTGAAGTTCACGCTCAAGTACGCGTCGCCGATGGACCTCATCGCCTCCTCCGGGTACGCCGCCTATCTCTACGACGCCGAGGCGCTGGAGAAGAACGAGGACGACGTCAAGAACGGCAAACTGGACGTCGGCACCGGCCCGTACACGATCGACTCCTGGCGCAAGGGCCAGGAGACCGAGCTGACGCTGAAGGCGTTCGAGGACTACTGGGGCGGCTGGCGGCCCGAGCAGTACAAGAAGGTGGCCTTCCGGGTCACGCCGGAGATCACCACCGCCTGGCAGCTCGTCCAGCGCGGCGAGGTCAACTTCGTGCAGCGGCTCAACCCGCAGCTGTTCCAGCAGGCGGGCATGACCGAGGGCGTGCAGGCCAAGCAGGCGCCGTCGTTCCAGAACCTGCTGGTGCTGTTCAACACCGCCGAGGGGCCGGCCAAGGACGTGCGGGTCAGGCAGGCGCTGCAGCACGCCATCGACTACGACGGACTGGTGGCGGCGCTCAAGGGCGCGGGGCAGAAGGCCGGCGGGCTGGTGCCGCCCGGTCTGCTCGGCCACACCACCGGCCTGGAGCCGAAGCAGGACCTGGACAAGGCGCGGGCGCTGCTGCAGGAGGCCGGGTACGGCCCGGACAACCCCGAGCTGAAGCTCACCCTCACCTACGCGCAGGGCGACGAGGACCAGAAGCTGCTGGTCACGCTGCTCACCGCGGCGCTGAAGCAGGTCAACGTCACCCTCCAGGCGCGGGCGATGCCCTGGAACGCGCAGTGGGACCGCGGCAAGAAGGGCGACCAGGACATCTTCGTCATGTACTGGTTCCCCGACTACGCCGACCCGTTCTCCTGGTTCTTCAATGTCTTCCGCAGCGCCGAGGACGTCCAGTTCAACCTGTCGTACCTGAAGGACGGCGCGATCGACGAGGCGATCGACAAACTGCCGGAGCTCGCCGCCACCGACCCGCTGGCGGCGGACCAGGCCTACGCCGACCTGCAGAAGAAGATCATCCAGGAGAAGGCGGCGGTCGCGGTGCCATACGTGCAGACCTACCAGCGCGCGCTCACCGCGGACGTGCTCGGGTACGTCGACAACCCCGCCTACCCGAACGTCGTCTTCTTCTACGATCTCAAGCCCGCCGGCTGAGCGATGCCGCGTCACCTGATCCTCCGGCTGGGCCAGGCGTTCCTGGTCATGGTGGGCGTGGTCGCGCTCACCTTCGTGATCACCAGGATGGTGCCCGGCGATCCGGCGGTCGCCTACGCCGGGCCTAGGGCCACGCCCGAGCAGCTCGCGGAGGTGCGTGAGCGGTTCGGGCTGGACGAACCGCTCTGGGTGCAGCTCGCCGTCTACGTCAGGGACCTGGCGACCGGTGACTGGCAGACCAGCCTGCACACCCGGCGGCCGGTGCTGGAGGACCTGTACCACGCGTTCCCGGCCAGCCTGGAGCTGGTCGGGGCCGGGCTGGTGATCGCCATCGCGGTGGGCGTCCCGGTCGGCGTGCTGGCCGCCCGGTTCCGGGGCCGCTTCCCGGACTTCTCCGTCCGGCTGACCAGCATGCTCGCGGTGTCGCTGCCGGTGTTCTGGCTGGCGCTGGCCCTGCAGACGGTCTTCGGCAGCACCCTGGGCTGGTTCCCGGTCGCCGGCGAGTACGACGGCTCACTCGACACCACCAGCCCGCTGACCCTCTGGACCAACATCACCGTCGTGGACGCCCTCATCACCGGCAACTGGCCGATCCTCACCAGCACGCTGGCGCATCTGGCGCTGCCGGCCCTGGTCGTGGCCGCGTACCCGGCGGGCGTGATCGCGCAGCTGGTGCGCGCCACGCTCATCGAGGAGGCGTCGCAGGACCACGCCCGGCTGGAACGGGCGCTCGGCTTCAGGGAGACGACGATCCTCACCCGGTTCGCGCTGCGGCCGGCGCTCAACCCGGTGCTGTCGCTGATCGCGCTGGTGTTCGCGTACGCGATCGTGAACGGGTTCCTGGTCGAGGCCGTCTTCAACTGGCCCGGCCTGGGCCGCTACGCCGTCAGCGCCATCTCCCACTCCGACACGCCGGCCGTAGCGGGAGTCACCCTGCTGGTGGCGCTGATGTACGTGTTCGCCAACCTGGTGGTCGACCTGCTGCAGGGCGTCATCGACCCGAGGACGAGGGCCCGGTGAGCGCGATGCCGCGGGTGGCGCGCCTGCCGCGGGTCACCGACCGGTTCGCCCTGGCCGGGGCGGTGCTGATCACCCTCATCGCGCTGGCCGCCGTGCTGGCGCCGTGGCTGGCCCCGCACCCGCCGGGCGAGGTGGACCCGCTCAACGCCCTGAGCCCGCCGGACGGCGAGCACTGGTTCGGCACCGACGCGGCCGGCCGCGACGTGTTCTCCCGGGTGCTGCACGGCGGGCAGACGTCGCTGCTGATCGCGGTGGCGGTGCTGGCGGTCTCGGCCACGGCCGGCGTCCTGCTCGGCGTGGTGGCCGGGTACGCGGGCGGCTGGGTCAGAGACGTGATCATGCGGATCACGGACGTGTTCCTGGCCTTCCCGGCGCTGCTGCTCTCGGTGGCCCTGGCGGTCGTGCTGGAACCGAGCGTCACCACCGTGATCGTGGCCATCGCGGTGACCTGGTGGCCCTGGTACGCCAGGCTGTCGGCGGCCACGGCCGCCTCCATCGCCACCCGGCCGTACGTGGACGCCGCGCGCTGCCTCGGCGTGCCGGCCATCATGATCATTCTGCGGCACGTGCTGCCGAACTCGCTGACGCCCGTCCTGGTCCAGCTCTCGCTCGACGCCGGCGGGGTCATCCTCACCGCCGCCGCGCTGTCGTACCTGGGGCTGGGCGCCCAGGACCCGACGGCGGAGTGGGGGCTGATGGTGGAGCAGGGGCAGACGCTGTTCACCACGAACTGGTGGGTCGTCACCTTCCCGGGGCTGGCGATCCTGCTGACCGCGTTCGCGTTCAACGTGCTGGGCGAAGGGCTGCGCGACGCGCTGGACCCGCGGAGGATCGTGAAGTGATCGAGGTGCGCGACCTCCGGGTGAGGTACGGCGGGCGGGTCGTGGCCGACGTGCCGGAGCTGGACGTGGCGCCGGGCGAGTGCGTGGCGATCGTGGGGGAGAGCGGCTCGGGCAAGTCGACCACCCTCATGGCGCTGCTCGGGCTCACCGAGGGCGCCGAGGTCAGCGGGCGGGTCCGGGTGGCCGGGGTGGACGTGCTGACCGCCTCGCCGGCCCGGCTGCGCGCGATCAGGGGGGCGCGGGTGGCGCTGGTCATGCAGTCGCCGCAGGCCGCGCTCAGCCCCACCACCCGGCTCGGCACGCTGATGCGCCGGGCGCTGAAGCTGCACGGCGTCGGCGACGCGGAGCGCGTCATGGCGGAGGCGGTCGAGGCGGTGCTGCTCGACCCGGCGATCCTGCGCCGCTACCCGCACGAGGTGTCCGGCGGGCAGGCGCAGCGGTTCGCGATCGCGCTGGCCATCGCGCTCGGGGCGGAGGCGATCCTGGCCGACGAGCCGACCAGCGCGCTGGACGTGACCGTGCAGGCCGAGGTGGTGGCCGTGCTGCGCGAGCTGTGCGCGGCGCGCGGGCTGGCGCTGCTGCTGGTCTCGCACGACCTGGCCCTGGTCTCCACGATCGCCCACCGGGTGCTGGTCATGCGCGACGGCGAGGTCGTGGAGAGCGGCCCGGCCGCCCGCGTGCTGGCCGAGCCGTCCCACCCCTACACCCGCGAGCTGCTGGAGGCGCTGCCGTGAGCCTGCTGAGGGCCGAGCGGGTGACGCTCGGGTACGGGCGCACGCCCGTGGTCCACGACGTCACCCTGGACATCGTCGAGGGGGGCGTCGGCCTGATCGGCGAGAGCGGGTCGGGCAAGACGACGCTGGCGCGGGCCTTCCTCGGCCTTCTCACCCCCATGTCAGGAAATATCTGGTACGGGAACCAGAACCTGAAAAAAGCGGATATGAGGCGCTTCCGCGGCGACGTGCAGCCCGTCTTCCAGGCTGAGGCCCTCGACCCCCGGATGCGCGCCGGCGCCTCCGTCGCCGAGGCGCTGCCCCGCCACGCCCGCCACCGCGTCCCCGAACTGCTCGAACAGGTCGGCCTCGACCCCGCGCTGGCCGATCGCAGGCCGCACCAGCTCTCGGGCGGCCAGCGCCAGCGCGTGGTGATCGCCCGCGCCCTGGCCGTGAACCCCCGGCTGCTCATCCTCGACGAGCCCACCAGCGCCCTGGACGTGACGGTCCAGGCGAAGATCCTCGACCTGCTCGCCGGGCTGCCGGCCGGCCGCCTGCTCATCACGCACAACCTGGCCGTGGTCGGCAGGCTCTGCCGCACCTCGCACGTGCTGTTCGCGGGCCGCGTGGTCGAGTCGGGGCCCACGGCCGACCTGCTGGACCGGCCCGCTCACCCGTACACGCTGGCGCTGCGCGACGCCGTGCCCAGGCTCGGGGGAGAGCCGCCCGCGGCGCGCGGTCGCGCGGAGGCGCGGCCGGCGCGGACGGGCTGCCCGTTCCGGCTGCGCTGCCCGATGGCGGTGGCGGAGTGTGAGAGCGCGCCCGCGCTCCGCGACCTGGACGGACGGCGCCGGGTCGCCTGTCATCGGGCCGAGGAGGTGCTCAGAGAGCCTTCAGGCCGTCGATGACCTCCAGGAGCACCGTGGCGTCGGGCGCCGGAGGCGGCGACTCGACCTGGACGAGCTTCTGCTGGTGCAGGTCGCCGACGAGCACCCGCACCACGCCGATGGGCAGGTTGAGCTCGGCCGCGACGTCCACCAGCCGCGTCGGCCTGGTGCACTTCTGCAGGATGATCAGGTGTTCGGGACCGAGCCCGACCGGCGGCGTCAGGCCGCCGGAAGTGATGATGACCGCGATGAGGTCGATGGCCTCGCTCGCGGGCACGGTGCGGCCCCGGGTCAGCAGGTAGGCCGGGACGATCGGACCGGCGTCCTCGTCCAGCCAGCGCTCGTCCCTACTCACCCTGCACCACCCGGATCGGGCGGACCGGGGCGCCGGTGGGCTCCTCCGGCTCGTCCGGAGCGGCTGTCACATGTTCTGCCGGGATCAGCACGATGGCGGTGGTCCCTCCATATGGTGAATCGCGCAACATCACGCGAATGTCATGCCTGGCGGCCAGGCGGGAAACGACGAAGAGACCGAGCCGCTCGCTGTCGGCCAGGTCGAACTCGGGCGGGCTGGCCAGCCGCGCGTTGTACTCCGCCAGCTGGTCATCGCTCATCCCCAGCCCCCGGTCCTCCACGTGGAAGGCGAAGCCGCGGGCGGCCACCTCGCCGCGCACGATCACCGAGGTGTGCGGGGGAGAGTAGACGGTGGCGTTCTCGATCAGCTCGGCCACCAGGTGGATCACGTCACCGACCACCGGGCCGGCCAGACGCTGGGCCGGCATCGGCTCGACCATGACGCGCTGGTAGTCCTCCACCTCGGCGGCGGCGCCGCGGGCCACGTCGAGCATCGGCACCGGCTTGCTCCAGCCGCGGCCGGGGGTGGCGCCGGACAGGATGATCAGACCCTCGGCGTGGCGGCGCATCCGGGTGGCCAGATGGTCCAGCCGGAACAGGTCGTCCAGGTCGTCGGGGTCGGTGGCGCGGTGCTGCATGCCCTCCAGCTGGATGCGCTGGCGGTGCAGCAGCGCCTGGCTGCGCCTGGCGAGGTTGCGGAACACGTGGCCGACGCCGTCGCGTAGCTGCGCCTGGCCGACCGCCGCCTCCACGGCCGTCTGCTGGACGGTGGAGAAGGCCTGGCCGACGTCGTCGATCTCGACGGTCGTGCTCTTGACCGACAGTTCGGGCACCTCGACCTCCTCTCCCTTCCGCAGCTTGGCGACGACCTCCGGCAGCCGTTCCTGGGCCACCTCCAGCGCCGCCTCACGGAGATTGGCCAGCTCCCTGGACAGGCGGTTGCCCATCCGCAGGGTGAACGCGATCGACACCAGGACCAGCACGAGGCAGGTTCCGGCCAGCACGTACGCCCGGATCAGCACGGCGTCGGCCACCGGCTTCGCCTGTTCCTGCAGGATCATGCTCGCGCGCATCTGGGCGTCCTGAAAAGACTTCGCCAGCGACTCGGTGGTCTTCAGCCATCCGTCCGGCGTGCCGCCCGCGATGATCTGGTCCTCCATCAGCCGCATCCGCTGATAGTCGGAGGAGGTGATGATCGACACCTGGACGTCGCGCAGGCCGGGGTCGAGCTGGCCGAGCGCGTGGTCGATGAGGAAGCGCCGGTTGCCGGCGAGCCGGGTGAACAGCCTGCGCTCGGCCGTCGTGGTGGGGGCGAGGCCGAGCGCCTGCTCGCGGGTGAGAAGCTCCTTGGCGTAGCCGAGGTCGATGACGATCCTGGACTGCTCGTAGATCGGCAGGTCGCCGCTGAAGCCGACGCGCCGGTGCAGGTCGAAGAGGGAGTCGATGATCGCGCTGTACGACTCCACCGTGCGCAGACGGTCGGAAAGACCCGCGTCGATCTCTCCTCTGACCGCCTCGAGCCTGTCGAGCTGCGTATACACCGCGTCCACCTGTTTGCGGATCGTCTCCGATGTGTCCCGGGACCTGCCCGAGAGCTTCCTGAACTCCTCCTTCGCCCTGTCGCCGCGGGAACGCTGCTCGGCGAGCGCCGGCCTGTCGGCCGACGCGTCGCCGCGCAGGAACTGAACGGAGGCGAGGCGCTCGCGCTGCAGCTCGTTGCCAAGCTTGTACGCCGGGTGTCGCAGGTTCGTCCAGAGCGTCTGATACCGCTTCAGCTCCAGGCTTTCGCTCGCCGTGACGGCGGTGATGACTCCCCACAGCACCACCATCGAGACGAGCGGAACCAGCAGTAGGCCGATGATCTTCATGCGGATCGTTCGGCTACGACCCATGGCACCTCACTCCGGTCGGTCCCCTGCTGGCAACCCCGGACGGGACAAGGCACGAGGATAGCAATTGGATCTCCGGATTGCCCAATTTTTCGGTGGTTTCGGACATCCGCCATGATCGTCTAGTAGGTTTCCACGGAAGATCGGTCATAGAGGGAGATGCGTTGCGCCGTTGTCTCGCAGCGGTCGCCGCGCTGGTGCTGTTCGCCACGGCGTGCTCGGCGCCGGCGGCGGTCCAGCAGCCGCGGCTCGGGGAGTCGGCGTTCGTCTATGTCGAGAACACGGACGTGATCACGGACTGGGACCCCGCCACGTCGTACTCCAACGAGATCGTCGCCCTGCAGAACGTCTACGAGACGCTCACGCTGTGGAACCCGATCACCGAGAAGAGCGTCCCCCGCCTGGCCACCGCGTGGCGCAGCACCGCGGACGGGCGGTCCTGGACCTTCACCCTGCGCCAGGGCGTCACCTTCCACACCGGCCGGGCGATGGACGCCGTCGCGGTCAAGCAGTCGATCGAGCGCACCATGGCGACCAAGGCCGGCGCCTACTACATCTGGGACGCGGTCTCGTCCATCAGGATCGACGACCCGTACACGATCACGTTCGCGCTGCGCTACCCGGTGCCGCTCGACGTGGTGGCCTCCGCCGCCTACGCCGGCTACATCTACGACACGCGGGCGGCCCCGGACCTGAAGAAGTGGTTCGCCGAGGGCAGGGACGCCGGGACCGGGCCGTACACGGTGAGCTCCTGGAAACAGGGGGCCAGGGACGAGCTGACGCTCAAGGCGTACGACGGATACTGGGGAGGCTGGGACGGGCCGCACTACCGCACGGTCAAGTTCCGCGTGCTGCCCGACCCGCGCCAGGCCTGGCGGCAGCTGCTGCGCGGCGAGGTCAGCTTCCTCTACCGGCTGGAGCCGAAGCTGTTCGCGCGGGCCGAGAACAGGCCGGGCCTGCGCACCTCGGAACGGCCCTCGTTCCAGACGGCCATGCTGATGTTCAACACCGCCTCAGGGCCGATGAAGGACCCGCGCGTGCGGCGCGCGGTGCAGCGGGCCGTCGACTACCGGGGCGTGATCCGGGCGCTGGGCGGCGGCGTCCTACCGCACAGCGGCGTGGTGCCGGAAGGGCTGCTCGGCCACGTGCCCGGCCGCGCGCCCCGGCAGGACCTGGCGGGCGCGGCCGAGCTGCTGCGCGAGGCCGGGTACGGGCCGCACGGCAGGCCGCTGCGGCTGACCCTCACCTACGCCGAGGGCGACAGCGACCAGCAGGTCCTGGTCGACCGGCTGCGCCGGGACCTGCAGTCACTCAACGTCACCCTCCAGGCCCGCGCCATGCCCTGGCCCGACCAGTGGGAGCTGGGCAAGAAGCGCGGCCAGGACATCTTCGTCATGTACTGGTGGCCGGACTACGCCGACGGCTACTCGTGGTTCGGCAACGTCTTCCACAGCGGCGAGCCGCCCGTGTTCAACCTCGCCTACCTCGACGACCCGACCACCGACTCGCTGCTCGACTCGCTGCCGGAGCTGACCGTGACGGACCGGGCCACGGCGCGGCAGTCGTTCGTCCGGGCCACCCGCAGGGTGCTGGACCAGCAGGCGGCGGCGGCCATGCCGTGGGTGGTCAACTACCGGCGGGCCTACCTGGACAGCGTCCAGGGGTACGTGGACAACCCGGCCTATCCGGACGTGGTCTTCGTCTACGACCTGCGGCCCTCGGGCTGACCCTCGACCCGCTCGCGCAGCCGCGACCTGATCTCCTCGGGGGTGTAGGCGCGGCGGCGGCGCTCCGCCCGCGCGATGGCCACTCCCGTGGCCGCGACGCCCGCAACCCCTGCCAGGCCGAGTATCTTCCACCAGCGCATGTCCCTAGGCTAGCCCTGTGCTGACTCTCGACGAAGCCGTGGAGCTCACCAGAACGGGCGACCTGTGGATCTTCCGGGGCCGCACCGTCCCCGACCGGGCCATCCAGACCATGACCAACAGTCCCGTCAACCACGTCGGCATGGCGATCGTCATCGAGGACCTGCCGCCCATGATGTGGCACGCCGAGCTGGGCAAGTCGCTGCCCGACCTGTGGTCCGGCACCCACCAGCGGGGCGTGCAGCTGCACGACCTGCGCGACGCGGTGACGGTCTGGGCCGACCGCTACGGCCAGCGGGCGTGGCTGCGCCAGCTGGAGCCGCAGGCGACCCGGGAGATGGAGGACGCCGCGCTGCGCGCGGTGGCCCGGCTCGACGGCACGCCGTTCCCGTCCACCGCCAGGCTGGCGGCCCGGTGGATGGGCGGCCGGCTGCCGCGCCTGCCCCTGGGATCGCGCCCGCGCACGGCGATGGGGGAGCGGGCGCTGGAGAACGCCTACTGCGCCGAGGTGGTGGCCGTCACCTACCAGGAGATGGGGCTGCTGCCCCCGGGCCGGCGGCCCAACTGGTACGACCCGGGCAGGTTCTGGAGCGGCGACGACCTCGACCTGGTCGGCGACCACCGGCTCGGCAAGGAGATCACGGTCGGGATCCCACTGACTCGGTCACGCTGATCCGGCGCGGGCGCGGCGTGATCGGCATGTGCTCCAGCTCCTCCAGCGTGCCCGGGGAGTCCTTGAGGAAGTCCAGCCTGATCAGGTCGTCCGGGGCCATCATGTTGAGCAGCCAGTCGCCGCTCACGCGCAGCCGCGACCGGCTCGACGGGGTCGTCAGCAGGTGATAGCCGCGGGTGACGAGCTGCGCCGCCATCCCGGTCAGGCCGATCCCGAAGGGCCTGGCCACCGCGTCCGAGCCGCCCAGGTCGACCACCAGGCCGGCGTCGTGGTGGCGGTACTCGTGCCGCGGGCCGCCGCGCAGGGCGGCCAGCACGTTGCGCGCCGCGGTCCTGGCCTGCCGGTGGGCGTGCTGGGCGGTCGGCGGGCAGGGCGTGCCGGGCTCGGCCGTCAGGTCGGGCACCGCCGCGGCGTCGCCCAGCCCGAACACCCCCTCGCACCCGGGCACCTGGAGGTCCGCGCCCACCACCAGCCGTCCCTTGACCGTCTCCGTGCCGAGGCTGGACACCACCGGCCGCGGGGTCACCCCGGCCGTCCAGATGACGGTGTGCGTGGACAGCCGGGTGCCGTCGGTCAGCATCGCCGTGTCCTCGGTGATCCGTTCCAGCGTGGTGCCCAGGCGCACCTCGACGCCGCGCCGCTCCAGCAGGTCCCGCGCCGCCGCGCCCAGCTCGGGACCGAGCTCCGGCATCACCGCGGGGGCGATGTCGATCAGGGTCCAGCGCAGCAGGCCGGGGTCGAGCTGCGGGAAGCGGGCCATCGCCCGGCGGGTGACGAGCTGGAGCGTCGCGGCCGTCTCCACCCCCGAGTAGCCGGCGCCCACGACCAGGAACCCGCACCGCGCGGCCCGCTCCTCCGGGTCGCAGGTGGAGGCGGCCAGCTCCAGCTGGGCGATCGAGTGGTCGCGCAGGTAGACCGCCTCGGCCAGCGTCTTCATGCCGCGGGCGTGCTCCTTCAGCCCCGGGATGTCGAACGTCCTGGTCATGCTGCCGGGGGCGAGCACCAGCACGTCGAAGGGCACCCGGGCCGGCTCACCGCTGATCTTGAGCACGTTCACCGCCCGGGCGTCCAGGTCCACCTCCATCGCCACGCCCGGCAGCAGCTTGCTGCGCTTCAGCCCCGCGTGCAGCGGCGTCACGATGGAGCGGGGTTGCAGCACCCCGGCCGCCACCTGGGGCAGCAGCGGGAGATACAGGGTGTAGTCCTTGGGCGTGATCAGCACGATCTCCGCCTCGCCGGGTCTGAGCCGGCGTTCCAGCTGTCTTGCGCAGGCGTACCCGCCGAAGCCGGTGCCCACGATCGCTATGCGTTTCACCCGTAGCCCCTTCCGAGGAGCCCGCAGGGCAAACACCAAGCCGGGATAATATCCCGTTTGCCGGAAATATCCGGAATGTCGGTACGGGCGTCTCCAGCGCTTCCGCGGCGCTCCTACGATACGGCGCATGGCCCCGTTCGAGTTCACGATCACCGCCGCCGGCCCGTTCGACTTCGGCGCCTTGCTGCGCTTCGTCCAGGACTGGCCGGCCACCAGCGCGCTGCCCTCCGACGGGCGGGCGCTGCGGTTCGGGTTCTGCCCGGAGACCGACTGGCTGCCGATCGGCGTGTCCGTGACCGCCGCGCCCGGCGGGGTCGCCGTGACCACGACGCGGCCGGCGGGAGCGGGCATCCGGGGCGAGGTGGCGCGCATCCTCTCCCTCGACGTGGACGGCTCCGGCTTCGCCGCCCTCGCCGCGGCCGACCCCGTGCTCGGCGACCTCCAGCGCGCCGCGCCCGGCCTGCGGCCGGTCTGCTTCTGGACCCCGTGGGAGGCGGCGTGCTGGGCGGTGATCGTGCAGCGCTCGTCGATGCTCATCGCCTCGCGCCTCAAGCAGCGCATCGCCGAGCGGTACGGCGCCGCGATCGACGTCGACGGCCGGGAGCACGCGGTCTTCCCGCCGCCCATGACTCTCGTGGAGGCCGGCGGCCTCGGCCTGCCCGCGCAGAAGGAGGAGTGGATCCGCGGCCTGGCCCGCGCCGCGCTCGACGGCGTGCTCACCGCCGAGCACCTGCGCTCGCTGCCCCCGGAGGAGGCCCTGGCCGAGCTGCGCTCCCTGCCCGGCGTCGGCCCGTTCTCCGCGGGGCTGATCCTGATCCGCGGCGCGGGCGCCCCGGACGCCTTCCCGGGCGACGAGCCGCGGCTGTTCGCGATCCTGCGCGAGATGTACGGCCTGCCCGAGGACGCGCCCGCCGCCGCGTACCGGAAGCTGGCCGACCACTGGCGGCCCTACCGCTCCTGGGCCTCCTTCCTGTTCCGCGCGTCCACGTACCGGCCGGATCACGGAGAGCCCCGATAGCCGGGCCGATCCCGGGCCGATCCCGGGCCGACCCAGGGCGCGGTCAGCCGAAGGTGGGCGGGCCTCCTCCCGCGCGGGTGCGCCGTACGCTCACCCGGATCAGGTACGCGGCCGCGGCCACCGCCACGGCGGCGGGCAGGAGCGCGAGCCACGACAGGCCGGCGAGCACGGCGAGCACGGCCAGCACGATCCCGGCGAGCAGCGCGAGCGCCGCGCCGAGCAGGCGGTAGCCGAGCGCGTTCGAGGGCGGGGGCGCCTCGTCCCAGTCGCCCCGCCCGCCGCCGGCGACGCCGGGCACGCCGGTGTCGCTCACCTGGCCCGGGCGGCCGTCCCGCGCGGAGGGCGGCGGCTCACGCAGGACGGGTGCGAAGAACTCGTCGTCGGGGTGGTCGTCCTTGCGGTTCATGACGTCCCCCTATCCCGCGAACGCGCCGGCTCACCTGTGAGGCCGGCGGCAGGAGGAAGCGGCTGACCGTGGACGGTCTGGGTCGTGCGGGCCGGGGGCGGCTGGCAGCGGCCGTCGGAGGTGCTCCGGCAGGCGTCCTCAGGGGTGGCCACGGTCATGACGACGCCGATCAGGAACACCACGTAGGCCACGATGGCGATCGTCCACCAGACGGCCGCCGGCACCTCGCGCCGCCGCTCGGGCAGCGACCCGGACAGGAAGGCGTCGAGGTCGGGATCGTCGAAGGCCAGCCGCTCCTCGATCTCGTCGAGAGCCTGGCGTTCCTCACGGGAAAGGCCCATGGCTCTCACGCGGCCCGCAGCCGCCCTCTCGGATCGGTGCGGGGCGGCGGGCCGGGCGTCGCGGCCCTCCCCGGCGTCGAGCCGGGGCCCGCGCGCGGCCAGGGCGTCGTCTTCGGCATAGCGCCTCCAGGGTGCCGCCGTTCACGTCTCCCTTGCAGTATGCAACGTCCTCCCGGCCGGTCGAAAGTGCGGGCCGACCCTTCCTGCCCATCTTGCTCGGCGAGGTCGTCGTCCGGTTCGGCGTGCGCGTCCGCCACCGACCGGGCGGGACCGTGGCACGCCGTGCCACCGGCCGGCCGTGAGGAAAGCCCGGGAGCTGATTAAGACAGGTGCCCTTGCGGGCGGGCCTGTTCCGATGGAGAAGGAAGCCCTCCCATGGCCTCGCGATCTTCACGTATCGGGCGGGGATCAACTCGTGCAGGGGGCGCGGCATTCCTGGGGAAGTCGATGAAGTAGGCGTTGTGCCGGACGTGGTCGCCGACCAGGGTCCTGACCACGGCGAGGACCCGTACCCCGAGGTCGAGCACGGTCGCGCCGGGCAGCTTCGACAGCCTGTCGAGCAGGTGAAGCCGACGGTCAGCAGCGCGGCGTCGAACTGGCGCGCGGCCGTGCCGCCCCAGCCTGCGGCGTCAGTGGCGCTGGTGGTGCCGATGACGCCGGTGGTCTCGACGGGGGCTCGACGCGGTGGAGGGTCGCAGCATCTCCGGGAGGCGCGCGGCCGGCTCTCTAGGAGGTGTGGATTCTCGCCCAGACCTTGTGGCCGGTCTCGTCGTCGCCTTCGTGGCCTGTCCGGTCCGCGATGGCGGCGACGATGGCCAGACCTCGTCCACGTTCGGCGGTGGCGCGGCAGGGGCCGGCGAAGCGCGGCGTGGTGCCCCATCCGCAGTCGTAGACGGCGAGGGTGATCGCTGTCGTGGTGCGGATGATCTCGACGATGAACGTGCCGTGGGAACGGCCGCTGCTGGTGTGCTGGAGAGCGTTGGTGGCGAGCTCGGCGACGATGAGTTCGGCGTCGACCTGGCGGGAGGAGTCGACCAGGAGGTAGCGGGTGAAGTGGCGGGCGCGAGGGATCTGGTCATGGGTGCCGGGGAAGGTGCGCCGCCAGGTCAGGCCGCCGGGGTGCAGGTCGATCATCGCGTTGACGTGCTCGGGCCGGATCGGGTGGGTGAGGGCGCCTTGCTCAGGGACGAACAGGAGCGTGGATATCTCTGCGAGCTCGGTCATGTCGGCCTTCTCCCTTGGCTCTCGTGGACGTGTGAGGCGTTGCGCCTGGCGGATCGGGATGCGGTGATCCGTCGTCCGTAGGGTGGCCCGGCAGTCGCGGCGCATGGACCCCTGGTCTCGGCTCAGTCGATCACTCACCCTCTGCCGGGCCCTGACCTGCGCGGATCCGCCGGGACCCGCGATCGACATCTCCCATGGCCTGGCTTCGCCACTCCATCGACTTATCAGAAAGTGACGATTCAGATACACTCCGTTCGCAATCCCAGGCCAGAGGAGGTGCTCGATGTCCGGCGAGGGCTACAGAGTCCTGTTGCAGGCTCGCTCGTGGAGCGAGTGCCTCCGTGCGAAAGGCTTCACCTGGGAGCAGATCGCCGACGTGCTCGCCCTCGTTCACGACGTCAGCCCGTTGCGGCTGTACCGGCTGGCGCACGGCCGCACCGCCAGGGACGTGGTCGCACTGGCGAACGACGCCGACCCGGCGGGCACGGCGTCCCTGCGCGAGGCGCGGTTGTACGACTTCGAGGCCGGCCCGGGAGCGGGACGCCGGCCGCCCGCACGTCTTCTCGTCGTCCTGGCCAGGATCTATCAGACCACCGCGCGGAGCCTGGTCGGCGGGGACGATCTGGCGTCCTACCGTAGTGCCGACCGTGACCTGATCGACGGCGCGGACTTTCGTGCCATGGATGTCAACCGGCCGCCATCCCCGGATCGCGAACACCGTGTCACGATGGAGGAGACCGCAGAAGTCAGGCCCGTCGACAAGACGACCTTGGACGCGTCGGCGTGCTTGCGGTTGCTGCGGGCCACCGGGGTCGAGGAGGCCGACGTGAAGCGACGTGAGCTGCTCTTCGAACTGGCACTCATGCTGGGCGGCGGCCGGGCGCTGGAGTTCCTGCGCGTTCTCACTCCTGGCGAGGAGGAGCGCCTGGCGGGGGTGCTGCGGGCAACCCGGCGGGTGGACGAGGCGACGGTGCGGACGTTCGAGAAGCTGACGATGCACGCGCGTCAGGCCGACGACATGTACGGGCCCGGGACGCTGTTGCCTGTGGTGAACGGGCATCGCGTGGCGCTTGAGCGGGTTCTGGCGCGCGAGTCGATGGCGCCGGTGCTGCATGATCGGCTGCTCGGGGCGTACGCGCAGCTGTCGCAGTTGTCGGGCTACCTGGCCTACGACCTGCTCGACTACGCGGCGGCCGAGCAGGCGTTGCACGGCGGGTTGCGGGCGGCCCTCGACCTCGGCGACCCGACATTGATCGGCTACCTGCACTGCTGGTTGGGCAATATGGCCGCTTACCAGGATCGGTCCTTCACGGCTTTGGATCATGCTTTAGCGGCTCGGAGCTGGGTTGCCCGATCCCCGAGCAGACTGTTGCGCGCGATGAACGACTCGCTGCTGTCGACCGCTCATGCCGCTGCTGGTGACGTCTCGGCGAGCACTCGGGCGCATGACAACGCGGTGGCACTGGCCAACACACCGAAGGACACCGAACCGGCGTTCTTGTATTGGATCTCGCCTTCGATGGTGGAGCGCAAGGCGACCACGTCTCTGGTCCAGCTGAAACAACGTGGGCCTGCGCTGGCAGCGGCCCAACGGTCCATTGCCGGCCTCAGGCCAGGGTTCAAAAGGGATCGCGGGTTCGCGCTCGTTTGGTATGCCGACGCCCTGACCCTGGCCAAGGAGATACCCGAAGCCGCGGCCAAGCTGACGGAAGCCGCCGACATCGCCTCGCAGCACAGCTCGGCCCGTCTGACCGATCAACTCACGAAATCGCGAGCCGCGCTGGAGCCGTGGGCAGGCAACACCTACGTTCTACAGCTGGACGAGACCCTGCGTGCCCGCGGCCTGTGGCGAAGTGGGCGCTAGGCACCCACGGATGGTCAGGAATCTGTTGAGGCCGGACGCGACCACGGGTGGGAGTGGCCGGCCCGCAGCCTGGCGCGCCTGCTCGACCGCCGCCTGCGTGACGAGCCGGAGCTGCTCGCGACCTGGCAGTGTGACCTCGGTGGTGTTTTCGCGCGGACCGGGGACCAGGACACGGTCAGATGATCTTCTACTATCCAGGTCATCCTTCATCGCGGGACGACGACGACCCGTGGCTCCAGTTCGAATGGGTCATCCCGGTCGACGGCACCGGCCTCGACGCTCAGGTCGCTCATCTGGCCGACTGCCTCCGCCGCACCGACCCCAAAACCTCTGCCAGAGTCGTCGGCGGCTCCCAAGAGTACGCCAACCGCCTCGGCTTCCCCTGGCTGTACTGACCTCCAGGACGGAGAGCTCACCGAGGCAGCTGTCAACTCTGAGGTGATGGTTCGCCAGGAGGGTTCACGGCAGGTGCGGCGGGAGCGTACCCCGGCGCGTTGGTCAGGCGGTTCGCGGGGTCGTTGTGCGGGCCGCCATCCGTCGTTCGAACCAGAGCGAGGCGAAGGGCGGTACCGCGCATGCCA
>NZ_JAPNNL010000117.1 GCF_027620315.1 Nonomuraea corallina | reverse complement strand
CCGCGCGGGGATGCTAGTCTTCGGCCTTCGCCGACGGGAGCTTCTCCGAGATCAGGTCCATCACCGTGCTGTCGGCCAGCGTCGTGACGTCGCCGACGCTCCGGTTCTCCGCCACGTCGCGCAGCAGGCGCCGCATGATCTTGCCGGAGCGGGTCTTGGGCAGCTCCGGCACCACGAGGATCTGGCGCGGCTTGGCGATCGGGCCCAGCGTCTTGGCGACGTGCGCGCGCAGCTCGGCGCCGATGTCGTCGCTCTCCTCGGCCGTGCCGCGCAGGATGACGAACGACACGATGGCCTGGCCGGTCACCGGGTCGGTGGCGCCCACGACCGCTGCCTCGGCCACCTTCGGGTGGCTGACCAGCGCGCTCTCCACCTCGGTGGTGGAGATGTTGTGCCCGGAGACGAGCATGACGTCGTCGACGCGGCCCAGCAGCCACAGGTCGCCGTCCTCGTCCTTCTTGGCGCCGTCGCCCGGGAAGTACATCCCGTCGAACCTCGACCAGTACGTGTCGATGTAGCGCTGGTCGTCACCCCAGATCGTGCGGAGCATGGACGGCCACGGCTCGCGGACGACGAGGAAGCCGCCGCCGCCGTTGGGCACGCTCTCGCCCTGGTCGTCGACCACGTCGGCGACGATGCCGGGCAGCGGTCGCATGGCCGCGCCCGGCTTGGCGTCGGTCACGCCGGGCAGCGGGCTGATCATGATCGCGCCGGTCTCGGTCTGCCACCAGGTGTCGACGACCGGGCAGCGGCTGCCGCCGATGTTCTCGCGGTACCAGACGTACGCCTCGGGGTTGATCGGCTCGCCCACCGAGCCGAGGATGCGCAGGCTCGACATGTCGAACTTGGCGGGGATGTCGTCGCCCCACTTCATGAACGTCCGGATGGCGGTCGGCGCGGTGTAGAGGATGGAGACCCCGTACTTCTGCACGATCTCCCAGAACCGGCCCCGGTGCGGGGTGTCGGGCGTGCCCTCGTAGATGACGCTCGTCGCGCCGTTGGCCAGCGGGCCGTAGACGATGTAGGAGTGGCCGGTCACCCAGCCGATGTCGGCGGTGCACCAGTAGATGTCGGTCTCGGGCTTGAGGTCGAAGACCGCGTCGTGCGTCCAGGCCGTCTGGGTCAGGTAGCCGCCGGTGGTGTGCAGGATGCCCTTCGGCCTGCCGGTGGTGCCGCTGGTGTAGAGGATGTAGAGAGGATCTTCGGCGCCCTGCGGCTCGGGGGTGTGCTCGGCGCTCTGGCGCTCGACCACGTCGTGCCACCACACGTCCTTGCCGCCGGACTCGACGTCCTGGCCGGTGCGCCGTACCACCAGGACCTTCTCCACCTGCGGGCACTCGGCGACGGCCTCGTCCACGGTCGGCTTGAGCGCCGACGGGTTGCCGCGGCGGTAGCCGCCGTCGGCGGTGATGACGAGCTTGGCGTCGGCGTCGTCGATGCGGCTCTTCAGCGCGGCCGCGGAGAAGCCGCCGAACACCACGGAGTGGACGGCGCCGATGCGCGCGCAGGCCAGCATGCTGATCGGCAGCTCGGGGATCATGGGCATGTAGATGGCCACCCGGTCGCCCTTGCCGACGCCCAGCTCACGCAGGGCGTTGGCGGCCTTGGAGACCTCGGCCTGCAGCTCGGCGTACGTGATCACGCGGGTGTCGCCCTCGGGCTCACCCTCCCAGTAGTAGGCCACCTTGTCGCCGCGGCCGGCCTCGACGTGGCGGTCGACGCAGTTGTAGGCGACGTTCAGCTCACCGCCGACGAACCACTTGGCGAAGGGCGGGTTCCACTCCAGCGTGGTGTCCCACCGCTTGGTCCAGGTCAGCCTCTCGGCGGCACGCTCCCAGAACGCGAGGCGGTCGGCGTCGGCCTCGGTATAGGCGGCGGCGGTCACGTTCGCGGCCGCTGCCAGCTCGGCCGGCGGCGCGAACCGGCGGTTCTCCTGCAGCAGATTGGACAGTGCCTGGGTCTCGTTGCCAGGGGTCTCCGGGGCCACGTTCGCGCTCCTTCTGGGCCGTACTCGGTTGGGTCAACCACCACTTCACCAGGTCACGACGTGCCCACACAAGAGGTCTAGACAGGTCTGTACCGTTCGTCGCACGGAGCCGACAGCTTGCCGATTCGCCCGACAAAAGCTATTGAAACGTTGTCATTCTGATTCTCTTTTGTGGAACGCGCCAAAGGCGGCTGCTTTATGGGCCCCCCTTGGGAGAGGGCGGTGAGAGCGACCCTCTACCCGCGGGTATGGTCGATATCCGTGAGTGACCCCTTGGCCGTCATCGCACGGCTTCCCGGCGTGCCCGAGGCCGTCGACGCCGCCCGGGAGGCCGTCGACCGGCTCTACCGCCACCGTGTCCTGCGCCGCGCCAGCCCGGCCGTGTCCATCGAGTCGTCGTTGCGCGGCGCCCGCGCGTCGGCCGCGCTCGCGGGCGCCGACGTCCCGCTCGACGCGCTGCGCAGAGACGAGGCGCACGACCCGGTCGTGCAGGGAGCGCTGCGCGCCTCCGCCGAGCTGGGCCGGCTCGGGCCCACCTGGCGCCAGGCCCCCAGGCAGGTGCTGGCCCGCCTGCACACGGTCGCCGCGGCCGGGCTGACCGGCCAGGAGGCCCTGGGCAGGCCCAGGACGGCCGACGACGCCCCCGACCCGCTGGACCTCGGCCCCGCCCCCTCCGCCGGGGAGGCGGCGGCCCGGATGGAGAGCCTCTTCCAGCTGATGGCCGGCGCCACCAAGGCCCCCGCCCTGGTGCTGGCCGCGATCACGCACGCCGAACTCGCGGTGCTGCGGCCCTTCGGCACGGCCGACGGCCTGGTGGCGCGCGCCGCCGAACGGCTCACGCTGGTGGAGTACGGGCTCGACCCGAAGTCACTGGTGGCCGTCGAGGTGGGGCACCTGGAGCTGCCGTACGCCGAGGGGCTGCGGGCCTACTTGAGCGGCACGCCCGAGGGCGTGGCGCAGTGGATACAGCAATGTGCCTCTGCGGTAAGCCTGGGAGTGCGGGAAGCCGCCGCCATCTGCGAAGCCATGCAAAGAGGCTGAGGACATAGCCGACGGCGCCTCTGTCAAGAGACGCCGTCCGCCGGCACGTCACACCGGGTTACCAAGCGTGCACCTCAATCCGTCGGAGCGGGTCAAGCCCGTCACGACGCGCCTCCCGCGGCTGGTCGCGCGTGGGTACCCGGCTGACGCACCCGGACATCTCGTCCGTGTCACCTTTCTATGACGGATCCGCCCTGATGGGAACCCCCGCGAGCAAGACCTTTACCGGAGGTTGGCGGCGGGTGCGGTGTGGCGCTCCGCCCGGTGGTCCCGGCGCGTGGTTATCAAGTCGTGACGATCACCGTCTGTGACGTGCTTTATGTGATCGTTATGCGATTGCCAAAAAACTTGGCGCAAATGCCAGATTACGCCTCGACGAATCTTGAGTGGATCGGGCAGCATACGGGTGTATCGCCAGAAACTGGAGCGACTCTGCACGGGGTTCGGTTTCCCAGTCCCTTGCCATGCTCTGGTGAAGTGATGAAAGCTTTCTTCTGAAACGGGACCGGCTCTACCCCCCCGGAGCCGGACCGAACAGGCGACCCCCGCTCTCCCCCCCGGCGGGGGTCGCCCCATGTCCGGACCTCTCCGGCGCGGCTGTCCACAGCCTGTGTACGCTCCGGGCCCGTCATCCCCAGAACCCCGTTCGCCTCCGCGCGCCCCGGTCCGCCCTTGGCATGGTCGGACCTCCCGACCCAAGGGAGGCCCGATGAATCGCCCGCTGGTCATCACCGAGGACCGCGACCTGCTCGACGACCTGGTCCGCATCGCCGCCGCAGCCGGCGCGCAGCTCGACGTCGCCCACGCCCCCGCGCACGCCCGCCCGTTCTGGGGCCCGGCCCCGCTGGTCGTCGTCGGCGCGGATCTGGCCGACGCCGTCGCCGCCTGCGCCCCGCCGGCCAGGGACCGCGTGTTCCTCGTCACCCGCACCCCCGACGACCCCGACACCTGGCGGCGCTGCGTCGGCGTCGGCGCCCAGACGGTCGTCCCCCTGCCCGACGACGAGCGCCGCCTGGTGGAGGAGCTGGCCGACGCCATGGAGCCGCACCCCAGATCGGGCGTGATCCTGTGCGTCATCGGCGGCCGGGGCGGGGCCGGCGCCAGCGTCCTGTCGGCGTGCCTGGCGCTGCGCGCCTCCCACGACCGGCTCCGCACCCTCCTGGTCGACGCCGACCCGCTCGGAGGCGGCCTGGACGCCCTCCTGGGCCGGGAGGAGAGCGAGGGGGCCCGCTGGGCCGACCTGGTGGCCCGGCAGGGCCGCATCAGCGCCTCGGCCCTCCAGGGAGCCCTGCCCTGCTTCGGCGACCTCTCCGTCCTGTCGTTCCACCGGGGCGAGATCCGCCCCATCCCCCGCGAGGCCATGCGCTCGGTCCTCGAAGCGGGCCGCCGGGGCTTCGACCTGGTCGTCGTGGACCTCCCACGCCACCTCGACACGGCGGCAGCCGAAGCCCTCGGCAGGGCCGCCACCACCCTCCTGGTCGCCACCGCGGACGTCCGCGGCGTCCTCTCCGCCGCCCAGGTCCTGCGCCGGGCCGCCGAGCACACCTCCGACATCCGCGCCGTCATCCGCCCCGGAGTCCTCGACCCCGACACGGCGGCGGCCTCCCTGGCCATCCCCGCCGCCGCCCGCCTGCCCGACCACCCCCGCCTGACGGCCACACTCAACCGCGGCGAACTCCCCCGGCTCGGCCCCCGCACCGCCCTCGGCGCGCTCTGCGCCACCCTCCTGCGCGACATCCTCCCGGCCTGACCCCGCGGCCGTCCGGTGAGCCGCTCACCCGTCCCGCTCAGTCCCAGAATCGAGGCCCCCGTGCCCCATCAGGTGACCCCCGAACTCGTGGAAGCCGTACGCGTACGCCTCGCCAGGGCGGGCGCCGAACCCACGGCCGCGCAGGTGGCCGTCGCGCTCCGCGCCGAACGCGCCGTCTACGGCGACGCCGAGATCCTCGCCGTGGCCCGGGCCCTGTGCGCCGACCTCATCGGCGCCGGCCCCCTGGAGCCGCTCCTGGCCGCGCCCGACGTGACGGACGTCCTGGTCAACGGCCCCCGTGAAGTCTGGGTCGACGACGGCCACGGCCTGCGTCTCACCCCGATCACCTTCACCGACGACGCCGCGGTCCGCCGGCTCGCCCAGCGCCTGGCCGCGGCGGCGGGCCGCCGTCTCGACGACGCCTCCCCGTACGTGGACGCCCGCCTGGCGGGAGGCGTCCGCCTCCATGCGATCCTGCCCCCGATCGCCTCCGGAGGCACCTGCGTCTCGCTGCGCCTGCCGCCCCGGCGCACGTTCACGCTGCCGGACCTGGTGGCGGCCGGCACCATCACCCCCGCCGCCGTCCCCATCCTCACGGCCCTGGTCACGACCAGACGGGCCTTCCTGATCTCGGGCGGCACGGGCACCGGCAAGACGACCCTCCTGTCGGCCCTGCTGTCCCTGGCCGACCCCGGCGAACGCCTTCTCCTGGTCGAGGACTCCGCCGAACTCCGCCCCCTCCACCCCCACGTGGTCCGCCTGGAGTCCAGGCCCGCCAACCTGGAGGGGGCGGGCGGCGTGAGCCTGAGAGACCTCGTCCGTCAGGCCCTGCGCATGCGCCCCGACCGGCTGGTGGTGGGTGAAGTCAGGGGAGCGGAAATGGTCGACCTCCTCGCGGCCCTCAACACCGGTCACGAGGGCGGCTGCGGCACCCTGCACGCCAACACGGCGGCCGACGTCCCGCCCCGGCTGGAGGCCCTGGGGTGCGCCGCGGGCCTCAGCAGACAGGCCGTCCACAGTCAGCTGGCCGCCGCTCTGGACGTCGTCATCCACCTCACGCGCAGCCGCGTCGACGGCAAACGCCGCGTCTCCGAGATCCGCCTCCTGGCCCGGACCGACGACGGCCTCGTCCAGGCGATCCCCGCCGTGACGTTCACCTCTGACGGCCACACCCGCCCCGGACCCGCCTTCGCCTGGCTGACCGGCGACGCCCCGCCCTCCAGCCACCCCCTGCCGCCTCCGGCCACCCCTCTCGCCCGCCACCGGGATACGGCCTCCGGTCCGGCTTTCGGCACGGCTCCCGGCACGGCCTCAGGCGTGGTTTCTGGCACGGCCTCGGGCATGGCTCCGAGCGCGGTCCCCGGCACGGCCTCCGGCATGGGTCCCGGGGCGGTTCCGAGCGCGGTCCCCGGCACCGCTGGCCGCGAGCCGTCATGACCCTGGTGGCCGCCGCCCTTCTCACCGCTCTCGCCGTGTGGCTGTGGACCGGTCCCGACGCCGCGGCCCTGCGCCTCGGCCGGCTCACCCGTCGCCGGTACGAGCGCGGTCCGCGCGTTCGGAAGACCCTTGTCGCCCGCCCGGACAGGTCACGCCGCGCGGACGCCTGGCGCCGGGCGTCGATCGAGCTGTGCCACGCCATGACCGCCGAACTGTCGGCGGGCCGGACCCCAGGAGAGGCCCTGACCAGAGCGCTCACCGCGGTCGACTTCCCCGACCCCGACGGGCTGCGCCCCGTGTCGGCCGCGGCCAGAGACGGCGGAGACGTGGCCGCCGCCCTGCTCCGGGCCGCCCCGGAGGAGGGCGGTGAGGGACTGCGCCGCCTCGCCGCCTGCTGGGATGTCAGTCTGACGGCCGGCGCCGGCCTGAGCGCCCTCGTGGACCGTGTCGCGACGACCTTGCGCGCTTCTCAGACGCACCGCCAGGACGTGGCGGCCCAGCTGGCCGGCCCTCGGACCACGGCCAAGATGCTGGCCGTGCTCCCGGCCCTGGGTCTCCTGATGGCCGGCGCTCTGGGCATGCGCCCGCTGGCCTTCCTGCTGGGCGGCCTGCCGGGCCTGCTCTGCCTCACGGCCGGCCTCTCCCTGGACGCCTGCGGCCTCTGGTGGACCCATCGCATGGCGACCCGGGCAGCGAATCTCTGATCCTCGCGATCCCGTCGACCTTCCCGATCCGAACATCTCGCGGGCTCAGCCCACCCATCCCCGCCTCAGCCCAGTCACCCGAAGGGCTTCCTCATGCTCGCCCTCGCCTCCGTCCTCTGCACCGCCCTGTCGGCCTACCTGTGGATCCCGCCCAGCACTCCTGCTCACCGCCTGGCCCGCCTGCTGCCCAAGCGGTCCTTCGTTCACTCCACACCTGCCTCGCTCGACGAGCAGGGTGGCTCCCATCCCTCGCCCTCGCCCGTCTGGCTCGACGGCAAGGCGGAGGCCCGGCGCCAAGTCTCCAGCCGCACCGTCATCCCGTCCCTGGGCGTCGGAGTGATCGTCGCACTGCTGGTCGGCGGCCTACCCGGCCTCCTGGTGGCTCTCCTGGTCACACCGGCCACCGCGGCGGTCCTCCATCGCAGGGAACCGCCGGAGCTTCGACGTGACCGCGACCGGATCGCCGCCGACCTGCCGTTCGCCGCCGACCTCATGTCAGCCTGCCTGCTGGCGGGCCGGCCCATCACCGCCGCCACCGACATCGCCGCCACAGCGATCAGCGGCCCCCTCGGGCTCCGGCTCGCCTGGGTGTCGGCCCAGCTCAAGCTGGGCGCCGACCCTGAACCCACCTGGAATCACCTGTCCCGCGACCCGGCCACCGCCCAACTCGCCCGGGCGATGATCCGAGCAGCCCAGAGCGGCGCGCCCGTTGCCGATGTCCTGACCCGTCTGGCGGACGATGCCCGCGAAGCGTCGAGAGCGGCCTCTGCAGCCGCGGCGCGCAGCGTGGGAGTCAAAGCGGTGGCGCCCCTGGGCCTCTGCTTCCTCCCCGCCTTCGTCTTCCTCGGCATCATCCCCGTGATCGCCGGCCTCGCCAGCACGATCGTCCTTCCTTGACGTGCTCGGACGTGCCTTGATGTGCTCGGACCTGCCTTAACGTGCTCGGACGTGCCCGGACCTCCCGGAGTTGCCCGAGAGCTGCCCGGTCCTTCGGGATCTGCCCCGGACCTGCCCCGGACCTCGGACCTGTCCGGGACCTGGCTGAGACTGCCTGGGAGCCTTCCTGGACTGCCTGGACCTGCCTTGGCTTCCGTTCACCAGGACACCTGCGAACGCCTGCTGGATTCCGGACTCCATCAAGGGCGCTTCGTCCACACCCTGTGGCGCCACCCACCCGCTTATCCCCAGAACGACGCTCGGTCTCCTGGCCCCAAGCCGGTTCGAGCGAACCTGGGACCCGCAACGCCGGGCACCCGGCCGACCTTCCTGGAGGCACGATGCAGTACGTCAAGACCCCGTCCTTCCGCGCCCGCTGCCGCCGCTGGTGGTCGCTCAGGCAGGCTCGTCTGAGCGCGGCCTCGCGCGACAGGGGCATGTCCACCGCCGAGTACGCGGTGGGCACGATCGCGGCCTGTGCCTTCGCCGCTCTGCTCTTCAAGGTGGTGAGCAGCCCCGAGGTTCAGCAGATGCTGTCGTCCCTGATAGACCGGGCGCTCAACACCAACGGATGACCACGCGCCGGCGGACCTCGAAAGGCTCTGTGACCGCTGAGACGGCCGCGATGCTCCCCGCCCTCATGGTCGTCCTCGCAGCGGCGCTGTGGGCCATCCAGGCCGTCGGAGCGCACCTCGAATGCGTGGACGCCGCCCGCGCCGCCGCTCGTGCCGCGGCCAGGGGCGAGAGCCTCGATCAGGTACGAGACCTCGCCCGTTCCGCCACCCACCCCCGAGCCGAGGTGACAGTGGACCGCACGCCAGACCTCACAACCGTGCACATCTCCCTAGCCGTCCGCCCACCCTGGGGCCCGGCCCTGCCCGCCGTGCGGGTGACCGCTTCCGCCACCGCCGCCACCGAGTCCTGACCTGGAGACCTGGATGCCACGCCACGACCGAGGGTCGGCGACACTGTGGGGCGTCGCCCTCATGGGCTTGCTGATGACCCTGGCCCTGGCCTTCGCCACGGCCGGCTCCGTACGTGTCGCACGCCACCGGGCGCACGACGCCGCCGACCTCAGCGCGCTGGCCGCGGCCGAGCTGGCGCTCGTGGACCCGGAAGGCGCCTGTGCCAGAGCGGCGACCCTGGCGCGCCAGAACGGCGCCGCCCTGTCGAGCTGCGCCATCACCGGCGCGGTCGCGGACGTGCGGACCTCACTGACGATCCCACTCCCCGGCCTCGGCCCCCGCACCGTGACCGGCCGCGCCCGCGCAGGCCCTTCTCGGAGCAGCCCATCTCAGACCAGCCCATCTCAGACCAGCCCTTCTCGGAGCAGCCCATCTCAGATCAGCCCATCTCAAACCAGTTCCGTCAAGTCGACGTAGCCACCGGAATGAAGCAGCCGACGAGTCGAGCGAGGCGCCCATGACGCCGAGGAGACCGCCCCGGCCGAGGCGCGCGCGGGCGGATCGAGCGAGCCAGACTCAGGCGGCGCGGTGCTCGGTGCCAAAGAGTCTCTCCGAGAGATCTCTGCTTATGACGACCAGCCCCGAGCGATCCCCGCGAGCCCCGACAATCACCAACATCACAAAGGATCAGAATCGCCATAAACCAATATGAATCACCCTCGAATCGCCGGCATCAGATCGGCGCCCGCTGGATGGGGCAGGTCATGCAGCGGGCGCCACCTCGCCCCTTGCCCAGTTCGAAGCCCTCGATCTCCAACACCTCGACCCCTCGGGCACGCAACTGCCGGTTGGTGAACTGGTTCTTGTGGTAACCGATCACCACGCCGGGGGAGAGCGCGAAGAAGTTGTTGCCCGAGTCCCACTGCTCGCGGGCCTGCTGGTAGTCGTCACCTCCGGTGGGGATCAGCTCCAGTTCGCGGATCTCCAGGGCATCCGCCACCGCCTCGGCGAAACCGGCGTCCATGTGGACGTCGAGTGTGCCCGGTTTGTCCGCGGGGCGAAGCGAGTACGTGACGGCCGTCTCCAGGAACGGCGGGTAGACCGCCGCCTTGTTCACGTCCAGGAAGGTGAACACGGTGTCCAGATGCATGTACGTACGCCGCTTGGGAATCTCGACGGCGATCACCCGGTCGACCGAGCCCCCGCCGAACAGCGACAGCGCGATGTGCTCCACGGTGCGCGGGTTGGTCCGCTCACTCAGGCCGATCACGACGGTGCGGTTGCCGATGGGCATCATGTCGCCGCCCTCCATGGTGGCGGAGCCGTAGTCCTCCTCGTCGAACCGGGATTCCTCACCGCGTTCGGGATACCAGAACGCGAACTCAGCTCCGGCGAACATGGGGTGATAGTGGTAGATCGTGCTCTGGTTCATCGTCTCGAGCCGGCGGGCGTGGTAGTACATCGGGTTGAGCGACACCCCGCCGTAGAGCCAGGCGGCCGGGTCACGCTGATAGAGGGAGTTCGGCAGGGGCGGCAGCATGAAGTCCTCCGGCCGCGCCGAGGCCGCCACCAGGGAGCTCCCCTCCAGCCCGGTGACCCCGTACTCCTGCTTGGTCAGCCCGCCGATGAGGTGGGAGGCCAGTTTCTCGCCGCTCCATCCGGCCAGCGTCTCGCGGACGCCGTCCACGAGCGCCGGGCCGACGGTCAGATGGGTCACGGCCTGTTCGACGGCGTGCTGCTTGGCCTCGAAGCTGCTGTCCAGCGCCTGTGCGAGCAGTTCCTGGTGGTAGAAGACCTCGACGCCGTGCTCGCGCATGACGTCGACGAACGCGTCGTGCTCCCGCTGCGCGTGCTCCACCCAGATGATGTCGTCGAAGAGCAGCCGGTCACGGTTGGCCGGGGTGAGCCGCCGGAGGCTCAGCTCCGGCCGGTGCACGATGACCTTGCGCAGCGTGCCCACCTCAGAGTGGACGCCGAGCAGCTGATCGGTCATGGTTCCTTCCTCCTTGACGAGTCAGATGGTGAGTCGGCCGGTCGCCAGGCCGGCGATGCCGACGAGGGGCGCCGGCCGACCGTGCCGGCCGACCGTGACGGCTCGGCTCTGGAGAAGGGGCGTCTGCCCCGTTCACGCCTGGTGATGACGAACAGGACCGTGCCGGGTGCGTAGATGACGCACGGGAGGCATGCGGTCAACTTCATTTCCGCCGTGCCCTGGCGCGATATCGCATACCTCGCATCCTTTGCCGAAGTATGTCCCCGGTGGGACGGCCACGGATCATGTCGGCAGCGGCACCAAGGCGCCGAGGTCGCGTGGTGCGGTCGCCATCCGTCACCGGGGTCCAGGTCACGGGCGGAGCAGTGTGGCCAGGAGGCGGAGGGCGCCCTGTTTGTCCAGCGGTTCGTTGCCGTTGCCGCACTTGGGCGACTGGATGCACGAAGGACATCCGCGCTCGCACTCACAGGAGTCGATGGCCTCGCGTGTGGCCGTGAGCCATTCCCGGGCTCGCGTGTACCCGCGTTCGGCGATGCCGGCGCCGCCCTGGTGGCCGTCGTAGACGAAGACCGTGAGCAGGCCGGTGTCCGCGTGCAGTTCCGTCGACACGCCGCCGATGTCCCAGCGGTCGCAGGTGGCGAAGAGGGGGAGCAGGCCGATGGCGGCATGCTCGGCGGCGTGAGCGCACCCGCCCAGGTCGAAGCCCTCCTCGGCCAGCGGGGCGACCTCGGCCGGGGGCAGCGTCCACCAGACGGCGCGGGTGCGCAGGGTGCGCGGCGGCAGGTCCAGCGGTTCGTCGCCGAGCATCTCGCCCGACTGCGTCCGGCGCTTGAGGTAGGAGACGACCTGGCGGGTGACCTCGACCTCCCCGAAGTGGAGGGTGCCGGGGCCGAGCGGCTGGGAGCGCAGGGTGGACAAGACCGAGATGTCGGTGATGTCTCTGGCGAATGTGGAGTAGTCGGGTGCCGCGGCGGCGACCAGCGCCACGCCGGCCTCCAGATCCAGCTCCTCCACGAGGAACGTCTCGCCCTGATGGAGATACACCGCGCCGGTGTGCACGGTCGTGTGGGCCGACGGCTCGTCCACGCTCCCGAGCAGGCGGCCGGTCGCGGACTCGACGACGTGGATCGGGGCTCCGCCGCCGCCGCGGATGTCGGCCAGATCGGTGGCGCGCTCCCGCCGGGTCCAGTACCAGCCGGCCGGGCGGCGGCGCAGCAGGCCCGCGGCGACGAGTTCTTCGAGCACGCCGGGCGTGGCGTCGCCGAACACCGGGAGATCCCGCTCGGTGAGCGGGATCTCCGCGGCGGCGGCACACAGGTGCGGGCCGAGCACGTACGGATTGTCCGGGTCGAGCACGATGGCCTCGACCGGCCGGCCGAACAGGGCCTGCGGATGGTGGACGATGTAGGTGTCCAGCGGGTCGTCACGGGCGATGAGCACGGCCAGCGCGTCCTGGCCCTCGCGACCCGCCCGACCGGCCTGCTGCCAGAGCGAGGCGCGGGTGCCCGGCCAGCCGGCGATCAGCACGGCGTCCAGGCCCGACACGTCGACCCCGAGTTCCAGGGCGTTGGTGGTGGCCAGGCCCATCAGGGCACCCGAGCGCAGCGCCTTCTCCAGCAGCCTGCGGTCCTCCGCCAGATATCCGGCCCGGTACGCGGCCACCTTCTCGGGCAGCCCCTCCCATCCCTCGTCCTCGGGCAGCGCCCATGGCAGGGATCCCGGCGCCGCCCCGGTACGCGCCGGGGACGAGTCGTCACCGGCGCCAGGCGTGGGGTCGTCCGGTGGCTCGGGGCCCTGGTCGTGCGCGTGGCCGTGCGGGGGGCGCTGGGTCTGATCACGTACGAGGTCGTGGCTGTGCGGGGGGCGCTGGGTCTGATCACGTACGAGGTCGTGGCTGTGCGGGGGGCGCTGGGTCTGATCACGTACGAGGTCGGGGCCGGAGGGGGTGCTGTGGGCGGACAGGGAGAAGGCGACGTCGGCGAGTTTGGCGCGGGCCTGGAGCGCCACCGTCTCGGCGCCGCGGCGGCTGCGAACGAAGGCCAGGGTGCGGACGTCGGCCAGCACCAGGTCCGCGAGCAGGTCCGCGGCCTCGGCCGTGGCGGTACGGCGCACCGGGGCGCCCTTCTCGCCTCTCAGCTCCGTCAGCGGCGGCTCCCACAACGCGATGGTGGTCGAACCCTTGGGGGAGGCGTCCGCCGTCACCTCGTCCACGTCGAGCCCGGTCAGCCGCTTGGCGAACACGCCGGGCTCGCTGGCCGTGGCCGAGGCCAGCAGGTAGACGGGCGAGGAACCGTACCGAGCGCAGACGCGGCGCAGGCGGCGCAGGATCTGGGCCACGTGGGAGCCGAACACGCCCCGGTAGCCGTGGCACTCGTCCACGATCACCAGCCGCAGCCGGCGGAAGTACAACGACCACTGGGCGTGTCTGGGCAGGATGCTCCGGTGCAGCATGTCCGGGTTGGTGAGCACGTAGTTGGCGTGCTTGCGGATCCAGGTGCGTTCCTCGAAGGGGGTGTCGCCGTCGAAGCAGGCGGCTCTGACCTGGGCGATGCGCAGGTCGCGGATGCCGCGGAGCTGGTCGGCGGCCAGGGCTTTGGTCGGTGTGAGATACAGCACGGTGCCGCCGTCGAGGCAGGCGCTGACGGCCGGGGTGAGGTACGCCAGCGACTTCCCGGAGGCGGTGCCCGTGGAAATGATCACGTTTCGGCCACGATGGACCAGGTCAGCGGCCTCGTACTGGTGATGCCAGAGTCCGGGGATGCCCTGGTTCGCCAAGCGCGTAACAAGGACTTCAGGGGCCCAGTTGGGCCATCCCACTTGACCCGCCTGACGTGCTGGAACATGCTCCACATGGGTGACACGCTCGTGACGTGCGGGAACGCCGAGCAGGTGCTGGAGGAGTGGACCTGGTCGGTGTGGGGAGGAAGCGGAGGAAGTCACTGTTTCCAGTCTGCATACGTGGGCAAAGTCGCCGGGAATCGTGATTTCGTATAGACACAAGCCAGACGCGTGGTTGAATGCCGCGCGTCAGGGTCCGACAGTCGGGAGCCCCGCTCCAGACTGCCAGGCCCGCAAGGGTACTTTCGCAGGCGAGGCGCTGGAGGATCTGTGGATCTGAAGTTGGATCACCGCACCGAAGACCGACTCACCATCGTGGAGGTCGAAGGTGAGATCGACGTTTACACGGCGCCGAGATTGCGTGAGCTCCTCATCGATCTGGTGAACAAGGGCAACTTCCACCTTCTGGTCAACATGGAGAAGGTCGACTTCCTGGACTCGACGGGTCTGGGCGTCCTGGTGGGCGGGCTCAAGCGGGTCCGCGCCCACGACGGCTCTCTCGAACTGGTCTGCACCCAGGAGCGCATTCTGAAGATCTTCCGGATCACCGGTCTGACCAAGGTCTTCGGGATCTACGCTTCGGTCGACGAGGCCAAGGAAGCTCACGGCAAAGACAAGTAGATGGCCACCGTCGAGCTGACGTTCAGCGCTCTTCCCGCACACGTGCGCACGGCGCGCCTGGTGGCCACGGCCATCGCCCGGCGCACGGGCGTGGCGGAGTCGCTGCTGGACGAGGTCCGGCTCGCCGTGGGTGAGGCGTGTTCCCGGGCGGTCGAGGCGCATCGCGCCCACTGTCCGGGTGAGCCCATCCGCATCGAGCTGAAGGACGACTCGGGGCGCTTCGAGGTCACGGTCAGCGACCAGGCGCCCAGTGACGAGACCAAGCAGGAGCAGCCTCTCGACCTGGGAATGCTGTCCGACTCGTTCATGTCCGGCTTCGGCATCGCGGTGATCGCGGGGCTGGCCGACGACGTGGAAGTGTTCCCGAGTCCCAAGGGCATGCGGATCCGCATGAGCTGGCCCGCCGCCACCAACGGGCATTTCCGCTGACACGCCCTCCCGGCCGCCGCTTCACGCCCTCGGGTTTCCGGCCGTCATCCTGACCGAAGTGAGAGCCCTCGGGCCTGACCTTCGGTCGGGTGGAGCGGCGTGACCTTCGGCCAGCGGGCCCGGCCTTCGCTCGGTCGAGCGGCGTGAGAGCTGCCGGTCTCGACCGATGGTGAGGCCCGCCGACGCGAGGCCCACAGCGGTTCGGTTGTAGTACGGGTCCGTCGTGACGACGGACCCGGCCGCGGAGACGGGTACGGGCGGGACCGGACCGCGCCGGGCCTCAATCGGGCCGCGGGCCGACGAGCTCGTACTCGGCCGCCGTCATGGTCGGCGGCTCCCCTTGAAGACAGGTCCGTGGCTCTCCGCGTGACACCGTCCAGGGCGTCACGGGTCCGGCAGAGCAGCCGCCGGCGCCGAGCAATGACTGACCGCATCGGCCACGAGCGCGACCGCACGCCTCAGCCGCCGGTGACGGTGACCCGCATCCCCGCCTGATGGAGTCGTACGGCCGGCACCTGACGCCGGCCTCCCCCGTGCAGCCGCCCATCCATCCGTCGGTGGCGGTATTTCGGTTGGTCCTTTTAGGTCATCAGTCACGACCGTAAAGCTCAGGAAATATCCCCAGTCAATTCGCAAATCACCCCGTTGTCAGCGGCTTACTGACCAGGCGCGCAATTGCCCGCCCCCAGAGCCTTCATATCTGCGTATCCCCTGCGTAGACTCCCGGCACCGGCCAAGGTGATCCGGCGAAACCGCGGATTCAACCGGAAGCGGCACCCACAACCCGGATGGTGCCGCACCGCCCGCCTACATTGCAGCGCCACCGGGCAGGACGACCGGTCTTGCCGAGGAGAACGATGTCTAGGCACATGCTGGCACTGGAGCCAGCGTCCAATCTGACCCTGAGCGGAAACAATCTCACCATCGTGATCGTGGTCGCCGCGGTCGCACTTATCGCGCTGGCCGTCGCAGGCGGTCTGGTGCGCGAGGTGCTCGCCGCCGACCAGGGCACGGAGCGCATGCAGAACATCGCCCGTGCCGTTCAGGAAGGGGCCGCGGCGTATCTGACGCGGCAATTCCGCACCCTGGCGATCTTCGTCGTGATCATTCCCTTCCTGTTGCTCCTCCTACCGGGCGAAACCGACGTACGCATCGGACGCTCGATCTTCTTCGTCGTCGGCGCGGTGTTCTCCGCGCTGACCGGATTCATGGGCATGTGGCTGGCCGTGCGCGGCAACGTCCGCGTGGCCGCCGCCGCCAGGGAGTCGGGCGAGAAGCGCGCCATGCGCATCGCCTTCCGTACGGGCGGCGTCGCCGGCATGTTCACCGTCGGCCTGGGCCTCCTGGGCGCGGCCGTGGTCGTCTTCCTCTACCAGGGCGAGGCGCCCGGCGTGCTGGAGGGCTTCGGCTTCGGCGCGGCGCTGCTCGCCATGTTCATGCGGGTCGGCGGCGGCATCTTCACCAAGGCCGCCGACGTCGGCGCCGACCTGGTCGGCAAGGTCGAGCAGGGCATTCCCGAGGACGACCCGCGCAACGCCGCCACCATCGCCGACAACGTCGGCGACAACGTGGGCGACTGCGCGGGCATGGCGGCCGACCTGTTCGAGTCGTACGCGGTCATGCTGGTCGCGAGCCTCATCCTGGGCCGGGTGGCCTTCGGCGAGCAGGGTCTGATCTTCCCGCTCATCGTGCCCATGATCGGCGTGCTGACCGCGATCATCGGCATCTTCGTCACCCGCCTGCGCGACAAGGACCGCAACGGCATGGCGGCCATCAACCGCAGCTTCTTCATCTCGGCCGGGATCTCCGCGGTCCTGGTCGCGGTGGCGGCGCTGTGGTACCTGCCGAGCAGCTTCGACGGCCTGACCGGCGCGGCCGTGCAGTCCGACGCCGACCCGCGGGTCATCGCCATCGGCGCGGTGCTGATCGGTCTGGTCCTGGCCAGCGCCATCCAGCTGCTCACCGGTTACTTCACCGAGACGAACCGGCGTCCGGTCCGCGAGATCGGCGAGAGCTCCCGTACCGGCCCGGCGACCGTCATCCTGGCCGGCATCAGCGTCGGCCTGGAGTCGGCGGTCTACTCGGCCCTGATCATCGGCGCGGCCGTGTACGGGGCGTTCCTGCTCGGCTTCGGCAACGTGACGGTGGCGCTGTTCGCGGTGGCCCTGGCCGGCACCGGCCTGCTGACCACGGTCGGCGTCATCGTCTCGATGGACACCTTCGGTCCCGTCTCCGACAACGCCCAGGGCATCGCCGAGATGTCCGGCGACGTCGAGGGTGAGGGCGCCCGCGTCCTGACCAGCCTGGACGCCGTCGGCAACACCACCAAGGCCATCACCAAGGGCATCGCCATCGCGACCGCCGTGCTGGCCGCCACGGCCCTGTTCGGCGCGTTCCGCACCGCCGTCGAGAGCGAGCTGCCGACGGGCAGCGTGTTCAGCCTCGGCATCGACGCGCCGAACGTGCTGGTCGGCCTGATCATCGGCGCGGCCGTGGTGTTCCTGTTCTCCGGGCTGGCCATCATGGCGGTCGGCCGGGCGGCGATGCGGGTGGTCTTCGAGGTACGGGAGCAGTTCCGCAGCAAGCCGGGCATCATGAACGGCACCGAGACGCCCGAGTACGGCCGCGTGGTCGACATCTGCACCCGCGACTCGCTCCGTGAGCTGGCCACGCCGGGCCTGCTGGCGGTCATGACGCCGATCGCGGTGGGCTTCGCCCTCGGGTACGCCCCGCTGGGCGCGTTCCTGGCGGGCGCCATCGCCGCCGGCACGCTGATGGCCGTCTTCCTGTCCAACTCCGGCGGCGCCTGGGACAACGCCAAGAAGCTGGTCGAGGACGGTCACCACGGAGGCAAGGGCTCCGAGGCGCACGCGGCCACGGTCATCGGCGACACCGTCGGCGACCCGTTCAAGGACACCGCGGGTCCGGCCATCAACCCGCTGATCAAGGTGATGAACCTGGTCGCGCTGCTGGTGGCGCCGGCCGTGGTGCTGTGGGCGGACGACGTCGCGCTGCGCGTCATCGTCACGGTGGTCGCGGTGGGCGTGGTCGTCGGCGCCATCATCGTCTCCAAGCGCCGCTCGGTCACCGACGAGCCGGCCAACGACGGCAACCACCGCGACAGGCAGCCTGTCGCGTCCTGACACCGATCCGCGTGACGCCCGCCTCTCGCCGTCGAGAGGCGGGCGTCGCCGTCCGGCCGCGCCTTCAGGAGTGACCCGAAGGAGCACGCCCGGGGAAACGCTTCCGGGAGGCGGGCTCAGGAGCGTTTGAGGGGCGGGATCTCGGGGACTGCGTTCGCGGACGGGTTCGCGGAAGGGGGATACGCGAGATGGTCGGCGGCGATGGGAAACTGTGCTGATGGAAGAAAAGCCGCCGTCCGGCGGGAAGACTCTGGCTCTCATCCTGCTGGCGATGCTGGCCATCATGGCGGTGATCGCGGCGCTGGCCGTCTGGGCGTCGAGAGGATGAGCGAGGTGCGCACCCTGATCCTGCTCCGCCACGCCAAGGCGGCGACCCAGACGCTCGCGGTGCCCGACAAGGACCGCCCGCTGACCGACCGCGGCGAGCGTGACGCCGAGCGGGCCGGTGAGGAGCTGTGGATCCTCGGGCTGACGCCCGACGTGGTGCTCTGCTCGCCGGCCCGGCGCGCCCGGCGCACCGCCGAGCTGGCCTTCCCGGGCGTCCAGGCGCGGTACGAGCCGGCGATCTACCAGGCCTACCCGGAGGAGCTGCTGGAGCGGCTGCGCCTGCAGGATCCCGACCACGCCACGGTGGCGCTGTGCGGCCACAACCCGGCCGTGCACGAGCTGGCGCTGGCGCTCACGGGCGGCGACTACGGTTTCGGGCCCGGCACCTTCGTGGTGATCAGGTGCGCGGTGCCGTGGGCCGAGCTGTCGTCGGGCCTGGGCGAGCTGATCACACGCTGGGACCCGAAGCTCGACTGACGAGCAGGGCGTCCTCGGCGTCGGCCGCCTCCACCTCGTCGCGGGAGATGCCGAGCAGGTAGAGGATGGAGTCGAGGTAGGGCGTGTTGACGGCGGTGTCGGCCGCCTGCCGCACCACCGGCTTGGCGTTGAACGCGATGCCCAGCCCCGCCGCGGCGATCATGTCGAGGTCGTTGGCCCCGTCGCCGATGGCCACGGTCTGGCTGATCGGCAGCCCCGCCTCGCGGGCGAACCGCTCCAGCGCCCGCGCCTTGCCGGGCCGGTCGACGATCTCGCCGACGAGCCGCCCGGTCAGCCTGCCGTCGACGACCTCCAGCACGTTGGCCGCCGAGTAGTCGATGCCGAGATCCTCGACGAGCGCGTCGGTGATCTGGGTGAAGCCGCCGCTGACGATGGCGAAGCGGTAGTCGAGCCGCTTGAGCGTACGCACGAGCGTGCGGGCGCCGGGGGTGAGCACGACCGCCTCGCGCACCTGCTCGAACACCTCGGCGGGCAGCCCTTCGAGCAGGGCGACCCGGCGGCGCAGCGACTCGGCGAAGTCGAGCTCGCCGCGCATGGCCTCCTCGGTGACCCTGGCGACCTCGTCGAGGCAGCCGGCGTGCTCGGCCAGCAGCTCGATCACCTCACCCTGGATGAGCGTGGAGTCGACGTCCATCACGATGAGCCGCTTGGCCCGCCGGGACAGCCCGGTGCGCTGCACGGCCACGTCCACCTGCTGGGCGGCGGCCTCGGCGGCGAGCTGGACGCGCAGCTCGTCCGGGTTGGCGCCGGAGACGGACAGCTCGATGCAGGTGACCGGCCACTGGGCGAGCCGCTCGATGCGGTCGATGTTGGCCCCGGCGGCGGCGATGCGGCCGGCGATGCCGGCGATGGCGGCGGGCTGGAGCGTGGCGCCGAGCACGCTGACCGACAGGCGGCCGCGGCGGCGGCGCTCCTTGGCCAGGGAGCCGGTGGACAGCTCCACCTCCATGCCGAGGTCCTCGGCGGTGCGCTCGACGGCGGTCCACATGGCGCCGAGCGTGCTGCCGGTGCCGGTGGACGGCCCTCCGGCGTAGGCGACCAGGACGCCGAGCGTGAGCCGGCCCCGGATGACGACCTGCTCGATGTCGGCCACGGTCACGGGGAAGCCCGACAGGACGCTGAACAGGCGCGAGGTCACGCCTGGCCGGTCCGGGCCGTTGAAGGTGATCAGGAGGGTGCGCTGGTCCACATTCAGTCACGGTACTGCGCTCGCTCGGATGCCCGCGCCGCAGGCCCGCAATTAGCTCCGCACGATCAGGTGGGCGTCGCCGAACTCGTGCCACAGGTACCCCTCACGCAGCGCCGCCTCGTACGCGGCGCGGAGCGGACGCTCGCCGGCGATGGCGGCCAGCATCATCAGGTGGCTGGAGCGCGGTTCGTGCAGGCCGGTGATGAGCCCCGTGACGGCCCGCACCCCCGTGGCGGGCGTCACGACGTGGCCGGTCCAGCCCTCGGACGCGGTCACCCGGCCGCCGGCGGCGGCGGTCTCCAGCGCGCGCACCACGGTGGTCCCGGCGGCGACCACCCGGGCGCCGCCGGTGAGCGCCAGGTCCACCAGGCGGGCCGTGCTCTCCGGGACCGCGTAGCGCTCCGCGTACGGCGGCTCGTCCTTCTCCGGCGAGGCCACCCCCGTGTGCAGGGTGATCGGCGCGACGCCGACGCCGCGCGCCACCAGCGCCGTGACCAGCTCCGGGGTGAACGGCCGCGCGGCGCTGGGCATCTCCGCGCTGCCCGGCACGGTCGCGAACACGGTCTGGTACGCCTCGATCGGCCAGTCCCTGGTCACGTAGGAGTACCGGATGGGGACCCCGTGCCCGCGCAGGTACGTCTCCACGTCCCGGTCGAGCTCGGCCCGCCACAGGCGGGGGGTCTCGCGGCCGAGGAGGCGCAGCGTGGCCCGTCCCGGCAGCGGCAGCCACTCGCCGGGCGCGCCGCCGTCGTACGGCTCGCTGGCGGTGGCCGTACGGCGGCGCAGCTCGACCAGCCAGGAGCCGTCGGGCCGGGCGGTGGAGAAGTGGACCGCGAGCCGGTCCAGCCGCACGGCGGCGGGGAGCGTCGCCGAGTTGTTGACCACGATCAGGTCGCCCGGTTCGAGCAGGGCGGGCAGGTCGGTGAAGCGGTGGTGCGCCGGTTCCCTGTCGCCCGCCGAGACCAGCAGGCGGACCCCGTCCCTGGCGAGGCCGCGCGCCTCGGGCGGCTCCTGGGCGGACAGCGCGGGCGGCAGGGCGAAGTCGAGCGCGGCGGTCATTGGAGGCTCACCCGGCCGCTGGCCGGACGGGAGCGGACGAGGTCGTGCAGGGCGGCGGCGACCTTGGCCGGGTCGGTGGCGGCGGCGGCCTCGTCCGCGCCGACGGCGTCGGCCAGCATCCGGGTGTCCATCTCGCCCGGGTCGGCCCACCAGACCGCCAGGTCGGGCTCCTCGGCCGCGAGCACGTTCGAGATCTGCTCCAGCGCCGCCTTGGTGGCCCCGTACCCGCCCCATCCCTCGTACGCGCCGGTGGCGGCGTCGGAGGTGACGTTGACGACGGCGCCGCGCCGGGCGCGCAGCGCCGGGAGCGTGGCCTGGATGAGCGCCAGCGGCGCGGTGACGTTCGTCTCCAGCAGGTGCCGGAACGTGTCCAGCGGGTAGGCGGCCAGCCGCGGCAGCGGCGTGGCCCCGAGCCCGCTGGCGTTGTTGACCAGGAGGTCCAGCCAGGGCACGGCGTCCGCGAGGCGCCGCACGTGCGCGGGCTCGGTCACGTCGCCGGGGATGGCGGTGGCGCCCAGCTCGGACGCGGCCTGTGTCAGCTCGTCGGCGCCGCGCGCGGTGAGCACCAGGTCCCAGCCGGCCTCGGCCAGTGAGCGCGCGAGCGCGAGGCCGAGTCCGCGGGAGGCGCCGGTGATGAGTGCGGTGTTCGTCATGGTCGCGACGGTAGGAGCGCGGCGGCGCGCGCGCATCGGACCGCGGTCCTGGCCCCGCCTGGGCCCATCGTCCTAGGACCCCGCCGCCGGCCGGTTCCCGGGGCGCGCCGTCAGTAGAGTGAGGCCGTGACGGCGGAACGCGACGAGATCCTCCAGGCGGTGAGCTCGGCGGTCCTCGCGGTCACTCGCCACCTGTCGGTGCGCGAGGTGCTGCAGGTGATCGTACGTTCGGCGCAGCGGCTGCTCGACGCCCGCTACGCCGCGCTGGGCGTGCCCGACGACGACGGCTCGTTCGCGGAGTTCGTCGCCGAGGGCATCACCGACAGGCAGTGGGAGGCGATCGGGCCCATCCCGCGCCAGCACGGCATGCTGGGCGCGATGCTCCGCGAGGGAGCCCCGGTGCGCCTGTCCGACCTGCGCGCCGACCCCCGGTTCGAGTACTGGCCGAAGGCGCACCCGGTGATGAAGGACTTCCTCGGCGTCCCGATCACCGACGGCGGCGAGGTCCTCGGCATCATCTTCCTGGCCAACAAGCGCACCGGCGACGGCTTCACCGGGGCCGACCAGGACCTGCTCCAGGTGTTCGCGGCGCACGCCGCGATCGCGCTGGCCAACGCCCGGCTGTACGAGCGGGGCCGCGAGCTGGCCATGCTGGAGGAGCGCCACCGGGTGGCCCGCGAGCTGCACGACGCCGTCACCCAGAAGCTGTTCGCGCTGAGGTTGAGCGCGCAGGCCGCCGGCGCCCTGATCGAGTCGGCCCCCGGCAGGGCGGCGGCCGAGCTGGAGCGGGTGCAGCGGCTGGCGGGGGAGGCGCTGGGCGAGCTGCGCGCGGTGATCGTCGAGCTGCGGCCCGCCGAGCTCGACCGTCACGGGCTGGCCGAGACGCTCCGCAAGCACGTGCGGATGCTCGACCGCCTGCAGCCCGCGCGGGTCGCGTTCGAGGCGGACGCGCTGCCGCCGCTGACGTCCGCGGTGGAGGTGGCCGTGTTCAGGGTGGCCCAGGAGGCGCTGCACAACGCGCTGCGCCACGCGGAGGCCCGCCGGGTGGCCGTGCGGCTGTCGTACGCGGGCGGCACTCTGGTCCTGGCCGTGGAGGACGACGGCACGGGGTTCGAGCCGAGCCTGTCGCGCGGGCTCGGGCTGGTGTCGATGAAGGAACGGGCGGAGTCGGTCGGCGGGCGGATGGCCGTCAGCTCCGCGCCCGGCGAGGGGACGACCGTGCGCGTGGAGGTGGGCGTGTGATCCGGGTGCTGATCGCCGACGATCATCCGGTGGTGCGGCAGGGGCTGCGGACCTTCCTCGACCTGCAGGACGACATCACGGTCGTGGGCGAGGCGGGCGACGGCGCGCGGGCCGTCGAGCTGGTCCGCGAGCTCGCGCCCGACGTGCTGCTGCTCGACCTGAGGATGCCGGTGCTCGACGGGCTCGGCACGCTCGGCGAGCTGACCGGCGCCGCCACCCGGGTGCTGGTGCTGACCTCGGTGGGCGACAAGGCCGACGTGAGCCCCGCGATGCGGGCGGGCGCGTCCGGCTTCCTCTACAAGGACGTCGACCCCGTCGCGCTGGTGCGCGCGGTGCGGGCCGTGCACGGCGGGCAGGTGCTGCTCGCGCCGGAGGCGGCCGAGGCGATGCTCGCGGGCGACGGCGGGGCGCCCGCCGGGGCCTCACCCGTGCCGCTGACCGACCGGGAGCGCGAGGTGCTCAGGCTGATCGCCGCCGGCCGGTCCAACCGGGAGATCGCCCGCAGCCTCGCGGTCGCCGAGAAGACGGTCAAGACCCATGTGTCCAACGTGCTGATGAAGCTCGGCGTGCAGGACCGCACCCAGGCCGCCCTCTACGCCGTCCGCAACGGCCTGGCCTGACCGCTCAAGGGTTGCCGACCGGCTCGAAGATGGCGTGGTGGGCTGCGACGATCGCGCGCCGTACGGCCCGGTCCAGGTCGCGCAGGGCCGCGCCCCTGGAGGCGATCTCGCCGGAGGTGAGCCCGCGCTCCTCGGCCAGGCGCAGCACCG
>NZ_JAPNNL010000116.1 GCF_027620315.1 Nonomuraea corallina | reverse complement strand
CCGCGCCTCGTCAACGGGCCGGGCGTTCCGTGCGCGGCGGCCCCTCACGGCCGTGGGGGGGGGGGCCCCCCCGCCCCCCGGGGCGCCGGGGCCCCTGTTCGCATGATGAAAGGCCTCTATGCATCGAGCCCGCACCACCGGCGTCCGCCCCGCCTCGACCGCGGGCGGCGCCACTGACAGCGCCCCGGCTGAGGACCGATTCGAGGACCGGTTCGAGGACGAGGACTACCCCGCCTACAGCATGGGCGCCGCCGCCGAGATGCTCGGGGTGACCCCGACCTTCCTGCGGGCCCTGGGCGCCGCCAAGCTGATCGAGCCCAAGCGTTCCAGCGGCGGTCACCGCCGCTACTCCCGCTACCAGCTCCGCCTGGCCGCCCGCGCTCGCGAACTCGTCGACCAGGGCACGCCCGTGGAAGCCGCCTGCCGCATCATCATCCTGGAGGACCAGCTCGCCGAGGCGCTGCGCATCAACGCCGCGTACGAGCGCGAGCGCACGGCCGGAGGCTGACGCCGACCGTTCTGATCGAGGCCGGCGTCCCTTGCGGAACGATCCGTGCCGCATGGGGTCCTACCGTGCCGTCCATGACGCACGAAACAGATATCCGGCCGTTCCGTATCGAGATCCCGCATGCCGAGGTGGACGATCTGCGTGACCGGCTGGTCCGCACCCGCTGGCCCAGCCGTCTGCCGGGCGCCGAGTGGAGCCGGGGGGTGCCGGTCGCGTACCTGAAGGACCTGGTCGGCTACTGGGCCGAGGAGTTCGACTGGCGTGCCCAGGAGGCGCGGCTGAACCGGTTCCCGCAGTTCACCACCGAGATCGACGGGCAGACCGTGCACTTCTTCCACGTCCGGTCCGCGAACCCGGGCGCGCTCCCGCTGCTCATCACGCACAGCTGGCCGAGCTCGGTCGTGGAGTTCGCCGAACTGCTCGGCCCGCTGTCGGAGACCTTCCACGTGATCGCCCCCTCACTGCCGGGGTTCGGGTTCTCCCCGTTCCCCGAGCCCGCGGACGAGCGGCCGTGGAGCATGGAGCGGGTGGCGCGCACGTGGGCGGAGCTGATGGACCGGCTGGGGTACGAGCGCTACGGCGTCCACGGCAACGACGCGGGCGCCCTGGTCTCACCGCGACTCGCCGTGCTGGTCCCGGAGCGCGTGGCCGGGGTGCACCGGCGTCTTCTTCAGCGGACGGTGAACGGCCGGGCCGGTCCCCGTGCGGGGGCCGGCCCGGCCGTCGGGGGATCAGGCCAGGTCGAACCGGTCGAGGTTCATGACCTTGTTCCACGCCGCGACGAACTCCGTCACGAACTTCTCCTTGGCGTCGTCGCACGCGTACACCTCGGCGAGCGCGCGCAGCTCGGAGTTCGAGCCGAAGACCAGGTCGACGCGGCTGCCGGTCCACTTGATCTCGCCGGTGGCGGCGTCACGGGCCTCGAAGGTGTTGTCGTCACCGGCCACCGGCTCCCAGGTCGTGCCCAGGTCGAGCAGGTTGACGAAGAAGTCGTTCGTCAGCTTGCCCGGGGTGGTGGTGAGGACGCCCAGCTGCGACTGCTGGCTGTTGGCGCCCAGGACGCGCAGGCCGCCGATCAGGACGGTCATCTCGGGGGCGCTCAGCGTGAGCAGGTTGGCCCGGTCGAGCAGGAGGTACTCGGCCGGCAGCTTGTTGCCCTTGCCCAGGTAGTTGCGGAACCCGTCGGCGCTCGGCTCCAGGGCGGCGAACGACTCGACGTCCGTCTGCTCCTGCGAGGCGTCCACGCGGCCCGGCGTGAAGGGCACCTGGACGTCGAAGCCGGCGTCCTTGGCGGCCTTCTCGACGGCGGCGCAGCCGGCGAGCACGATCACGTCGGCGAGCGAGACCTGCTTGCCGCCGGTCTGGGAGCCGTTGTAGCCCTGCTGGATGCCCTCCAGCGTGCCGAGCACCGTGGCGAGCCGGTCGGGGTCGTTGACCTCCCAGCCGATCTGCGGCTGCAGGCGGATGCGGGCGCCGTTGGCGCCGCCGCGCTTGTCGCTGCCGCGGAAGGAGGAGGCCGACGCCCACGCGGTGGACACCAGCTCGGAGACCGACAGGCCGGAGGCGAGGATCTGCGCCTTGAGCGCGGCGACGTCGCCGTCGTCGATCAGCTCGTACGTCACCTCGGGCAGCGGGTCCTGCCACAGCAGCGTCTCGGTCGGGACCTCCGGGCCGAGGTAGCGGCAGACCGGGCCCATGTCGCGGTGGGTCAGCTTGAACCAGGCACGGGCGAAGGCGTCGGCGAACTCGTCGGGGTTCTCGTAGAACCGCCGCGAGATCGGGCCGTAGATCGGGTCCTCGCGCAGCGCGATGTCGGTGGTCAGCATGGACGGCGCGTGACGCTTCGACGGGTCGTGGGCGTCGGGGATCGAACCCTCGCCGGCGCCGTGCTTGGGCCGCCACTGGTGGGCGCCGGCCGGGCTCTTGGTCAGCTCCCACTCGTAGCCGAACAGGTTCCAGAAGAAGTTGGTGCTCCACTTCGTCGGCGTGGAGGTCCAGGTGACCTCCAGGCCGCTGGTGATCGTGTCGCCGCCCTTGCCGCTGCCGTAGGTGCTCTTCCAGCCCAGGCCCTGCTGCTCGATCGGGGCGGCCTCGGGGTCGGGGCCGACGTGGTCGGCCGGGCCGGCGCCGTGGGTCTTGCCGAAGGTGTGGCCGCCCGCGATCAGGGCGACGGTCTCCTCGTCGTTCATGGCCATCCGGCGGAACGTCTCACGGATGTCGCGGGCCGCGGCGAGCGGGTCCGGGTTGCCGTTGGGGCCCTCCGGGTTGACGTAGATGAGGCCCATCTGGACCGCGCCGAGCGGGTTCTCCAGCTCGCGGTCGCCGGTGTAGCGCTCGTCGGCCAGCCAGGTGGACTCGGGACCCCAGTAGACATCCTCCTCGGGCTCCCAGACGTCCTCGCGGCCGCCGGCGAAGCCGAAGGTCTTGAAGCCCATCGACTCCAGGGCCACGTTGCCGGCGAGGACCATCAGGTCGGCCCACGACAGCTTCCTGCCGTACTTCTTCTTGATCGGCCACAGCAGGCGGCGGGCCTTGTCGAGGTTGGCGTTGTCGGGCCAGCTGTTGAGCGGGGCGAAGCGCTGCTGGCCGGCCCCGGCGCCGCCGCGGCCGTCGCTGATGCGGTAGGTGCCGGCGCTGTGCCAGGCCATGCGGACCATGAACGGGCCGTAGTGGCCGAAGTCGGCGGGCCACCAGTCCTGCGAGGTCGTCAGCAGCTCGGCGATGTCACGCTTCACGGCCGGGAGGTCGAGGCTCTGGAACTCCGCGGCGTAGTCGAAGTCGTCGCCCATGGGGTTGGCGACGGCCGGGTTCTTGGCGAGGATTTTCAGGTTGAGCCGCTCCGGCCACCACTGGCGGTTGCCGCCGCCCTGGGTCGGGTGCGGAGCGCGATGCGCGACCGGGCAGCCGCCGCCTTCGCTCTCCGGCTTGGAGTCGGTGACGATCGCATCATGGTTCTCGGTCATGGGAGTCCTTCGGATCAGGCGGTGGAACAGTCGGGGCACAGGCCCCAGAAGATGACCTCGGCCTCGTCGACGGCGAAACCGTGGTCGTCGGACGCGTTCAGGCAAGGCGCATGGCCGGTCACGCAGTCGACGTCCGCGACGGCGCCGCACGACCGGCACACGATGTGGTGGTGGTTGTCACCCACGCGCCCCTCGAACCGGGCCGCGCTGCCGGCCGGTTCGATGCGCCGTACGAGCCCCGCCGCGGTGAGCGCGTGCAGGGCTTCGTACACGGCCTGGAGGGAGATGTGGCCGACGCGATCGCGCACCCCGGAGGCGATGGTCTCGACGTCGAGATGGTCACCGTCCCGGACGGTCTCGAGCAGTGCGACGCGGGCGGCCGTGACTCTCAGGCCGACCCCTCGCAGCTCCTCGGCGGTGGTCTTGGGCGCGCTCATGTCCGGCCAACCTACCGTGCTAAACACGAACGATACAAGTAAAGGAAGAGTCCAAGTTTGTGGTATCGGTGACACTCCGCCCCTGGCGAGGGGCCTGGGACGGGCCGATCATCCGCCTTCGGCGACCGCCTGCGCGCCGAGAACGGCCGAGCTTCCGTACGGGACGTCCCGTACGGAAGCTCGGAACCGGGGCGTCACGGCCAGTACGGGGCGAGGATGTCGAACTTGTTCGGCAGGCCGAGCTGGTAGCGGATGTCGTCCAGGTCGTAGAGCGACTTGAACTCGCGCGGCAGGTACAGGTCGTACAGCTTGGCCTTGGTGGCGGAGGAGCCGGCGGCGTCGAGGATGGCGTTGGCCGTGGTGCGGCCCGCCTCGTTGCCGCCCTCCATGGTCGCCAGGTTGATGTTGTTGCGGACGTAGTCGGCGGCCAGGTAGAAGTTCGGGATCCTGGTCGTGGCCTCGGGGCGGTTCGCCCACGAGCTGGGCGAGTTGATGAGCAGGGGTTCGTCGTTGGCCACCGACGGGGTGCCCTCACCGGTGATGGCGGGGTCGACGAACCAGCTGTGGACCAGCGAGTCCGGCAGCAACTGGGCGCCGTTGGGGGTGACGGCGCGGACCTGGGCCAGCACCTCCTGGACGATCTGCTGGCGGGTGCACTGCTTGGCGGTCTTGCCGAACAGGATGCCCGGCGAGTTCCAGTCCGACAGGTCGAGCGACAGGCAGTCCTTCGCCACGCCGTCGCCGTAGGTGGCGGGGAAGTCGGTCGCCCAGAACTGCGCCTGGCTGATGGAGGTGAGCGCCCACGGGGTGCCGGCGTAGACCATGTGGCCGTCGACGATCGGCCTGGGCTCCTTGAGGTAGATCATGACGCCGTTCATCCAGTCGGTCTCCAGATGGCTCAGCCTGGCCAGCTGGGGGTCGGCGGACTTCATCGCGCTCGACAGGATGGGCGTGAGGCGCTCGACGGGCATCGCGGCCACGTAGTGGTCGGCGGTCACGGTGCCGGCCGCGCCGGTGGGGTCGGTCACCCGGGCGCCGGTGATCCGGCCGCCGCTGTAGTCGAATCCGGTGGCCGTCCAGCCGACCTTGAACTGGACGCCGAGCCCTCTCAGATAGTTGAGCCAGGGGTCGATCCACACGTCGTTGGACGGGCCGTTGAGCACCTGGTCGGGCGGGCCGTACGGGCCGAGCCCGAGGGCGCTGTAGAGGAGCGCCTCGAACATCATCGCGATCGTGCGGGTGTTGGCCCGGTCGGGCTGGGCGGCCACCAGGGAGGCGGTGAACATCCTGGTCAGCAGCTCGCGGTACTCGACCGACATGTTGTCGGACTTGGTGAAGTCGGAGAAGCTCATGTTCTCCCACTGGCCCAGCTTCCGGCGGGGGCCGCTGGTGATGAACGTGATCATCTTCGACAGGAAGAAGTTGACCTGGGTGAGCGGGATGGTGGTGCCCGCCACGAGCGCGCTGCGTAAGAAGTCCTGGATGACCTCCGGGGTGAGCCCGCCGTCCAGCTCGCTGGGGATGGGGACGCGCAGCATCTTCTGGCGGTAGGCGATGGCCGTGAGGCTGGCGGCGACCAGGTTGTCGCGGACGGTGCCGGAGCCGAACGGGATGCGGCTCATCGTGTCCGGCAGGTTCTGGTAGAAGCCGGGGAAGAACCGGAAGCCGTGCTCGCCGGGCAGGTCCTTGCGCCCCCCGGTGGCGGTGCCGGGAACGGGGATGCTCCTGGACTTGCCGCCGAGCACCTTGCGCTCGTACACGGTGACCTGGAAGCCGCGCTCGGCCAGCTCGTGGGCGGTGCTCAGGCCGCCCATGCCGGCGCCGAAGACCGCCACCCTGCGGCCGGTGACGCTCGCCTTGAGAAGGGAGGGGGCGGCGGCTCTGGCACCTTCCACGCCCCACAGCGGGCCGGTCGCCGCACCCGCGGCGGTGGCCAGTGCGCCGGTGACGAACCTTCGTCGGTCGATCCCGCCCTGACCCTTGTCCTGGACTTCCTGGTCTGCCATGGGGGTGGCCTCCGCTCACCATTAGCTAACCGACACGGCTGTTGGTTCAGCTAGGCGAGACGATGAACCTGCGGATCACTTCTGTCAAGACGCAGATGTGCGCCCAGGCGTCTGGGAGAGACCGTTCCACAGCACGAGCATGGCGGCCTCGACGAGTCCGTCGCGCGGCATCGACGGATTCCTGGCCCACCACTGGGCGAGACCGTCGGTGCCGGAGATGAGCAGCTCGACCACGGCGTGGGCGGTGTCACTGTCGGGGTCGAGGCCCAGGTTGCGCAGGTCGCGCCCGAGCATCACGGCGACCGAGCGGGTGCGGGTCTCGCGGATGCCCCAGCGCACCGCCTTGATCTCCGGGTCGTCCTCGTCGGTGTGGTCGAACAGCAGGCGGCGGGCGTCCGGCCAGTCCTCGGAGAAGCTGAAGTAGGCGTCGAGCGTGGCCCGCAGCCGCCGGCCCGGCGAGCCGCTGCCGGTGATGCGGGCGCCGATGTGCTCCACCAGTCGCGCGTTCTGCTCCTGCAGGACCGTGATCAGCAGGACCTTCTTGGACGGGAAGTGGTCGTAGAGCACCGAGCGGGTGACCCCGGCCGCGGCCGCGATCTCCTCCATGGCGGTGGCGTGGTAGCCGCGGGCGGCGAAGACCTCCAGGGCCGACTCGGTGATGCGGGCCCGACGGGCCGAGCCCCGCATGCGCTTCTTCGGCTCCTGGATCGCCATGCCCGGCAGCCTACCCCCGACCCGTTGACGCCGCGCCTCTCGGAGGCATAAAACCGACACTAGAGTCGGTTAGCGCGCCAGGAGGCCCCGATGCCAGAGCACGCAGACGTCGTCATCGCCGGAGCGCGGTGCGCGGGTTCCGCCACCGCGGCCGCGCTGGCCCGGCGTGGGGTCAAGGTGATCGCGCTGGACCCGGCGCGGTTCCCGTCGACCACGGTCTCCACCCACCTGCTCTTCGCCTCGGGCGTCGCCGAGCTGGCCAGGACCGGCGCCCTGGAACGTGTCGAGAAGATCGGCGCGCCGAAGCTCCCCCGCTCCTTCGTCGGCGGCCCCGGACACGCCGCCTCCGGCGGCTACACCGCGATCGACGGCATCGACTACGGCCTGTGCGTGCGGCGGGCCGGGCTGGACGCGGCACTCGTCGACACGGCCCGCGCGGCCGGCGCCGAGGTCAGGGAGGGCCACCGCGTCACCGACCTCCTGTGGGAGGCAGGCCGGGCGGTGGGCGTCAAGGTCAGCGAGCGCGGCGGCAAGGAGTACGAGATCCGCGCCGGCCTGGTCGTCGGCGCGGACGGCCGCCGCTCGACCGTCGCCCGCCTGGTCGGCGCCGACCAGCCCCGGCTGTCCCACGCCAACGGCCGGGCCTGCTACTACGCGTACTACGAGGACCCGCGCGAGGAGTGGCGCTCGACCGCCGCCATGTGGCTGACCGGGCGGGAGCTGGGCAACGCCTTCCCGTGCGACGGCGGGATGTCGATGGTGCTGCTGATGCCGCCGGCCGAGCGGGCCGCGGACTTCCGGGGAGACCTGGAGGCGGAGTTCACTCGTACCGTCGGGCTGGTGCCGGGGCTGGCCAAGCGCCTGGAGGGGTGCACCAGGGCGACGAAGATCGTCAGCTCGGTGTCGCACCCGTCGTTCTTCCGCAGGTCGGCGGGCCCCGGCTGGGCGCTGGTCGGCGACGCGGGCCACTTCAAGGACCCGGTCACGGCGCAGGGCATCCGCGACGCGCTGAGGTTCGGGAGGCTGCTGGGCGAGCGGGTCGCCGGCGTGGTGGACGACCCCGCGGCCCTCGACGAGGCCACGGCCGCCTGGGAACGGTCACGCGACCGGCAGTGCCTGATCATGTACCACTGGACGAACCTGCTCGGGCGCGGCGACGGGCTCGCGTACGTGCAGATCGAGCTGCTGCGCGGGCTGACCGACGCGCCGTACGGGGTGCGCCGGATCCTCGAGGTCTACTCCAGGATCCGGGACCCGCGCGAGACGCTGGCGATGGGCGGCATGGTCAAGGCCGTCGCGCGCGCCCTGCGCGACAACCCGGGCGCCCGCCTGTCGGTGCTGAAGGCGACGGGCGAGACGCTGCGCGAGATGGCCGGCCACCACGACGAGGCCAAGCGCCTGCTCCGCCCGGCCGCATCATGAGGCCGACCCGGCTACGCGGCGGGAGATGCGCCCGGTGCGACCGGCCGCTCCTGCTGCTGCTCTTGCTCCGGCGAGGGGCGCGCGATCAGGACGTAGCGCTCGTCGGTGACCGGCCGGCCCCAGAGCGCCGGGTCGGTGAGCCGCTCGTGGTGGACCACCCGGGCCATCGGCGCGAGCGCCGCGGTCAGCCGCTCGGCGGGCACGCCGCCGAGCCAGGGCAGCGGAGGCGCGGCCGCCGCGTAGGGCGGGTCTCCGGGAGCGGTCCAGCGGCCCTCGACCAGCACCAGCCGGCCGCCCGGCCGGAGCAGCGCCAGCCAGCGGCGGAGCGCCTCCTCGGGCGCGGGCAGGGTCCACAGCAGATGGCGTACGAGAACCGCGTCGAACCTGGCCCCGGCCGCCACCGGAGGGTCTCCGGCGTCCCCGAGCAGCAGGGGCGCGCTGAGACCCGCCTCCCCGAGCTTGCGGGCGGCCTGGTCGATCATGCGCGGCGAGAGGTCGACACCGGTGGGGCGGTGGCCCTGCTGGGCGAGCAGCAGCATCAGCGAGCCCGTGCCGCAGCCCAGGTCGAGGATGTCGGAGGCGCCGCTGGGCAGCCACTGGGTGAGCCTGAGCCACCAGGCGGCGCGGACCTGCGGGCTGCGCAGACCGTGGTCGGGCTCCTGGTCGAAGGCGTCGGCGGAGGAGTCCCAGAACGTCGAGATGGGAGCGAGGTCGGGTGTCGGCACCCGCGCAGTCTGGCAGCGGGCGCCGACAGTTTCCGCGTCCGGCGTGGTCAGGCCGCCGGGACGGCCTGGGACCACCAGGCGTTCCAGCGCGCCTCCAGGGCCGCGAACTCCTCGTCCGACTGCCCGTACGTGGTCAGCACCATCATGGCGCCGCCCTCGGGATGGACCGCGACGGGCGGGGTGTGGGTGAGCACGAGCAGGCCGTCGCCCCAGCCGTCGACGGTGAGGCCGAGCTGGCGATCCGTGCGGTACCAGACCGTGCCCGCGAGGGGCTCGCCGGTGGGGGCGGCGTGCTCGTACGGGGCGCCGGGGGCGAGGCCGGCGAGCGCGTCCAGGCCGGCGGCCGTCAGGGGCGGGGTGGCGCCGGGTCCCGAGAGGAAGACGGTGCGCCGGTCGGCGCCCGGGTGGCGCTCCAGGGCGAACTTGAGCTGGTGGACGAAGGTGACCCAGCCCTCGTTGACGTCGTCGTAGTAGGCGTCCCACTCGGTGTCACCGCTGAGCGGGGCGCGGGTCATGCGCAGGAGGGTGCGGCCCTCGCCGGCGTCGGCCAGCTCGAACCTGTCACCGCCCTGGACCTCCACCCAGTGTTCCTCGGGGGACTCGGTGACGTGCTCGGCGTAGATGAGCTCGATCTCCTTGTCGAGGCCGTCGAAGTGCCAGCCGTGCCAGCGCCGGATCTGCTCCGGGTCGCGCAGCGCCCGCCACACCTCCTCGACCGGTGCGGAGATGGTGACCTCCACGGTGAACCGCTCGTCCGTCATCGAAACTCCTCCAGGGGGTGAGGTGGGAGAGTCACTCGCCCCGCTCCTTGCGCGGGGCGGGGTGGCCGCCGGCGGTGAGGCGGTAGGGCCTGCCACCGGCGGTGTCGTAGCGGGCCGCGAGGCGTGAGACGGCCTCGGCGAGCTCGTCGGTGAAGCGGTGCACGTCGCCCGGCTCGGCGAAGCGCACGTCGGCCTCCAGCGTGAAGGTCAGCAGGCGGACGCCCTGCCGGTCAGCCTCGGCGGCCATCCGGGTGACCTCGCGGACGGTGCCCGCGGCGACCTCGACCAGGTGCTCTGCGGCGTGCCGGTCGGCGATGCGGGTGAAGTCGGCGTCGACCTGGCCGGGGGCGGCGAGCACGTCGGGGTCGACGAGGAAGGCCTTGGCGGTGGCGCGCATGACCCGCTCGACGCAGCCGCGACGGCGGCGCTCCTCGACGAGCTCGATCAGCCCTTCCTGCTCCAGCACCTTCAGGTGGTAGCCGACCCGCTGACGCGGCCGGCCGAGCTCGGCGGCGAGCTGGACCGCCGAGGCCGGCTCGCGGAGGCGGGCGAGGAGCTGTCGGCGGATGGGCGTCAGGGCGACGCGCAGGCGCTCGGGCTCGTCCATGAGCGATATCTGGGTGGCGGCCATGAGCCGATGGAACCATTGGACAGTTTTTCCTGTCAAATGGAGATCGAGTGTGCACTTTTCCCGATAAGGCTTGATACGTGGACTTATGCACGGTGCTGAGCAGGAAGCTGATGCACCGTAGGGGACGAACGTGAGCGGTGCTCGCTGAGCGCCGCCGAAAGATCTCTTACGGGGAGAACCAATGAACAGCATCAAGCACGGCGTGCTCCGCGTGTCGCTGCTCGGCGGCCTGGCCGCCGGCGTGCTGGCGGCGGCGCCCGCCGCCGGCCACGCCGCCCTCGGCGAGCCTGCCGTCACCAGGAGCGGCGCCACCGTGACCATCACGGCGCCCGACGTCACCCGGCACGACAACCTGACCCTTCAGGAGGTGAGCGGCCGGCTGCACGTGTTCGGGGGCGTGATCGCCGGCACGGGCTGCACCCAGGTCTCGGCGAACGAGGTCAACTGCGGCACCGGCGTGACCACGGTCAACGCCCGGCTCGGCCGCGGCGACGACCGCTTCTCGTCGCTGGTCGGCCTGGTGGGCGCCGTGGACGGAGGGCCGGGCGCCGACGTCTTCCAGGCCGGCCGGGGGTCGCGGGGCACCGGCCTCACCTACCGGGGCGGCGACGGCACCGACACCGTCGACTACGGCTCCAGCGGCGCCGCCGTGAAGGTGACCAAGAACGACAGCGCGCAGCCCGACGGCCGGATCGGCCTCGACGGCGACGATGTCACGCTCGACGTGGAGGTCATCCGCGGCACCGTCCGCGCCGACACGCTGATCGGCTCGTCCGGCGCCGACGTGCTGGACGGCGACCAGGGCGCGGACACGCTCGAAGGCCGGGGCGGCGCCGACGTGATCGACGCCGTCGACGTCCAGGGCACCAAGGACACCCTGATCGACTGCGGCGGCGGCGCGGACACCGCGCTGGCCGACGCGGCCGACGCCCCGGTGGCCTGCGAGACGGTCGACCGTTCCTGAGAAGGCCGGAGGCCCGGCATGTGAACTCCCGTGCCGGGCCTCCTCACATGATCCATTAAGTCGCTATATTGCGCCCATGCTTCCCGAGGACGAGACGCATGACGAGGCACTCCCGTACCTGGAGGAACCGCCCGAAGGGGGACGGTGGCTCGCGCCCGCGCTCCGGGAACAGCGGCTCTACGAACTGTGCCGCGACGGCGGCGACGAGGCCCACCTGGCCTACCTGCGCATCATCGCCGCCGAAGGGCTCTACCGGCCGGTCGCGCTGGACGAGGCCCGGGGCGGCGACGGGTCGGCGCCGCTGCACGTGACGACACTGCCCGACGGGCGCAGGCTCGTGCAGGCGTACACGGCCGGAGTGCTGCCCCGCCCGCACCCCGACGTGGTGTACGAGTTCGTCACGTTGCGGGGACTGGTCGCGCTGTGGCCGGACGACGTGCACGTCCTCCTGGTGAACGGGGCGACGCCGTGCGCCAGGGCGTTCCTGGCGACCGAGGACGAGTGGGACACCTGGCTCGCCCTGCACGACGAACTGTTCGAGCCGGACGGCACCTGCGACCGCATCGAGACCCGCCGCACCGGCACGCCGGAGGACGAGGGCCTGCTGCGCGGCCTCGCCTGCGGAGCCCACCTGTGCTACGGCAACGGCGACGCCTGGAACACCCTGGACTGGCACGGCGCCGGCTACAGCGGCGAGGTCGGGCGGCTGGCCGGGAGCTGGGGGATCCAGGACCACGACGGCTGGCTGGAGACCACCGAACGCCTCCTCGCCGCCGAACTGAGCCCGTGGGTGTGGGAGTACGTGCTCGGCGCCCGGCTCTGGCTCGCCCGGCAACTGGGCGACCGGCGCGTCGACCCGGTGGTGTGGCGCGACTGCGTCGAGCAGAGCATCCGCGAACAGCTCAAGGACGAGGTCTCCGGCGAGGAACTGGAAGACCTGGGAGTCGGCCTGCGCGGACTCGTCGGCAAGATCATGCGGTACGAGTCGCGCTTCCGCGCCGACGGCCTCCTGCCGCCCGACGGGTACGTGCGCACCGTCGCCGCGTGGGACCTGGGCCGCGCCACGATGGTGGCCCGCTGGGGCCGCGGCGCCCGGTACGCCACCGAACAGGAGTTGCACGCCGCCGTCGAACGGGCGGGCAAGGCGGTGCAGGCCGTGTACGGCTCGTGGCCGGAGTTCTCGGCCGGCTACGTGCTGGGCCGGTGCCTGCACTTCGACCAGGAGACGTTCGGCGACTGGTACACCACGGTCCTGGACGCCCACCGCGCCCTGCTGACCGCCCCCGACAGCCCGTGGAACACGGTCCCGCTGCACTGAGCGGGCCGGCGGCGCCCGGCCCGCGTGCCCCTTGTGGCCTTCAAGCACATGCCTGGGCGCGTATCAGCGGGGCAGGCGCGTTCGGCGGGCAGGCGCGTTCGGCGGACTGGAGGGCCGAGGGCTGCCGCTTTCCTTGACGTACCGGGAGGACATGCCCAAGCCTTAGGAAGGTTTCTTTCCCGAATGCAGGGGGCGCCGGTGCGTCGGACCCGGACACATGACGGAGTGGCAGGGTGGCTCGTCGCCCTGGGGCTGCTGCTGGTGGCGGCCTGCGGGTCCGCCGCGCCCGCGGAGGATCCGGTGGACGCCGACGACGTGATGTTCGTCCAGATGATGGTCCAGCACCACCGGCAGGGGATCGAGATCGCCGAGGTGGGGGCGGAGAAGGCGACCACGGAGGAGCTGCGGACGCTGGCTGCGGCCGTCGTGAGCACGCAGCGGACCGAGGTCGAGATGATGCTGCGCTGGCTGCACGCCTGGGGGCAGCCGCTCACGCCGCCGGACGGGGCGCATGACCACCATGGCGGGCTGCCGGAGACCGACCGCAAGAAGATCGCCGCGCTCAGGTCGGCGAAGCCGTTCGAGCCCGCGCTGCTGACGCTGCTCATGGGTCATCAGGAGGAAGCGGTCCAGATGGCCGCGACGGAGATCCGCGACGGGGTGAACCCGGAGGCGACCCGCTGGGCGGCGCAGGTGCAGGAGTCGCGCAAGGCCCAGATCGACCAGATGCGGCAATTCCTGGCCAGGATCAACGACTGACAGCGATGGAGAAGAGCGCTTCCCGCCAGGGTCCGACCCGCCGACTGACCTCGGTCGAGGACGCGATCCCTTGACGCGGGTTCGCGGCGCGTCCCGGGCTCAGTCGCGGTCGGCGGGGGTGGGGCCTTGACGGGCCAGCAGGGTGGCGGCGCGCTGGACGCGTTCGTTGACGTCGGCGCGCAGGAGGGCGAAGCGGCCCGCGTGCTTGCGGACGAGCTTCCGCTGCAGCGCCGCGTCGGCCGTGAACCAGTGCGCCACCAGTCCGGACGACCACTTGCAGGCGGTGTCGGCCATGGCCACGCGCTTCTCGTCGGCGCTGATCACCGGATCGTCAAGGCTCCAGCGGGGGTCGGCGATGGCCGCTTGCGGCGACGGGTACGGGTGGCCCGCGGCCCGCATGCAGGCCGCCCAGGCGGTGACGGCCTGGCGGACCTCGGGGGTGGTGGCCGCGCGTTCCAGGGTTCGGGCGTCATGCCGGGCCAGCCAGCGCCAGGGCGCCCTGCCGGTCGGCCCCAGCCGCTCCGCCGCCCGTCCCTCGCACTGCCTCAGCAGACGCGCGTACAGCCGTTCCTTCCTCAGACGATCGGCCCGCCGCTTCTCCCGCGCCTTCTCCCGCGCCGAACGGCCGGCTCGTCGGCCCTCCCCCCGCCGCTCCTGCTTCGCGGAACGGCCGGTCGACCGGTTCGCGGCCCGTCGCCTGTCGCTCCCCGGGCGGCCGGCTCGTCGGTCGTCTGCTCGGGGTCTCTCCTTTTCCGTATGGTCGCGCTCTTGTGCCGGGACGCGTCGGGCGCCTCCTCCGGGGTCGGTCGTGGGGGAGGCGGTGGTGGGCAGGTGGTAGCCGAAGCGGCGGGCCTGCTCGGGGTCGGCGACGCCGTAGCGGCGGGTGTTGCCGGGATCGGGCGGTGCGGGCGGGATCGGGCCGGTCCATCGGCCGAGGCAGTGGGTGACCAGCGCGCGGTGGGCGGCGTCGAGCAGCGCGCGCTGGCCCGGCGCCGGTTTGTAGGCGTCGAACGGCAGCACGAGGTCGAACACCGAGGCGACGACGGGCCGCTGCGGCGGCGGCGCGCTCGTGCAGCCGGTCGCCACCGACACCGCCACCAGCCCGAGGGCGAGGAGCCTGATCATCGGCACCAGATGTCGAGCGAGCTGGCCCGGTTGTCGCCGATGGGGTTGTTGGTCAGGAGGCCGTCGCCCGTGCCGGGGCCGAGCGTGCTGTGGGCGCCGGTGAAGTAGGGGTTCTGCCAGAGCGTCACCGGGCAGCCGACCCGGTTCCTCGCTGAGGTGGTGTCGTTGTTCATGCCGAGCGAGGAGTCGGTGTAGTCCCATCGCAGCCAGGTGTCGTCGGCCATGTTGACGTCGTCGCGGACGAAGTCGCGCCAGAGGTCGACCTGGCCGCGGTTGAAGTCGGAGCCCGCGTACAGGCAGACTCGGCCGTGGAAGCAGGCCGAGCGGGGACTGGCCTCGGCGGGGGCGGAGGCGAGCAGGACGGCGGCCACGGGGGCGATCACGAGGGTGGCCATGAGGGAGGACAGCCTCAACAGGGCCTCCTTGAGGGGTGGGCTCCAGGGATATGGCTAACCTAGCGTGTGCGTACGCATACTCCAGGTCATGGCGCGTGTCTTCCGGTAAAGCCCTGCCGTCGTCCGCGCCACCGGCGGTGAGATCGCCTGAGCGGCGTCCCTCGCCGGCAGCGTCGCCCGCGTCCTGGCGCCGGTCGGTCGAAAAGCGGATGCCATGCCGGGAAACCGGGAGGTACCCTCCACGGGGGTCGAGGAAGGACATGCCGTGGGACACGTCGAGGTCGCTCATCTGACGTATGTGCTGCCGGACGGGCGGCCGTTGCTGGACGACGTGTCGTTCCGGATCGGTGAGGGCGTCAAGGCCGCGCTGGTGGGGCCCAACGGGGCCGGGAAGACGACGCTGATGCGGCTGATCGCGGGGGATCTGCGGCCGGTCGAGGGAGGCGTGGCGTCCTCCGGCGGGCTGGGCGTGATGCGGCAGTTCGTCGGCAGCGTGCGCGACGGCAGCAACGTGCACGACCTGCTGCTGAGCGTGGCGCCGCCCGCCGTGCGGCAGGCGGCCGAGCGGCTGGAGCGGGCCGAGCTCGACATGATGGAGCGCGACGACGAGAAGACGCAGCTGCGCTACGCGCAGGCGATCGGCGACTACACCGACGCCGGCGGGTACGAGATCGAGGTCCTGTGGGACACGTGCACGGTCGCCGCGCTGGGTGTTCCGTACGATCGCGTGAAATATCGGGACGTGGCCACGCTGTCCGGCGGCGAGCAGAAACGGCTGGTGCTGGAGGCGCTGCTGCGCGGCCCCGACCAGACCCTCCTGCTGGACGAGCCCGACAACTACCTCGACGTTCCCGGCAAGGAGTGGCTGGAGCGGCAGCTCCGCGAGACCCCCAAGACCGTGCTGCTGGTCAGCCACGACCGGCAGCTCCTGGCCAACGCCGCCGACCGGATCGTCACCGTGGAGTCGGGCAACGTCTGGATCCACGGCGGCGGCTTCGGCACCTACGCCGAGGCGCGCCGGGCCAGGAACGCCCGTCTCGACGAGCTGCGGCGGCGCTGGGACGAGGAGCACGCCAAGCTCAAGGCCCTGGTCAACATGCTGAAGAACAAGGCGCGCTACAACGACGGCATGGCCGCGGCCTACCACGCCGCCCAGACGCGGCTGCGCAAGTTCGAGGAGGCGGGGCCGCCCGAGACGCCGCCCGCCGACCAGAACATCAGCATGCGCCTGCGCGGCGGCCGCACCGGCAAGCGCGCGGTCATCTGCGAGCGGCTGGAGCTGACCGGCCTGATGAAGCCGTTCGACCTGGAGGTCTGGTACGGCGAGCGGGTGGCGGTGCTGGGCTCGAACGGCTCGGGCAAGTCGCACTTCCTGCGGCTGCTGGCCGGTGAGCAGGTCCGCCACTCCGGTACGGCCAGGCTCGGCGCCCGGGTGGTGCCCGGTCACTTCGCCCAGACGCACTCCCGGCCCGACCTGATCGGCCGCACCCCGGTCGAGATCGTGATGACCGAGCACGCCAGGCTCAAGAACGAGGCGATGAAGGCGCTGGCCCGCTACGAGCTGGCGGGCCTGGTCGCCGACCAGCGGTTCGAGACCCTGTCCGGTGGCCAGCAGGCCAGGCTGCAGATCCTGCTGCTGGAGCTGTCCGGGGCCACGCTGCTGCTGCTCGACGAGCCGACGGACAACCTCGACCTGGCCAGCGCCGAGGCGTTGCAGGAAGGGCTGGACGCGTTCGACGGCACGGTGGTCGCGGTGACGCACGACCGGTGGTTCGCGGCTGATTTCGATCGCTATTTGGTGTTCGGCGCGGATGGTGTGGTTTATGAGGCGCCGGAGCCGGTCTGGGATGAAAAGCGGGTCGTACGCGCCCGTTAGGACAATCAAAAAGCCCGATAGGAAATCAAAGAGTTGGTACGCCCGGCGCGTGTCAGGGGCCGGGCGTGCCCATGATCGGGTTATCACGGCAAAGTGATCCCGCCTAGCCGAACCGTCAGCCTCCTCGCACTCGGGGCGATCTGCCTCGCCGGATGCTCGCCCGAGGAGACGACGCAGCAGCAGCTCAAACCGCTCACCCTCATGGAACAGGCGTCGACCGTCGCCAAGTCGGACGACGGGTACACCGTGACCTGGGCCGCCGTCCTGGCCAACGGCAACCCGTGGCATTTCGGCGAGCACGTCGTGGCGACCGTCGTCGGCAAGGACGCCGGGGGCCGCGAGGTGTTCCGTACGGACCAGCCGCTGGACGCCGTGCCGCCGGGAGGGTCGCTGACGTTCACCGGTCACGGCGTCGCCACGGCGCAGCCGGCCAAGGTCAGCGTCGCCTACCGGCCCGCGCAGTGGCGGCCCGCGGCCCGGGTGCCCTCGTCCTTCCGCCCGTTCCCCGTGTCGCGGGTGCAGACCCTGCGTCAGAAGGACGGGTCGTACCTGGTCACCGGATACGTCGCGAACCCGTACCAGCTGCCCGCCAGCAGCCTCGTGGTGAGCGCGCTGCTGCGCGACAGCGCCGGCAAGCTGCTCGGCGGCGGCAGCGCGTTCGTGGACGACGTGCAGGCGGGCCGCCCGCCGCGGTTCATCCTGACGGTGGCCGGGCTGCCGCCGGGCACCCGGGTGGCCAAGACCGAGGTGTCGGCCCGTACCTGGGGGTCGACCGCGCGGCCCTACGAGGAACTGGCGATGGGCGGCGCCGTGCCGCTGCACACGGTCAAGCCGACGACCGAGCCGTTCGAGACGGACCGGGGGAGTCAGGTGTCCTCGCCTTCGGCCGAGTAAACAAAGACACCATTCCGGACGAATTGCTTGAGATTTTTCTGGTTGGCCCATGACAAGGGATGTGTATCGCGCAGAATCGGTAGAACTGCAAGTTACAACTCCATTACAGTCGGTGATATGAATGACCGCGCCCTGGTCGAAGCCCTGCGCGCCGGCGACCCCGGCGCGCTCGCCGCGCTCTACGACGCGCATGCCGAGAGCGTCTACCGCTACTGCCGGTCCCTGCTCCGTGACGCCGACAGCGCCCAGGTCGCCCTGCGCGACACGCTGATCGCGGCGGAGGCCCACGCCGGCTCGCTGGCCGACCCCGGCATGCTCCGCCCATGGCTGTACGCGCTGGCCAGGAGGGAGTGCCGGCGCCGCCGGATGGCCGCGCCGCAGTCGGCCGGCGACGCGCTCGCGGGCGCGCCGGAGCTCGACGACCCCGACGACGCCGACCTGCGGATCATGGCCTGGAGCGCGGTCCAGAGCCTGCCCGACGACGACCGCGAGGTGCTGGAGCTGGACACCCGCCACGGGCTGTCCGCCGCCGCGCTCGCCGCCGTGCTGGGCGTCCCCCCGCGACGGGTCGACGCCGCCCGCGAGCAGGCGCGCGACCGGCTGCGCGACGCGATCACCGCCGAGATCCTCGCCAAGAAGGTCCCGTACGACTGCCAGGACCGGGCCGGCATCCTCACCGGGTTCGCCGGGGAGCTGACCCCCGACATGCGCGAGCGGCTCGTCCGCCACCTGGCCGGGTGCGAGACCTGCTCCCCGCACCGCAGCCGGCAGGTGTCGGCGGCCAAGGTGTTCGAGCTGCTGCCGCAGGTCACGCTCCCCGAGGCGCTCAGGGTGCGGGTGCTGAGCTGCTTCGTCGACCCCGAGCTGTTCCTCTACCGCCGCTACGTCGCCCGCCGGTCCCAGGCGCTGGACGCCGCCGGGTTTCCCCTGGCCGAGGGACGGAAATCACGCACCTGGCCTCGGGCGCTGGCGTGCACGCTTGCGGCGGTCGCGACCGTGGTGGCGGTAGGGAGCGTCTTCGACTACTTCGGCAAGGAGGTCGGCGGCCTGCCGGGCGTCGCCACCGCGGCGTTCCCGCCGGAAGGCGAGCCGCTGGGCCTGCCGTGGCAGCAGGCCGAGGCCGTCGTCACCGAGCCGGGGCCCGTCGGCACCGCCACCCGGCTGCTGGACCTCATCAGCATCGCCCCGCCGTCCCGCCTGGTCTCGCCCGCCTCGGAGGAGGCCCCCCGAAGGTGGCCCACCGCCGGGCCGTCGTCCAGCCGGCCCGGCGACCCCGAGCCGGTGCCCAGCCGGAGCGGCCTGGCCTCGCTGCCGTCGGTGTGGCCTGGCGACCCCACCCGGGGTCCCGGGTCCGCCCCCACGACGCCCTGCACGAGCCGGCCGCCGACCCGGAAGCCGCCCGTCCGGCCGACCGGCCACCCGCCCGTCCGGCCGACCGACCGGCCGCCTGTCCGGCCGACCGGCCACTGGACCAGGACGCCGCCACCCAGGACGCCGCCGGCCACTCACCCCACGACTCAGCCCACGACGCAGCCGACCACCCAGCCGACCACCCAGCCCACGGCGCAGCCCACGACGCCGCCGTCCGCGCCCGACCCGGTGCCCACCCCGGCGCCGCAGCCCGCCCCGGCGGCCTCCCCGCCCGCCTGAACCGGCGGCGACGCCCATGTCGTCACGAGACACAGGGTGTACGCCGACCGACCGCTGGGAAGCGTGTGCATAGAGTGACCGGGGGGATTCTATGCACGTCCGAGCTGGGATCCTGCTCGCCTGCCTGACCGTCACCCTCAGCCCGCCGGCGCACGCCGAGCCGGCTCCCCCTTCCCGTGACGTCGCCGGCGCGCGGCAGGACGTACGATCCCGCTCCCGCGAGCTGGCCAGAGCCGCCGCCGCGCTCGCCGAGGCGCAGGCGAAGCTGGAGGAGCTGGCGGCCGAGGCCGAACGGCGGGTGGAGGCGTACAACGGGGCGCTGGTGCGGCTGCGCCGGGCGGAGGAGGCGCACGGACGGGCGACGGCCCGGCTCGCCTCGGCGGAGGCCGAGGTGGAGCGCGCCCGGCAGCCGGTGGCCCTGCTGGCCGCGCGGGCGTACGGCGGGATGGGGCTGCCCGCCGTCGCGGTCCCCGTCCGGGACGCCGGCGGTCACGAGGGCTTCCTGCACCGCGCCGCCACGCTCCTGCGGCTCGGCGGCGAGCGGGCCGCGGTGCTCTCCAGGATGCGCGACGCCTGGGCGGTGGCCGAGATCCTGCGCGCCATGGCAGCCGACGCCCACGCCGCCCAGCGGGCCGCCGCCGAGAGCGCGGGCCGCGCCAGGGCGGCCGCGTGGGAGGCCGTGGCCCGGCAGAGGAGTGAGACGAAGGCGCTGGCGGCCGAGCGCGACGCCCTGCAGCGGCGCGTGGACGCCGCCCGCGGCCGGGTGGACCTGTTGGCCAGGCGGAAACGGGCGGGCGCGCTCCGGGTGCCGCCGCGCCGCGGGTCCAGCCGCGGCGACCTGGCCGCCAACTGGGCGCTCACCCAGCTCGGCAAGCCCTACCTGTGGGCCGCCGACGGCCCGCGGAGCTTTGACTGCTCAGGGCTGACCATGCGGGCGTGGCAGCGGGCCGGCGTGCGGCTCGACCACTGGACCGGCACCCAGTGGACGTCCGGCCCGCGCGTCCCCCTGCCCCGGCTGCGCCGCGGCGACCTGCTGTTCTTCGGCCACAACCGGTACGACCCGCGCACCATCCACCACGTGGGCATGTACGTCGGGCGCGGCCTGATGGTGCACGCGCCGCAGGCCGGCGACGTGGTGCGCGTCGCCTCGATCTGGAGACGGGACCTGGTGGGCGCCACCAGGCCCCGGTGACCTCAGTGGTGGCCCTCGTCCTTGGCCCGCTGGAAGGAGCGCTCGATCTCCGCCTCGGCCTCCATGCGGCCCACCCAGTTGGCGCCCTCGACCGACTTGCCGGGCTCCAGGTCCTTGTAGACCTCGAAGAAGTGCTGGATCTCCAGCCGGTCGAACTCCGCCACGTGGTGGATGTCCTGGATGTGCGCCATGCGCGGGTCGGTCGACGGGACGCACAGGACCTTGTCGTCGCCGCCCTTCTCGTCGGTCATGCGGAACATGCCGACCGCCCGGCAGGTGATGTAGCAGCCCGGGAAGGTCGGCTCCTGCAGCAGCACCAGCGCGTCGAGCGGGTCGCCGTCCTCACCGAGGGTGTTCTCGATGAAGCCGTAGTCGGCGGGGTACTGCGTGGAGGTGAACAACAGCCGGTCGAGTCTGATCTTGCCGGTCTCGTGGTCCACTTCGTACTTGTTCCGTTGCCCCTTGGGAATCTCAACGACAACGTCGAACTCCACCGCGGTTCCTCCGCTCGCGCCCCCCGGGAACCCCGGCAGGGCGTTAATGTCTCGTAGGCGAACACCAGGATGAGAGGTCAGGGCGACGTGGCGCGACACGAGCGGTGGGTGATGCTGACCACACTCGTCCTGCTGCAGGTCGTGACCATCGTCACCGGCGTGTACGCGGTTGACAACGACCTCACCCTGAGCGCGCTGACGAGGCGGACGCCACCGGCCGGGCAGACCGCGCCTCCCGAAGTCCCCGTGGTCACCGCGGGGCCGGTGCTGGCCGGCCTGACGGCGAGGCCAGGAGACGGACCTCTCCCGACCAAGCCTACTTTGACCCGCAGACTCACGGATGCGCTGGGTGACCGGGCGCTGGGCGACCAGGTCGGCGCGGTCGTCGTCGACGCCTCCACGGGCCAGCGGGTCTTCGCCGCCAACCCCGACACCGGCATCGTGCCCGCCTCCACCACCAAGGTCGTCACCAGCGCCGCCGCGCTCGCCTCACTCGGCCCCGACACCCGCCTGGCCACCCGCGTCGTGCAGGGCGCGTCGGCCGGCGCGATCGTCCTGGTCGGCGGCGGCGATCCGCTGCTCGCCGGGCCGAAGGCCAAGCGGGCCTCCTTCCCCGCCCAGGCGTCGATGCCCACGCTCGCGGCCCGTACCGCCGCCGCGCTCAAGCGGCGGGGCGTCAAGCGGGTCACGCTCGCGTACGACGACACGCTCTTCACCGGCCCCGCCACCGGGCCGGGCTGGAAGCCCGGCTACGTCGCCGACGGCCACGTCGCGCCGGTGCACGCGCTCGCGATCGACGAGGGGCGCCAGACTCCAGGCCTGAACCGCCCGCGCGTCGCCGACCCCGCGGATCACGCCGCCGCGGCCTTCGCCGGGTTGCTGAAGAAGAAGGGGATCGGCGTCGCCGGCGCGGTCAAGCCCGCGCGGGCCCCGGCCGGGGCCGCCGAGCTGGCCAGGGTCGAGTCGGTTCCGGTCTACGCCCTCGTCGAGCACTCCCTCACGGCCAGCGACAACGACCTCGCGGAGGCGCTGGCCCGGCACGTGGCGATCAAGGAGGGGCAGCCCGGCTCGTTCGCGGGCGTCGCCAAGGCCGTCCCCCAGGTGCTCGGGCGGATCGGCGCCGGCCAGGGCATCCGGGTGTACGACGGGAGCGGCCTGTCGACCCGCAACCGCATCAGCGCCGCCGCGATGGCGGGCCTCATCGCCCTCGCGGTCTCGCCCGACCGGCCCGGCCTGCACGCGGTCGCCTCCGGCATGCCGGTCGCCGGGTTCTCCGGCACGCTGGGCAACGGCCGCCGCTTCACCGGCGCCGACAGCAAGGGCCAGGCCGGGCTGGTCCGCGCCAAGACGGGCACACTCAACAACGTGAGCACGCTGGCCGGGCTGACCACGAGCAGGGACGGCCGGGTGCTGGCCTTCGCCTTCATGGCCGACCGGGTCCCGGTCTACGCCGAACCGGTGCTCGACCGGCTCGCGGCCATCGTCGCGCGCGCCTGACGACGCCGCGGTTGATCAGGCCCGTGAGGAGGCTTCTTCGCGGGCTTGACGAGAAGCACGTACGGTGGTGTGTATGCAGGTGATCGACTGGGATCTGGCCGTCTCGACCGGCACGCGCCTGGTGCGCCCCGGTCCTCAAGTAACTCGCGAGGAGGCCAGACAGGCCGTCGCCGAGCTCCGTACGCTGTCGCGTGAGGCCGAAGGGCACGTGCGGGAGTTCACCAAGATCGATGCCGAGACCGCGCCGGAGGCGGCGACGATCGTCGACCGGCCCGGGTGGATCAGGGCCAACGTGGAGGGCTTCCGCGTCGTCCTGGAGCCGCTGACCCAGCGGATCGCGGGCGGCGCCAACCCGCCCCCGGCGATCGTGAGCGCGGTGGGGTCCCGGATCACCGGCGTCGAGGTCGGCGCCGTGCTCGCCTTCCTGGCGTCCCGGGTGCTGGGCCAGTACGAGCTGTTCCTCCCGCCGGACCCGACGGGTCGCGAGGCCGCCGGCCGGCTCACGCTCGTCGCCCCCAACATCGTGCACGCCGAGCGCGAGATGAACGTCAACCCGCACGACTTCCGCCTGTGGGTGTGTCTGCATGAGGAGACCCACCGGGTGCAGTTCACCGGGGTGTCCTGGCTGCGCGAGTACGTGCGCTCGCAGATGACCGACTTCCTCCTGGCCTCCGACCTCGACCTGCCGACGCTGGTGGAGCGCCTGCGCAACGCCGCGGACACCATCCAGGACGTCGTCAGGGGCGGCGAGGGCAACCTGATCGACGTGATCCAGTCGCCGCAGCAGAAGGAGATGCTCGACCGGCTCACGGCCGTCATGACCCTCGTCGAGGGCCACGGCGACTTCGTGATGGACGCGGTGGGGCCCTCGGTGGTGCCGTCGGTGGCCGAGATCCGGGGCAAGTTCGCCCAGCGCCGCGAGGGCGGCTCCAAGCTCGACCGGACGATCCGCCGCCTGCTGGGCATCGACCTGAAGATGAAGCAGTACGCGGAGGGCTCGGCGTTCGTCCGCCGCGTGGTGGAGAAGGCCGGCATGGACGGCTTCAACCGGGTGTGGACCTCGCCCAACACGCTGCCGACCCCGGCGGAGATCTCCGACCCGGACGCCTGGGTGCGCCGCGTGATCGGCACCCCGGCCCTGCCGAGCTGAGCCGCGCCCCCGTTCACCGGGAGAATGGGGGTGTGGGACCGCA
>NZ_JAPNNL010000115.1 GCF_027620315.1 Nonomuraea corallina | reverse complement strand
GTTCCGCGTCCGCACCCACGCTGACCACCCGCAACGCGGCCCTGGAAGACCTCGTCGACCTGCTGCGCCACCAGCAGGCGCACAAGGTCGACGTCGTGGTCCACAGCGACCAGATCCGCGCCGAAGGCGCCCGCCTGCGCATCAGCACCGCGCCGCTGCTGTCCGAGCGCGGCGTCACCACCACCGCCGGGCTCTACACCCCCACCACGGTGTGCGACGGCGGCGTGGCCGGCAAGCTCGCCATCCCGCTGCCGTACCTGCGCCGCCTGCGCGAGCACAAGCCCGACCTGTACGACGCGAACGTCAACGGCTGGCTCGCCGACGCCGACCGGCGCTTCCTGCTGCGCGGCCTGCGCGGCGACGGCGAGCACGGCATCGCGCGGGCCTTCCTGTCCGACAGCTACCGCATCATCGACAACTTCGACGTCCTCATGGCGGCCCTGGACGGCGTGCGCCAGAGCGGCGTGCAGGTCCAGATCGACGGCTGCGACCTGACCGAACGCCGCATGTACGTCCGCGTGGTCTGCGAGCAGGTCCGCGCCCTCGCCCCGGACCTGCTGCGCGACTACCGCAGCCCGTTCACCGGCGAGCGCGGCGCCGACAACCCCGTCGTGTTCGCCGGGTTCGTCATCACCAACAGCGAGGTCGGCGAAGGCGCGTTCACCATCGTGCCGCGCCTGGTGGTACAGGTCTGCCGCAACGGCATGACCATCAACGCCGACGCCGCCCGGCACGTCCACCTCGGCGGACGCATGGACGAGGGCGTGGTGCGCTGGAGCGCCGACACCCAGGACAAGAATCTGGCCCTGATCACCGCCCAGACCCGGGACGCGATCACCACCTTCCTCGACCTCGACTACGTCCGCGTCAAGCTGGAGCAGCTGGCCCGGATGTCCGGCGCCCGCGTCGCCGACCCTGCCGCGACGATCGAGCTGGTGGCCAAGAAGCTCTCCTACACCGAGGAACAGCAGCGGCAGATCCTGTCCCACTTCATCCAGGGCGGCGACACCAGCGCCGGCGGCGTCATGCACGCCGTCACCAGCGTCGCCCGGACGCTGCCCGACGCCGACACCGCGCACGAGATGGAAGGCCAGGCCGTGCGCGTGCTGCACCTGGCCGCCGGCGCCTGAACCCCTTGTCTCCGCGGCCTCCGGTCCGTCTTCCCTCCGGGACCGGGGGCCGCGGTCCCTTCGTGCGTACCTTTTTCGGATTGGAGGCACTGTGGTGTGCCTGTCTGACCTGCCCGGCCCGTACCCGCTGCCGGTGCCGCGCGCCCACGCGCTCATCTCCGACATCCAGGCGATCGAGGACATCTACCGCACCCTCCTGGCCGCCTACGGCAACTGGGGACCGGACACCCTCGCCGCCATCAGCGCCATCATCACCGCGACTGGCCGCAGCATCGTTGACGTCGAAGCCATCACCGCCGACATGATCGAGGACGCGGTCACCGGCTGGCCGATCGCCCGCATCCAGGCCAACCAGATCACCGGCTACGTCCGCCAGACCTTGGACGGCGGCATCCTGGTCGAGCTGTACACCCGCGACCGGCGCGCCGACCGTCAGCTACGCGTCACCGTCGACGGGCAACTCCTGTACGGCCCCGCGCTGACTCAGGCCTGCGACGCCGACCGTTCAACCACGACCTCCACCACGGCCGCGCAGGCGGAGCAGGAGACGGGGCAACAGCGATGAGCGCGGATGCCCCGGCCCGCCCCGGCGCCGCGCCGGACGACCCCGTCCACGAACACGATCCCGACGCCCCCCAGCATGCCGTCGCCACCGGCAACGGCCGCTACTACAGCGACCCGGCCACCGGCGCGCTCCTGATCTCGGTCACCAACGTGCTGGCCACCATGGCCAAGCACGCCCTGGCGCCGGCGGCCGCCAAGCACACCGCCGAATGGTTCGCCGAACACCTGCCCGCCGCGCTCCGCGCCGCCGCCGACCCCGACGACCTGGCCGACTTCGTCAAACAGGCCAAAACCGCCTATCAGATCGAGTGGGAGCGGCGAATGCGGCTTGGGACTCGCGTCCATCGCCAGGCCCAGGCCGTCAACCTTCAGGCGCCGATCGCGCCGGACCCCGAAGCCGAACCGTTCCTCGGCTCCTACCGGCAGTGGCTGACCGACTTCGGCCTCGACATCCCCTCCGACATCGCCTCCGACATCGTCACCGCCGAGTGCACCATGCTCAACCGCGACCTCGGCTACGGCGGCACCAGCGACCTGTGGGTGAACCTGAGCTTCCCCACCCCGACCTCGCCGCTGGTACCCCGGTTCAAGCCCCGCTCGGTGCCGGCCGCACCGCTGCCCACCCCGTCCGGGCTGTGGCTGGTCGACATCAAGACCAGCCTCAAACATCCCGCCTCGGCGGTGTGGGAGGAGTACCCGCTGCAGCTCGCCGCGCTGCGGCACGCGACGGTGGCGCTGGCCTGCCCGCCCGCGTGCCGCTACGGCGCCACCGACCACCACGACGGCACCCACGAGTTCCCGGTCCCGCAGTTCGTCGGCGCCGCGGTGCTCAACCTGCGCACCACCGGCTACGGGTTCATCCCACTACCCGCCGACGACGCGGCGTTCGCCGCCTTCCGCGGGCTGCAGCCCGTCACCGCCTACCTGCACCGGACCGACCTGCGCGGCCGCAAGCCCATCCAACCGCCCACCAGGAAGGAGTCATGATGCCGATCCACCCCCGCATGTTCGAGCGGATGAAACGCCAGCAGCGCGCCCACTGGCCCGACGGCCACATCCGCATCGGCGACAGCGTCCCCACCGAGCACGGCGTACGCCCGCGCAAGCTGTCGACCTTCCGCTTCACCTCCCCGTCCCGCCCGCTCATCGAGGCCGCCGCCGACCTGTACGGCGGCACCGTCGCCGAGATGACCCGGGGCATGGACAAATGGCAGGTCACCACCACGGCCGACGAGATCCCCGTGCTGCTGCCGCCGCACTCGGTCACCCAGTGGATGGAGTACTGGGACGGCCCCTACTGCGAACGCCGCTGCGACGGCGAGACCATCGAACAGAAGTCGGGGCGGCCCTGCCTGTGCCGGGCTGAGGGGCGGCTGCGGTGCACGGTCAAGACCCGGCTGTCGGTCCTGCTGCAGGACGTGCCCAGCCTGGGCACGTGGCTGCTGGTCAGCGGCGGATTGAACGCCGCCGAGGACCTGCCGGACCGGGCCGCCTTCATCGAACGCGCCGGCGACTACATCGACGCCATCCTGCTCGTCACCGAAACTCGCACCCTGAAGGACGGCAAGCCCGTCACCTTCCCGGTGCCGCGGCTGCGGGTGGAGGGCATCTCACCCCGGCAGCTGATGACCGGCACCGTACCGGCGCGTTCCGAGCTGGCGCGGCGCAACGCGCCCGCGCTGCCCCGCGGCCACAGCACCCAGCCGCCCGACGCACCCGACGAGGGCGACCCCTCCGGCCAGACGCTGCCGGACTACCTCGCGCTGGCTGCCGCCGCGACCACTCCCGAGCGGATACGCGTCATCTGGCGTCAGGCACTCGAGGCCGGACACCTCACCCCAGAGTTGCGCACCGTGCTCAACACCGTGGGCGCCGCGCTTACAGCCCGGCAACAGGAGCCGGCCGGCCCCGAGGGCGTCGACGAGGCGCCTGCTGGAAAGCACGACCCCGCCGAGACGCCTGCCGCACCAGATCCGGCCGAGAGCGACGCCATCCCGGGGCCCACCCCCCAGGTACAGGCCGAGTGGCTACGCCACCAGATCCTCCACAGCTGGCCAGGCGGCCTCACGGAGCTGCACGACACCTTCCACGCGATGACCGGCACCACGATGCGACGGGCCAATCTCGATCAACTGCAGACCTTCGCCACCACCCTGCACCGGCAACTCGTCGGCGAACAGGACCACGAGGTCGTCGACGCCGACCTCATCGAAGACCAGCAGGCTGCCCACCCCGCGGCCGAAGGGTCGCGCCAGGACCCACGATGAAGGGAATCGCCATGACCACCGATTCTGCCCAGCGGCTTCGCCACCGCCAGGCGGCCTGGCGGGGCTTCGACCGCATCACCGCCATCAAAACCCGCCCGGACTCCGGCGAACGCTGGTGGCAGTTCCATTACCGCAGCCGGTGCGGAACGGGCTGCTGCTACGCCGGCCATGTCGCCCTCGCTGCCGGCGGCAAGTGGCTCGTGCACATCCGCGACCACCGGATGCTCATTGACGACACTCCCGTCACCGAGGCCGACCTCCCGGCCGTGCCGTACTCGCTCTGGCAGTACATGCTCGCCACCGACGACGACCCCGTGCACCTCGTACGGGAGGTGCGCGGCAAGCGTGTCATCCACGTCAGTCACCGAGCTGCCCATCTCATCGGCCTCGATCCCGAAGCCGAGCACCACGACGAGGGTGGGCTTTTCGAGTCCGACAACACTCGCGGAGATCTGGAGAGGCTTATTGCTCAGCAGGTCGGTCCTCGCCCGTAGTCGGTGTCCTCCACCTCTTGACCATTGAGGGTGGCGTAAGCGTACGAGTCGACCTGTGTTGACCTCAGTTCCTTCTCACCGGCACGCGGCTCTCCTCGTCCCATGAGGTGTAGCGCTTGACCACGACATCGTCATGGAACTCGAGATTGTGGGTCGTGGGAACGGACGGCGGGCGGCATCCTCATCCGGAACACCACCGGTTCACCCCACGGACGTGGGGAACGAGAGGGCTCCCGGGCCGGGGTCCCTCCGTCGTCGGCTCACCCCCACGGGCGTGGGGAACGGCCCGAGGATGGCACGCACGAGCGGCGCTCCAACGGCTCACCCCCACGGGCGTGGGAACGGTCGCGCTGCCCCGTGAGCCGCGAGGGCCGGGCAGGCTCACCCCCACGGGCGTGGGGAATGGGCACGCTCCACCTCCCACGCCTGACCAGCGCCCGGCTCACCCCCACGGGCGTGGGGAACGGGCTCACGGGCGGACCGTCAAGCCTCCGATCACGGGCTCACCCCCACGGGCGTGGGGAACGGCCGCCCAGCTCGCGGGCCTCGATAACTCCGCCCGGCTCACCCCCACGGGCGTGGGGAACGGCGGAGTGCGGCCAGGGTGGCGGCGCGGGCGGTCGGCTCACCCCCACGGGCGTGGGGAACGGTGGAGGGGGCCCACCGTGGGTGCCGAGAACGTTGGCTCACCCCCACGGGCGTGGGGAACGGGCGTCAGCACGGAGGAGACGTACGACCCGTTCAGGCTCACCCCCACGGGCGTGGGGAACGGGGAATCCAAGTCACTGTCCGGAGGCGCGCTGAAGGCTCACCCCCACGGGCGTGGGGAACGGCAGCGGCGTCCTGGTGATCGTGCTGCAAACCCACGGCTCACCCCCACGGGCGTGGGGAACGGGTGCCGAAGTTCCCGCGTTGGAAGTGCGACCCCGGCTCACCCCCACGGGCGTGGGGAACGGACGTGCTGGGTGACCAGGTACGTCTGACCGCGCGGCTCACCCCCACGGGCGTGGGGAACGGTCGAGCCCTCAGGCTCGGAAGGTGCTCGCCGCGGGCTCACCCCCACGGGCGTGGGGAACGGCCATCACGCGCCGCCAGAGCATCAGCGAGAGTCGGCTCACCCCCACGGGCGTGGGGAACGGACATCACCCGCCGGCGCGAGCGTGATCCTCAGCGGCTCACCCCCACGGGCGTGGGGAACGGGCCTCCCGAAGCCGTTTATAGCGCGCTATAGACGGCTCACCCCCACGGGCGTGGGGAACGGTCGACCATGCCCAGGCCGGGGAACAGCACCAGCGGCTCACCCCCACGGGCGTGGGGAACGGTCAATCGGGAAGCGGTCGCCGAGCCCGGACGGCGGCTCACCCCCACGGGCGTGGGGAACGGAGGAATGGTACCGGCTCGCGGTGCAACGGCTGCGGCTCACCCCCACGGGCGTGGGAACGGTAGCGGACGCTGCCCGTCGGTGGAACCCCGGTCGGCTCACCCCCACGGGCGTGGGGAACGGGTCCATCTCGCGCCGGAACGCGGCCAGCACAACGGCTCACCCCCACGGGCGTGGGGAACGGATCCGGCCACCGGCTCGTGTCGGCTGGCGAGGCGGCTCACCCCCACGGGCGTGGGGAACGGGTGCACCCCTCGCGGGTGACGCCGCGCACGAACGGCTCACCCCCACGGGCGTGGGGAACGGCATCCTGGAATCCCCATACGTAGGCGTTGGCCCGGCTCACCCCCACGGGCGTGGGGAACGGAGGCTCGTACCCAGGGTCACGGCAATGATGACCGGCTCACCCCCACGGGCGTGGGGAACGGGACGACTGGGTGGGCTCGCCGTGCTTATTCGTCGGCTCACCCCCACGGGCGTGGGGAACGGCACGCCGAACGTGACCGGGTTGAAGCCGCGCTCCGGCTCACCCCCACGGGCGTGGGGAACGGGCCGAGGACAGCGACGAGCTGATCCGCCAAGGCGGCTCACCCCCACGGGCGTGGGGAACGGGAGCGAGACGATACCGATCTGCCAGCCCTCCTCGGCTCACCCCCACGGGCGTGGGGAACGGGGGGCCGGGTCGCCAGGCATGGCCGCTCGGCCCCGGCTCACCCCCACGGGCGTGGGGAACGGTTCGACGAGCTCCACACCGGCCGCAAGGCCGCCGGCTCACCCCCACGGGCGTGGGGAACGGGCGATCGGAAACGGCACGGACGACACGCTGACCGGCTCACCCCCACGGGCGTGGGGAACGGGGTGTCATGGCCGGCATGTCGCCCCCTCCTCTCGGCTCACCCCCACGGGCGTGGGGAACGGTGCCTATTCCCCCCGGGGAGGGCTCAGGGCGCCGGCTCACCCCCACGGGCGTGGGGAACGGTAATACCGTCAATGTGAAGAGAGCCCTACCCGCGGCTCACCCCCACGGGCGTGGGGAACGGCCTGACCGTCTGCTGCTCGGCATGCCCGGCCACGGCTCACCCCCACGGGCGTGGGGAACGGGGCGGCTTGCGTCTTGGAGGATGAGAGCCGCCCGGCTCACCCCCACGGGCGTGGGGAACGGATCGACGGCGTCACCATGGCGCCCGGCGACCGCGGCTCACCCCCACGGGCGTGGGGAACGGGACGCGCTGGCTGGCGACAAGCCAGGCGCGCACGGCTCACCCCCACGGGCGTGGGGAACGGGTGGTTTGACGCGAATCGTAAGGACGCGACCCCGGCTCACCCCCACGGGCGTGGGGAACGGGCACGGGTCTGCCACCTATGCGTATGGTCAGTCGGCTCACCCCCACGGGCGTGGGGAACGGGGTGCACCAGCGGGCGCGGCCGGGGCCCGGCCAGGCTCACCCCCACGGGCGTGGGGAACGGGGCGGCGCTGCCGGTCTGCCGCAGGTAGGCGACGGCTCACCCCCACGGGCGTGGGGAACGGATGTATGCCTGGAGGGAAGCGAACTGGCGCTCCGGCTCACCCCCACGGGCGTGGGGAACGGCGCGGCAAGATCAACGGACACCTAGCGGAAGGCGGCTCACCCCCACGGGCGTGGGGAACGGGCGATGAGCGCCCGCAAACAGCTGTGCTCCGACGGCTCACCCCCACGGGCGTGGGGAACGGTCGCGAGCAGCGCCGCGGCCAGCGCGGACACGTGGCTCACCCCCACGGGCGTGGGGAACGGTCCTGGCCCCGGGTGAAGGACCTGCGCACCCACGGCTCACCCCCACGGGCGTGGGGAACGGTCCTGGCCCCGGGTGAAGGACCTGCGCACCCACGGCTCACCCCCACGGGCGTGGGGAACGGGACGGAGCTCGGGCTGTCCTACCTGCTGGTGGCGGCTCACCCCCACGGGCGTGGGGAACGGGCTTGCTGACCTGCTCAAAAACCGGTGACCTGGGCATTTGTAGAGTGTCGGTGTTTGTCGGCGTTGATGGTAGGCGGCCTCGTAGGACTGCCACTGCTGACGGTCATGGCTGAGGAGGAAGCTCGGGAAGGAAGCGAATGAGCTGGAGGCCGTCGAAGTCGGTCACATCGCGGCGGCGCTCGCCCGCAGTGCGGATGGTGAAGCCCTGCTCGTTGTCGTCCGGGTGCAGGCACACAGCGGCACCATCGGCGATGCACTGGCTGACGGCTGACCAGAGCTGGTCACGGACTCGCGCTGAGACCGTCCCCACGTACAGCCCCGGTGCCGGTTCGATGAGCCAGCGGGACAAGGCGCCGCGTACATGATCGGGGACGGCGGTCGTCGAAATAACGATCATGGATGCCATGAGTCACGTCTTCTTCCGGCCAGGATCACCAGCTACCGCTACCACGGAATCTCGACGTCGCCGGCGGCTTCGTCGCCATAGTTGACCCCTGCCGGGAGAGAGCCGAGGTCGGGATCCCATAGGTGAACGATGTCGGTGGCGCCGTCTTGGGCGGACGGCTGAGCTACATCGGGCGCGATCATCCTCTGGACGTCAGGAACGATGGTGGACATGAGCTTGTACAGGCGGAACTCCTCCCGGAGTCGCATGCGGGCCTCTCGCTCCGGCCGCATAGAGCCGGCCAGGGAGAAGGCGAGCGGGATGGTGATCTTCGCCTTGTACAGGTCGGCGATGTCGTACACGAAGGCCATCTGGGTGCCGGAGTGGATGAAGCCGAGAGCCGGTGAACAGCCGAGCGCCAGCACGGCCGCGTGGACGACGCCGTAGAGAGCGGCGTTGGCCGCCGACAACGCCAGGTTCACCGGATCTTGGTCATCCCAGGCGGCGGGATCGTAGTTGCGGCGAAAACGCGTGATCCCGTGCTTGGTGGCCAGCATCCGGTAGAGCGCTTTGACCCGCTGCCCCTCCAAGCCCCGCAACTGGGCGAGCCCGGCACCAGATGGCGCTGTGCCGAAGCGGTGCTGGTACATCCGGACGGCCACGCGGAGGCGTTCGTCTTCGTCGGCCCAGGCGCGCGCCTGATGCTCCAGCCATTCGGTAGTGAGCTGGGCGGGCAGGATCCCGGCGTAGGACCGTACGCCGCCCGCGCCGACGCACACCAGCGATGTGCCATGGCGTGCGAAGGTGGCCAGGGCCGGCTGAGTGATGGACGTGCCGGGGCCCAGCAGGACGCAAGCCAGCGACGCCGCTGGCAGGTAGACCCGCTCGGTTCCCCGCGGTGATTCGACCTGGGCGCACACGCCGGTGTCGTCCTGGACGATCCGGACGCTCTCCATGTAGAGAAACGACAGCGAGTCGGAGATACGGGGGAGCATGGCCAAGGTCGGCTGGCCCAGGCGCCGCTTGGCTCCGGAATGCGCGCTCATCAGGTGGCCAGCGGAGCGATGCTGAGCAGGCCGCAGCCGTAGGCCTTGCCGCGACCGATGCCCTTCAGCACGGCTTGCCGGACCAGCTCTGGATCTTTGATCAGCGCGATGCCGTCGAACCGGGTGGCCGCGTGCCGTACGCCGTCCTTGCCCTTGCTGCGGACATCAGGCAGAGAGGTGGAGATCAGAGTCTTGAGGATCAACCCGCTACCTTCGGCGCGGGCATGCCACCACTGGTCGGCTTCTGGTCCCCGTAGGGAGACCAGCTTGCCGGGACGGTCGGAGTTTCGGCCCAGCCGCTTGGCGGTGTTGGCGATGATCCGGTAGCGGATCCCCATGTCGGTGTGGAGGGCGTCCAGCAGGGGGGTCAGGTCGCGTACGGCAAGAGATCCGTACTGCTGGGGCAGCCGGGTGGTGTCGATGGGCATGCCGGTCTGGATGAGCAGGTGCGGCCCGACCGTTCCTGTCTCGTCGTAGCGGTACAGGACACCGGCCTTGGCGCGGGCCTGGTCGCCGAGGCCGTCGGGGACCAGGGACATGACGCGCTTGTGCAGGGCTTCGGCGTCGCGCAGGTCCCGCTGGGCGGCGCGGCTACGGGGTTCAGGGACAATCCGGGTCAGCCATGTGGTCACGGTGTCCCTCCGGCGTAGTTGAACAGGGCGTCCTGGTACTTCCGTCCCCGGCCCAGCCAGAGGTCCTGGGGAACCGAGAGCGGGGTGATGCTGACGGTTCGGAGGCGGTAGCGGCGTTCAAGCGGGGTGAAGCTGACCGGCACGTCCGCGAGTTCGGCGACCGAGGCCGCTTCCGAGTGGGTTCCTTCCCGGACGAAGTCGACCTGTGCGCCTTCCTGGTAGGTGCGGCAGACAGGGACGCGTTCGGCGAGTTCCACGAAGGGGTCCTGGACCCGGCGCAGCAGCAGGGGCGGATCGGGCGGGCAGGATCGGCGGCCCAGGTACGGTTGCCAGCAGGGCTGTTCGAGCCGCTCGGCCAGGGTGTCGATCGTGTCCTTCGGGCCGCTCACGCCGACGATGAAGACGGCGTCGGCGAGGTAGTGGCGGCGGGTGACGATGGTGGCCGTCTCGACGCTGCGCCTGCCGCCTTCAGCGGTGGGCACGGTCTGGTGGCGGGCTCGCCCACCGCCCACCGTGTGAAAGTCCATCGTCGGGATCCCAGGCCGGTCGATGCGGATCGTGAAGGCCAGATCGTCGAAACGGGACAAATCTTCTCCGCGCCGCATGCCGTGGGCGCCGGCGAACAGGCCGATCAAGCCCGACCGGGTGGGGAACCGCTGCGTGTCGCGGTCGGTAAAGGCACTGTGCTCACCCCAGGACTGCAACGGCCCGCCCAGGCGCAGCACCAGCCCGCTCACGCGCTCGACTCCGCCGGGTAGGCGGCCCTCACTGCGTGCTGGATGAGGCTTCCGTAGGAGGGGTCTTTGTCGCCGAGTCCGGCCAGTTCCTTGGGGTCGATGGTCGCGTGGCTGTGCCGCACCAGGCTGTCCTGCCCCCACAACGCGTGCAGCCGCTGAGCGTAGGAGGCCAGCGCGTCTCGTGAGCGTGCCGCGTACCCGCCCTCGCCCGTGAGCTTGATGGGAATCTCGAAGGCGGGCGCCAGCGAGATCGGCCTGTCAGCTCGAACGGCGATGTAGGCGAGGTCGGGCACGGTGCTGGCGGCCGTGGAGTTCTGCTTGCCGGAGGGCAGGGCGGAGATGAAGCCTGTCAGAAAGGCGCTGGTGAGCTCGGCGGCGGCGGTGCGGTCATCGAGGTTTTTCATCAGGCTGGTGAGATCGATGCTGGCGTAGCGGTAGAAGACTCCGGAGGAGAACTCGGCGGAGTTCATGTGGCCGCTGCCGCGCATCTCGCCCGGGTTGAGGTCGTCGACCGCCGTGAAGAAGTCGACCTCGGTGTTCGTGCCGTGCGTGGTGAAGGCGTGGGCGAACTGCACCGCGCCGTCCACTTCGGCGCTGGGGAGTTCAGCCAGCATCCGGCCGAACAGATTGATCACTCCGTTGCGGCGGGACAGCAGCTCAGCGATGCGGGCGGCGGGCAGCACCGGGACGGGCTTCCTCTTGCCGGCCTGCTCCTGGATCTGGTCACGGTGCTCCACCGCCAGGTCAGCCAGCTCGTCGAGTGCGGAAGTCGGCAGGTACAGCAGCACGGAGGTGACTCCGTCACTCTCGACCTTCAGGCCCTTGCCCGCCGAGAGAACCACCTGCTGACCGGCGGCCGTCGCCAGTTCGGAGGGCCAGCCGCGATCAGTGAGCCGGTTGGCCACCTGCTCAGGGATGCGCCGCGTACGGGCTGCCGGGTCGCCCAGGGCGTTCTCGACGTTGAAGCGTACGGCGCGCTTCCAGCTCTGGCTGCTGACACGGGTACGGCTCACACCTCCATAAACCACGCTCTTGGGCGATCCAAGATCATCCCGGTTGATGTTGCTGTAGGGCAGGGTTTGCAGAACGTGGATGTCGATGAATCGGGCCGTGGTCACTGGTCCTCGCCTTCGCTCTTCTGCTTGTTCTTCACGCGCTTGGCCTTCTCGTCGTGCACCTTGCGGTAGTAGTCCTGCAGCCACCTCTTGGTCACGAGGTCGCGCTGGCGCCCCCAACGCGCCAGGTCGATAGTGAGCCGCGTCCAACTGACCGGCAGGAGTTCCGCGCGCAGCGTCGCGATCAGGCGGGGCAGGTGCCGGTGGATACCGTCGAGATCCTGGCGGCACATCAGATGCAGCCGGGCCTCCATCGTCTTCTCCCGCAGTTCGTCGGCACCAACCGCGCGACCCAGCGTGGCCCCCAGACTTTCCATCTGATCGACGGGGACGGCGTCGTCAGCCTGATCCTGCTCAGGCTCTTCCGCTTCACCGCCGTCTGATCCTGTGGTGTTGTCCCGGGCATCACGCGGCTGAGCGGCGATCATGGAGGCGACAGCGTAGAACGCCCGCTCCGTCGCCTGATCACAACCTGCAGGCAGGATGGGCGCCACCACCATGTGAGCCGCACGAACCGCGGGATCTTCCGGTGATTTCCCGAGCGCCCGGCGCAGGGCGACCCTGCGCCGCTTGTCCGGATGGGACAGCGTTTTGATCGCCTCGTCCACCAGTCTCGTCGCCTGCCGCTGGAGGGGGGTGTCATCAGCCATCTGCTCTCCTTGATGGTGCCGGCTTGCTGGCGGCGAAGATCAGGCCGCGCGCCCGCTCGATGGCTCGCCGCGCGCGCGGGGCGCTGCCGGCCTTTTCGGTGATCTCCTCGTAGACCTGCAATGCCACCTTGATGAAGTCCATGGCCGGCTCATCGAAGTCCCGGCTGAAGGCCTTGCGCCAGAACTCCTGCTCCGCGCGCGGCCAGTAGCGCGCGTCTCCCTGGCCTCTCCAGGGACCGGCCGGGATATCGGAGCGGACCGGAGGACCGTTGCCGTTCGACGGGTCGTTGATCGCCACCCAGGCGCTGCGCAATGCCGAACCGAGGTGCCGCCCGACCTTCTCCGCGGCTAGCCTCACCCGGCTCACGCCCATGGCGCTCTGGGGATCCTTCAGCAGGGACAGGATGGCGGGCGTGGCGGCCGTGAACCACTGACGGTCACGCGTCTGGCCGTCCTGGTCGAATCCGAAGGCCCGTACGCGCAGGTCGTCCAGCAGGTCGAACGGCAGGTTCTCAGCCTGGTCCAGCACCTGCGGCCGACGGGCGTGCTCCTCGCCGACGTCATGCAGGAGGAGCGCGTCCACATCCCGCCACAGCGCCCGCTCGCTGCGCGCGCCTCTGGCGTAGAGGTCTCCGGTCCTGTTCTCCTGATAGATCAGGTACGGGTCGCGCACCGTGGCCGTGGGCTGCCGCCAGGCCCAGGTGATCCACGCATTGTCGACCAGGCCATCCTTCTGGGACAGCAGGACCGCGTGCCTGAACCGGCCGGTCAGCACCCCCGCTATTCCCACCGGAGGCGGAGGCAGTCCGAGCGGGTCGGGCAGATCGTCTCGCTCCCAGGGCGCCAGGTCATCCTGCACGGGCCGGCTTCCCGGATAGGGGATACCGACCACCAGGGATTCGAAGACCGTACGGCCCAGTGGATGGAAGGAGATCGTTCCGCGCAGCGGTCCGGCGGTGCTGTTGGCCTCGCTCCTGCCGTTGACCGTGCGGCTCGTGCACCGCCCGGACGGGCCGTAGTACAGCTGCGCCAGCAGGTACCAGACCGCTTCCTCGGGCGGGATCGGCCGGGCGTCGAGATCCGTGTGGTGATCGAACCACACCTGGTTGTTCCCCGCCGGCCGCGACAGGACGAGCTTGTTGATGCCGGACGTCTTGGCGCATTCCTCAGCCAGTCGCGGGTCCTGGAGGAACGGTCGTTCGCCATCAAAGAGGTCGAACCGATCTTGATAGCGGCTGAGGTAGGAGGACTCGTCCGCCTTGAACCTGCCGGCATCAAGGACGGACTCCCGGCGGCTTTCCCACTCATCGAAGCTGGCGGGCCTGTCCAGGCCGGTGAGCCGAGCCGCGAAGACCGCCAGGACACGCCATAGCCCGGCGCCCGCCGGCGCCAAAGGGGTCACGATGTCTTCGAGTTCGTGGGCCCGCGTGAGGAGTTCGCGGATCCCGACCGCGGATCCGGGACGGACGGGAATCCAATCACGATTCAGCAGGTCGTAGCCATGGCGCATCGGTGCTCCTTGAACTCAGGCATGAGTGGTTATCTGCAGGCCGAGGTCGGTGTGGAGGAGGAACTCCCGCTGGCCGACCCAACCGGTGGCGGATCCGTCCGCACCGATCCGGAGTGGGACGAGCGCAAGGTCCCGAAGCCAGGCGCTGTCCCTCCAACTGGACGGTGGGTCGTTGGCGGCGTCGCGGCCTGCGAGCATGGAGGAGCGGAGCGGGATGGTTTCCGCGAGGATCTCCTTGATCACCTGGCGGGGAAGCTTGGTGGCGTCGGGCAGCTTGGTCGTGCAGGCCTCGTCGAGGTAGAGCGAGCCATCCGGCCGCTGATAGGCACAGAGGACGCGGGTTGAGTCGGCGCCCAGGCGGGTGGCGACCAGGTCCTCCTGAGCGTCAGAGGATGTGAGCTGGTGAAGCCCGGAAACTTCGTCCGGCGACGGGATCGCGATCATGTCCGCTATCCCTTCCTCGGCGATCTCCTTGCCGATCCATTCCAGGTCCTCCTCGCTCAGCTCGCCGTTGGCGAAGCTGTCGTCGTAGACCTGCTCCACGAGCTTTTGGACGTCGTCAGGGATGGTGATCTCATCGTCGGTGATCTCGTGATCGGTGCGGCGCAGCAGGGAGGGCGAGTAGATGAACGGCCACGAGCGCGGCAGCACCAGTTCGCCTTTCTCGTCACTCGGTCTCAGGACGACCAGTCGCCGTCCGGCCGCCCACGCAGGCCGGAGCCGGCCCGCGTGACGCTGGCACCGTCCGGCTCGCTGCAACAGCAGCGCGACGGGAGCGAGATCACTGATCACAAGGTCGAAATCGAGGTCCAGGGATTGCTCGATGACTTGGGTGGCGACCACGACCGCTTTCGGGCGGTGACCACATCTGTCCGAGGGCTGACAGATCTTGCACTTGCCGAACTTGCGGGTGATCTCACTGGTGATCTCTTCACGGCGACGTGCGGGGAAACGGGCGTGCAGGAGAGTCAACTCGGGGGCCTGCGGCAAGGTGTCGAACCAGTCGCGCAAGAACAGGTACGTCTGCTGAGCCTCGGCGACGGTGTTGCAGACGACGCCAGCGCAGCCGCCCTCGTCGACCAGCGGCGCCAGTACGTCGCGTAGCACTTGGGAACGATCCAGAGCGGATGACCGCACCGGGACCGGTCGCCGCTCGACATGCAACGTGCTCGGCTCGATCTCGATCTCGAAGGGCGAGATCTTTCCGGTGGCCGCGTCGGCGAAGGCCCAGCCCGGGTATGTGATCGGCGGCAGCGATATCCCGCTGTGGCCGGCACCTTCCAGATAGGAGGAGACCAAGCGGGCCGCGATCCGTGTGGGCAAGGTGGCGGACATCAAGACGACCGGCACTCCCAGCCGCCCGAGCCAGATCAACGCCTTGGCCAGCAACTTCTGCATGTAGGCGTCGTAGGCGTGAACCTCGTCGACGATGAGCACCTTGCCGGCCAGGCCGAGCATGCGTAGCGGCATGTGCTTGAGGGGCAGCACGGACAGCAGAACCTGATCAATCGTTCCGACCGACATCGGAGCCAGCAGGCCGCGCTTCTTGCCGTGCAGCCAGTCCGGCGCCGCCACGCTCGCGTCTTCGCTGATCACCGTGGTGTCGACGCCCTCGGCCGTGTAGGCGTCGTTGAGCCACGCCATGCTGTGCAGCAGCGTGAGCGCTGCGTCGTCCTCGGCCCCGCTCTCGCCGTACGCCCGTGCTCTGCCGTACATCTGGTCGGCCGTCGCCATCGTGGGGAGCGCGAAAAGGAAGCCCGGAGTGCCGCTCGCCTGCCCGAGCAGACGCGCGCCGTGAAAGGCTGCCTCGGTCTTGCCGATGCCCATGGGGGCGGTCACCAGGAACAGGCCTGGACCGCCTGTCAGAAGGGTAGGCAGGTGCTCGGCGACCGAGTGTTGCAACGCGTTCGGGCGTTCGATATGGGAGAACTCGTCGGCGAAGCTCGCACTGCGGAACCGTACGGGGCGAAGGCCTGCGGCATCGATCAAAGAGGGGGAGAGTCGTAGTGAGTCTTCGTAGTGGCGGCGGAGACCGCTGGCATCGGCGGGTATCTGGGGCAGGCGTTGCTTCAGATAATCGTCCTGACTGACCAGCCAGTCGGCCAGGATGACGATCCCGCAAGCGAGAGCGGCTGCTTCCGCGCTGAACGATGCGGGCGCTGGTGGTGGCTCCGTAATTTCGCTGACGGTACGGAACAGAGCTTCGCGCTGAGCTTCCCACTTCCCATCGCCTAATTCCGCGAGGACTTCTGTCGCTTTGAACCGGCATTCTCGGTGGTCTCTTGCGCTGAACCGTCCGTGATGTCCGCCCAGTAACTGCGCTATGAGGAAGGCAGGGTCTTTAGGGCGGCGTGCGCCATAGCCCAAGCGGGCGAACGGTTGGCTGAGCCAGACATGAGCGGCATATTCATGACGACGCTTCTCGCCGATCGCCTCTGGGTAGCCGCTGAGGTGACCGAATTGTGTGACATCCATGCTCTGGAAGCAAGCCATGCACTTGCCGATGTCGTGCAGTCCTGCCCAGAAAGCTACCAGTTGTCCGGCGGCGTCAGCGGTGGTGCCGATAGCGTCTGCTATACGCCGTTTCAGATTGGGGGAGAGGTAGTCATGCCACAGAACGTGCGCCATGGCAGCAGCATCGAGCAGATGACAGGCAAGCGGATAGGATTTAGGTAAATTGCGCGACTTGCCCCATATGAGCATGTCTACCGCTTCGTGCTCCACGTGCCCTGGTTTCACCAATCTCCCCGATTGTCTGTTTATCTCATGGATTCGTGGCAGTAACGCGGAGGGAGCTTACGGGATGAAGAGTGGTTCCGCTAGACGCGCTCGCACTTGAAGTGGAGTGTTCCTGTAGCGACTTGGCTCAAGCGCACGCTTTTCCCTGCTGTTGGTTGAGAATGGCGACAAACACCGACATTCACATCGCTGCAGGTCAGGGCTATCCTGGCTGTTCAGGAAGTACGGTCCCCACGCCCGTGGGGGTGAACCGGGTACGGGAGACCGGGCGGTTCATCGGGTTCGCACGGTCCCCACGCCCGTGGGGGTGAACCGACTCGGCGGAGCCGCTGCCGCGCCGCGGTGAGACGGTCCCCACGCCCGTGGGGGTGAACCGGGAAACGCCTGATGTCTTACGGCAAGAACCACACGGTCCCCACGCCCGTGGGGGTGAACCGCGTCAGCGCTTACCATGTGAGTGGTGGCCGTCACGGTCCCCACGCCCGTGGGGGTGAACCATCCGGGAGGCCACCGACAAGGACGACGACACCACGGTCCCCACGCCCGTGGGGGTGAACCGCGAGCACTCAACCCCGCCGACACGACAACGGCACGGTCCCCACGCCCGTGGGGGTGAACCGAAGCCCGTCATGGTGGTGCCGTTCACCAGGGCACGGTCCCCACGCCCGTGGGGGTGAACCGTGACCAGCCATAGCGACGACTGCGCGGCGTACACGGTCCCCACGCCCGTGGGGGTGAACCATGAGAGCGCCCCGAACGGTCGTTGGAGCGAACGCGGTCCCCACGCCCGTGGGGGTGAACCGCTGTAGGCGTCGCCTACGCGGGCCAGGTGGACGCGGTCCCCACGCCCGTGGGGGTGAACCGATCGTCAACGGCACGCCGCGCGCCATCGCGGTGCGGTCCCCACGCCCGTGGGGGTGAACCGGGGACGAGCCGGGAGTAGGTGGACGCCTTCCCGCGGTCCCCACGCCCGTGGGGGTGAACCGCCATACAGCGCAAGAACGCCGTGATCGTGCTCGCGGTCCCCACGCCCGTGGGGGTGAACCGCGGGAGGTCTGGACCTGGCTCCCGATCTTGGAGCGGTCCCCACGCCCGTGGGGGTGAACCGTGGGCCGCCCTCGAACACACCCTGCTAACCCCGCGGTCCCCACGCCCGTGGGGGTGAACCGTGCGGCGGCCACATGACGAGCCTCTACCTGGGGCGGTCCCCACGCCCGTGGGGGTGAACCGCGCTTACGACGTGTTCAATCCGCTATGGAGCGCGGTCCCCACGCCCGTGGGGGTGAACCGGCTCACAAGTCCGCGATGCGTAAGAAGGACCGGCGGTCCCCACGCCCGTGGGGGTGAACCGGCGGTTGCGTGATGGCCGCCGCCACCGGAGGCACGGTCCCCACGCCCGTGGGGGTGAACCGGGTGATCGCCACCAGGGGCGAGATGTCCGCCGACGGTCCCCACGCCCGTGGGGGTGCACCGGACGGGCTCGGTATCTCGTCCGAGCAGGCGTCGCGGTCCCCACACCCGTGGGGGTGAACCGTCGGTAGGCCGTCCCTGGTAACTCAGTTGCCGGCGGTCCACACGCCCGTGGGGGTGAACCGGCTAGGGCTATGCCCCCCGTCTGCCAAACGGCGCGGTCCCCACGCCCGTGGGGGTGCACCGCCCCGCGCGAACAGGGCCCGGTTGACGATGTCGCGGTCCCGACGCCCGTGGGGGTGAACCGCACTACCCGCCCAAGCACGTCCCCACGGGCGCGCGGTCCCCACGCCCGTGGGGGTGAACCGGTTCGGGAGGGTCTGGCCCGCCCGTGGGAGATGCGGTCCCCACGCCCGTGGGGGTGAACCGCCCAACCGGGACAAGGTCGGCAAACGCATCGAGCGGTCCCCACGCCCGTGGGGGTGAGCAGGACGTGGCGCGGATGATCCAGGCGCCGATCGCGGTTCCCCCGTGGGGGTGAACTGCGCTAGTGCTGTGACCGGAAACGATCACCGGGTTGGCGTGTAGGACGCGGGTGCCGGTTGGATGGGTGCTGATCACGATCGATCGGCGCTCGGGAGGCAGGCGTGACGCAACCGGTCAGGGTACGCAGGCTCACGGAACCAGAAGGGCAGAAGCTACAGCGGATCGTGCGGCGCGGCACGACCAGCACGGTGCGCTACCGGCGGGCGATGATCCTGCTGGCCTCGGCCGGAGGTAACACCGTACCGGTCATCGCCCGGCTGGTGCAGGCCGATGAGGACACCGTGCGCGATGTGATCCACCGTTTCAACGAGATCGGGCTGGCCTGTCTGGACCCTCAGTGGGCGGGAGGCCGTCCCCGCCTGCTGAGTCTTGAACAAGAAGTGATCGTCGCCGCGACGGCCAGTACGCGACCGGTCAAGCTCGGCCAGCCGTTCACCCGCTGGTCCATCCGCAAACTCCTCGATTACCTGCATCGGCTTCCCGGTGGTGCCTTCACCCTGGGCCGGGAGGCGTTACGCGCCCTGCTGGCCCGGCACGGCGTCACCTTCCAGCGCACCAAGACGTGGAAGGAGTCCCCGGACCCGGACTTCGACGCCAAGCTGGACGCCATTGAGTACGCCTTGACCGAGCGGCCCGAGCGGACCTTCGCCTTCGATGAGTTCGGGCCGCTCGGCATCCGGCCCACCGCGGGATCGGGCTGGGCGCCGCGAGGTGAGCCGGACCGGCTACCGGCCACCTACCGGCGCACCCAGGGCGTGACCTACTTTCACGGTTGCTACTCGGTCGGCGATGACCTGCTGTGGGGCGTCAACCACCGCCGCAAGGGCATCGACAACACCTGGGCCGCGCTGAAATCCATCCGCGCCGCCCGCCCGGACGGCGCCCCGATCTACGTGATCCTCGACAACCTGTCAGCACACAAGAACTGGCGCATCCGTATCTGGGCCGAGAAACACAAGGTCAGACTGCTGTTCACGCCCACGTACGCGTCCTGGGCCAACCCGATCGAGGCGCACTTCGGCCCGCTACGCCAGTTCACCCTGGCCAACTCCTGCCATCCCAGCCACACCGTCCAGACCTGGGCGCTGCACGGCTACCTGCGCTGGCGCAACGCTCACGCCCGGCACCCGGACGTGCTGGCCGCTCAACGTCGCGAGCGCGCCCGCGTCCGCAGTGAGAAGGGCATCCGCTGGGGCGGACGGCCTCTCCGGCCCGCAGTCTGAAGCCCACACAACCCGGTGATCGTTTCCGGTCACAGCACTAGTTGGTGGACATCAGCACAGAAAGCACCGGCCCGGGCTCTCGGTTGCGCTGGCTCAGCTGGGCCCTCACGGCCTGAGCAGCGTCGCAGCCGGCGCATACGTCTCGCTCGTCCGATGTGGAGGGCGGCGGAGTCTGCCTCGGCACAGAAGCAGCGCGGCATTCGGGCATCAGGTCACAACGGGCGATCCACCCCTTCCGGCTTCGCAGCCTGCGTCACGGGGCGCCGCCCGCGCAACCGCCCTCTCGCCCCGCGCCGCGGGGCTCCAGGAGGGCGAGGTCTGGCCTGATCAAAGATCTTTTGCTGGCGCAAAACATCTTGACCCGGCCAGACACGGCCGGTTGCGCGGTGGCTTCCCGCGCCGCTGACGGCCGCCGCCGGAAGGGAACATCCCCGCCGCCGCGGCCCCCGCGCCGACGGCCGCGCGCATCCCTCCTTCCGGCAGCCCGTCCACCCCCACTCCGGGAGCTGCCATGACCGCGCTCGCCCACCCTCACACCGCCTCGCCCGCCCTGGCCGCGCCCGGCGACCAGCCCACCGTCGCCATCGTCGGCGCCTCCATCACCGGCCCCACCCTCGCCCTGTTACTCCACCAGGCCGGCCTGACGAACGTCACCGTCCTGGACGCCTCCCCCCGCCTGCACGCGCAGGCCGGCGGCGTCATCGGCCTGGAGCACACCGCCCTGGACGTGCTGGACTCCATCGGCGTCCCGCAGCACGAGTTCGTCCCCTTCACCAGCGAGCGCGTGGTCGCGGTCAAGGTCGCCGACCGTCGCGAGGCCGGCCGCACCCACACTTTCTATCCGGGCCGCTCCACCGCCTGGCACCTGATCAACACCGCGCTGCTGCAGCGCTTCCCTGAGGGATGGCTGCGCTTGGGCAGCCGCGTCCACGGCCTTACCAGCGGCCCCGACGGTCGCGCCCAGCTGCGGATCGCCGACGCCGGCCCGCTCAGCGCCGATCTGGTGGTCTTTGCCGACGGCCGCCGTTCGACCGGTCGTCGCCTGCTCGACCCGGACCGGGAGCTCCGCTACGGCGGGTACGTCGCCTGGCGCGGCCAGGCACCCACCGTCCCGCAGGACCTGCACGACTACACCCGCATCGAGCCGTACGGCGCGGGCTTCCACCTGTTCCCGATCCAGCGGCGTGACGGCAGCATCGCCACCGACTGGACCCTCTACCTCAACCACTCCGAGCAGGAGTTCCGTACCCTGCTGGCCGCCGACCCCACCCGCCGCACCTACGTCCTGCCGCACCAGATCACCGCGCACGCCCGCGAGCACGTCACCGGCCACGCCCGGCAACTACTGCCCGCCACAGCCGCCGACATCATCGAAGCAACACCGGCCTGGACCGCCGCCCCCATCGTCGACATCGCCCCGCCCGAGCGGATGGTGTACCCGGTCGGCCGCCACGCCCACGCCGTCCTGCTGGGCGACGCGCTGGCCCCGGTCCGGCCCAACACCGCCCGCGGCGCCAACAGCGGCATCGAGCAGGCCACCTCCCTGGCCGCCACACTGCGGCAGCACCTGCGCTACGGCGCCGACCTGCCGGTAGCGCTGGAAGGCTGGCAGCGCCGCGCCCTGCCCGCCGTGCACGACGCGCTGCAGCTCGGCCCCAAGCTGGGCGCCGCACTCGGCCTCGGACACCATCCGGCACCGGCATGACCGGCGAGTTCCGGCCGGCCCGCGCCATCGAGCCGGGCTGGCACGTCCGCCTCGCCGCCGGCGACACCCCGGACGGCGGCGGGTGGATGCCCGTCCAGGCTCGCATCGACACCGTCGACCACCTCGGTCGGCAGCGCATCTGGTTCCTCGGCGACGACCGGGCGGCCATGGCCTACGCCGACGACCTGGTCTTCAGCCGCACCCCCGAAGAGGCGGCCCTCGCCCACCATCCGTGAACGCCCCCTCCCATCGTCTCGGCCGTCCGGGGGACCGGTTCCCCGGACGGCGGCTCGACCGATTAAGGAGCCCGTCATGACCTCCGCCAACCTGCCCGCCCCCCAGCCGAACGCAGAGCGCGCCGTACGGCTGCGACACCTCACCCGCCGGCTCGCCACCGACCTGGCCGACCAGCTCAACGCCCAACCGCCGACCGGCCGCATCGTGGACGAGGCCCGTGCCCGGCTGCATCAGACGATCAGCCGTTACCGCGACGGCGGGAGCGTGGATGACGCCACCGCCATCCGCCTCAGCATGGACCTGCGGATCGTCCGCGTCCGCGACGAAGCCTGGCTGGCCTCGCAGGTCGAGCCGGTCGTCATGACCGCCGTGCTGCTGGATGTGGCCGATCGGATCGAGCCAGCGTTCCTGGCTCCGGTCGGTTCACTGCTGGCCTTCACCGCTTGGCACCTCGGCGAACGGGATGCCGCCTGCCGCGCCGTCGCCGAGGTCCTGGCAAGGGAGCCGTTCTACTCGATGGCCCTGCTGATCCAGATGGCGCTGCAGCTCAACGTGTCTGCAGGCGCCCTTCGCGGCCGCATGCCCACGCTTGGCGAGATCGACATCATGATGGGGCCGCCCCGGCCGGACTGGCTCCAGCCGTTGCAGCAGATCCTGGCCGATTATCTTAAGTCCGTCCATTAAAACGACCTCACCGCTGGCTGGGCCGAGACGGGCGCCGCTGCAGCCGAATCCGAGTCAGGGCCCGGTCGCGCGACATGCCTGTGCTGCTGCCGGGACAGGTGGCGGCCTCCCGGGGTAGGGGCAGCATTCCGGGGGCCGTCACCATCCTTGTCTGGGATCTGCCACAGGCCGCCGTGCCGTCGAACTGACGAGGCGTACTCGCACCGGGCAACCATCGGCATCACTTCTGCGGCCACTATGAACTCTTAGAGAGGGTGAGTTCGTCGGTTTGCATGGCCAGGCATGGTTCCAGACAAAAGCTCCACCAACGCCATCTTAATCCTATACTCGGGGCAGCACGCTTTCGGCTAACGGAGGCACAGAGGTGAGCGACGGTTCTGATAAGCCGAAATTCGCTGCGGGCCTGGGGATCGCGGTATCCATGATCACCATCTTGGCGTTCTTCGGCATCAAGAGTTTCGATGACCTGTTGAACAAGGACTCTTCACGGTCCAAAGCTTGCGCCCTGGCAGTCGCTGCACGCAATGTCCAGACGATCACGGTGACGCGAGAGGAATGGCAAGCGGATGCCCTGGCATATGCCGATAGGTTGCTCACTGCTGCGGAGGCAACCGATGATCCGGAGCTCCGTGGGAGCTTGCGCGAGTCGGTATACGCCCACCAGGACTGGGCGGCCGCGCTACGAAGAGAGCAGAACAGCCAAGCAGAGCTAGAGAGGCTGCAGGAGGCTGAGCGAAAGTGGGCGGCACTCTGCAAGGTCTCCCCCCGGAGTGAGGTTAGCCTCGGGCTTTCACGGGGAATTTGAGCCGAACTGATCGTTTACATGAGAAAAGTGCCTTTGAGCTGGGAGGATAGGGCTTGTCGAAGGTCCTGTCCGCGCCACAGCAAGAGGCACTTTTCACGTGCAGACTATCGCGTCCAACCGCAAGATCAGCCTGTCCGCTGACGCAAACGGTCTCCTGTCCCACGCAGGCGGCTTCCTCCTTACCCGGACGCTGGCCATCACCGGCCTGAACCGGGCGCTGTCACACGAACTGGAGCGATGGCGCCCTTCACGCGCCGTGCACGACCCAGGCAAAGTCATCGCTGATCTCGCCCTCACTGTCGCCCTGGGCGGAGACTGCCTGGCCGACATCGCCCTGCTGCGCTCCCAGCCCGAGCTGTTCGGCCCCATCGCCTCCGACCCG
>NZ_JAPNNL010000114.1 GCF_027620315.1 Nonomuraea corallina | reverse complement strand
CGTTGTCTCGGCATGCGAGATGCTAGGACGCCCAACGAGATGCTCGGGTAATCTGACAGGTGATGCGTCAGGTGCTCGTACTCATTGCCTGCCGCGGCGGGGCCTGTTAGGGCAGGTCGACGACCCGCCGCGGTGAGCGGCGTCGTGTCGGCCGGTAAGCCCCATCGCCCGGTCCGTGACCCGGACCGGCGAGCTCAGGTCCGGTCGGGTCCGCGACCGGGGTTCCGACTCACTGCAACCACACACCCCGCGAAACGAGATGATCACCATGCGCGAGTACACCGCCGACGAGCACCGCGACGAGGCCGCCGAGGCCCTGCAGACCGCCCTGGACCGCCGTGACAACGGCGGCGCGCCCCAGAACTCCAGCCGGTAGCGGACGGCCGCTTCCGGCCGGTGGTCAGGCGCGGTCATGACACCCCGGTGCGCCTCCGGTGTGAGAGATTGAGCTCGGCAGCAGTGCCACCTGTCCACTAGATGAGATCAAGTGTTCGTCTGACGAGACGAGCCGGTAAGGTACGCCCATGGAGTCGCGCAACATCCGCCTGGCCGTCATCCCGGGAGACGGCATCGGCACCGAGGTGGTGGCCGAAGGGCTGAAGGTCCTCGAGGCCGTCGGCACCAAGATCGATGCCACCCACTACGACCTGGGCGCCGCCCGCTACCACCGCACCGGTGAGACCCTGCCGGATTCCGTGCTGGAGGAGCTGCGCGGTTACGACGCCATCCTGCTCGGCGCCGTCGGCGACCCCAGCGTCCCGCCGGGCGTGCTGGAGCGCGACCTGCTGCTCAAGATCCGCTTCGCCTTCGACCACTACGTCAACCTGCGCCCGGTCAAGCTCTTCCCGGGCGTCGAGACGCCGCTGGCCGACACCCCGGCCGAGGACATCGACATGGTCGTCATCCGCGAGGGCACCGAGGGCCTCTACGCCGGCACCGGCGGCACCATGCGCCGTGGCACCGCGTACGAGATCGCCACCCAGGAGTCGCTCAACACCGCCCACGGCGTCGAGCGGGTGGTGCGCTACGCGTTCGAGAAGGCCCGCTCGCGTCCGCGCAAGAAGCTCACCCTGGTCCACAAGACCAACGTGCTCACCTTCGCCGGCGACCTCTGGCAGCGCACCGTCAACCGGGTCGCGGAGGAGTACGCCGACGTCACGACCGACTACAGCCACGTCGACGCCGCCTCGATGTTCTTCGTCACCCAGCCCGAGCGGTTCGACGTGGTCGTCACCGACAACCTCTTCGGCGACATCATCACCGACCTCGGCGCCGCCATCGCCGGCGGCATCGGGCTGGCCGCCAGCGGCAACATCAACCCCGAGGGCACCGCGCCGAGCATGTTCGAGCCGGTCCACGGCAGCGCGCCCGACATCGCCGGGCAGGGCAAGGCCGACCCCACCGCCACCATCCTGTCCGTCGCCATGATGCTCGACCACCTGGGCCTGCGCGACGAGGCGGCCAAGGTCGAGCAGGCCGTCGCCGACGACATCGTGGAGCGGCTGGCGGGATGGAGCAGCCGTTCCACCCGCGAGATCGGCGACGACATCACCGAGCGAGTATCGAGCTAGGGGCCGCCCTTGCTCAGAAAGCGCCTGGCGGTCCGTTCAAGGACCACCGGGCGCTTTCTCATGTCCAAACGGACAAGTACCCCTTGCAATCCCAAATGGCGAGACAATAGGAAGTACGGACTGCCGTCGCGCGGCAGCCCGCAGGAACCGCAGAGACAAGGACCACCTCATGACCATCGCTCAGAAGCTCAGCTTCGACGTGCAGCTATCCGACCACGCTCGCACCGCGGCCGAGCGCGAGCAGGTGCTGGCCAGTCCCGGCTTCGGGCAGGTCTTCACCGATCACATGGTCTCGATCGACTACACCGAGGGCCGGGGCTGGCATGACGCCAGGCTTGAGCCGTACGCGCCGCTCACCCTGGACCCCGCCACCTCCGTCTTCCACTACGCCCAGGAGCTCTTCGAAGGGCTCAAGGCCTACCGTCAGGTCAACGGCTCGGTGGTGATGTTCCGCCCGTACGCCAACGCCGCGCGGTTCAACCGCTCCGCCGAGCGCATGGCCATGCCCGAGCTGCCCGAGGACACCTTCGTCGAGTCGCTCGAACTCCTCGTCCAGACCGACAGGGACTGGGTGCCCACCACCGAGGGGCACAGCCTCTACCTGCGCCCCTTCATGATCGCCACCCAGGTCGGGCTGGGCGTCAACTGGCCCTCCAAGACCTACCGCTACCTCGTCATCGCCTCGCCCGCGGCCTCCTACTTCACCGGCGGCCTCAAGCCCGTGTCCGTCTGGCTGTCCACCGAGTACACTCGCGCCGCTCCCGGCGGCACCGGCTTCGCCAAGTGCGGCGGCAACTACGCGGCCGCCTTCGTCGCCCAGCGCCGGGCCGTGGAGAACGGCTGCGACCAGGTGGTCTGGCTGGACGCGGCCGAACACCGGTACGTCGAGGAGATGGGCGGGATGAACCTGTTCTTCGTCTTCGGCGACACGCTCGTCACCCCCGCCCTGACCGGCACCCTGCTGCCCGGCATCACCCGCGACTCCATTCTCGCCCTCGCCGCCGACCTCGGGCTGCGGGCGGAGGAGCGCGCCATCACCGTCGAGGAGTGGCAGGCCGGCTGCGAGTCCGGCGAGCTCACGGAGGTCTTCGCCTGCGGGACCGCCGCGGTCGTCACCCCCGTCGGGTTCGTCAAGGGGGCCGACCGGTCCTGGACCGTGGGAGAGGGGACGCCGGGGCCGGTGACGATGCGCATCCGTGAGGAGCTGGTGGGCATCCAGTACGGGGCGCGCCCGGACACCCGCGACTGGGTCCACAAGATCGGCTGAGCGTCCGGGGCGGGCGGGTCAGAGGTTCAGCAGCCTCGTCGTGTCGAGCAGGCAGTCCCACGGGGCCGGGAGGGGCAGCGGAGCGCCCACCGGCTCCACCGTCTCGCACGCGTACCCGCCCGCCTCCGGCCGGCTGTGCAGCTTCAGCAGGCGCTGGAACGGGTCGACCACCAGGTAGAGCGGCACCCCGGCCGGGGCGTAGCCCATCGGCTTGATCACGTGGTCGTCGTAGGCGTTGCCGGCCGAGACCACGTCCACCAGCAGGAGGGTGCTGGCGCCGCGCACGGCCTCGTCGGTCTCCATGACGGGGTTCTGCGGCACGACCGTCAGGTCGGGGACGTAACGGTCGGCCTCGTCGCCGAGGTGGACGGTGATGTTGGGCCAGATCTCCCAGCGGCGTTCGGCGACCACGGGCGCCAGCTGGGCGAGCAGCTGGGCGATGACGGTGTTGTGCTGCCAGGTGCCGGGCTCGTTGACCACGATGCGGCCGTTGATCCGCTCGATGCGGAGCTCCGGGAACAGGTCGCGGACGGTGCGGTAGCGCTCTTCGACAGGCCTGATCATGTCCCCGGCTCTCACAGTCGGTCACCATTTCGTGCAGAGCGTAATCGTCCCTGGTCGCTGGGGCAATGGCCGGGTAAAGGTCAGTCCGCGTCCGGGTCGACGGCGGCCAGGCGGCGGCGCAGGTGGGCGCGTTCCGGTTCGGTGCCCGCCAGGCCGAGCGCCTCGCGGTAGGCCGCCGCGGCTTCCGGCAGCCGGCCGAGCCGTTGCAGCAGGTCGGCCCGGGCCGTCGGATAGGGGGCGTACGCGCGCAGCCGCGGCTCGCCGGCCAGCTCGTCGAGCAGCGCCAGGCCCGCCTCCGGGCCGTCGCGCAGGGCGACGGCCGCCGCCCGGTTCAGCTCCACGACGGGGGAGGGCGTGAGCGCGAGCAGGAGGTCGTAGAGCGCCACGATCTGCGGCCAGTCGGTGGTCGCGACGTCCGCGGCCTCGTCGTGCAGCGCGGCGATCGCGGCCTGCACCCCGTACGGGCCGGGCGGGCCACCGCCCAGCGCGACGGGCACCAGCCGGAGCCCTTCCTCGATCATCGTCCGGTCCCAGCGGCCGCGATCCTGCTCGCCGAGCAGGACGAGCTCACCGCCGGGCCCGGTGCGGGCGTCGCGCCGGGCGTGGATCAGCAGCATGAGCGCGAGCAGCCCGGCGACCTCGCGTTCGGCGGGCAGCAGGCGACGCAGGATCCTGACCAGGCGGATGGCCTCCTCGGCGAGGTCGGGCCGCTGCAGATCCGGCCCCGCGCTGGCCGCGTACCCCTCGGTGAAGATCGAGTAGATCACCTGGAGCACCCCGGGGAGCCGCTCGGGCAACTCGTCCCTGCCGGGCGCGCGGAACGGGATGCGCGCCTCGCGGATCTTCCTCTTGGCGCGCACGATCCGCTTGGCCATCGTCGCCTCCGGCACCAGGAACGCCCGCGCCACCTCCGGGGTGGCCAGCCCGGCGAGACAGCGCAGCGTCAGCGCGCCGCGGTCCTCGGCGTTCAGCGCCGGGTGGGCGCAGGTGAAGAAGAGCTGCAGCCGCTCGTCGGGCAGGTCGCCGCCCGCGCCGGCGGGGGGCGCCGCCCGGTCCGCCTCCACCGCGAGGAACGCGAGCCGGGCGGCGTACGCCCTGTCACGTCGCAGCCGGTCCACGGCCCGGCGCCGGGCCGTGGTCATCAGCCACGCCCCCGGCCTGGGCGGCACCCCGTCGACCGGCCAGCGCACCAGCGCCGCCTCGATCGCCTCGGACGTGACCTCCTCGGCCAGGTCCAGATCGCCGAAGCGGCGCGCGAGTGCGGCGAGCAGCCGGCCGCGTTCCTCGCGGAAGACCGCCTCCACGTGCTCGGTGTGCGGGCCGGTCACGACGGTCAGCCCTCGAACTCGGCGATCGGCCGCACCACCACCGAGCCGCCGCCGGCGGCGCCCGGGCAGCGGCCCGCCCAGTCGAGCGCCGCGTCGAGGTCGGGGACGTCGATCACGTAGTAGCCGCCGAGAACCTCACGGGTCTCGGCGAACGGCCCGTCGGTGATGGTCCGCCGCCCCCCGGCGTCCACCCGTACGACCGTCGCGGTGGTCAGGTCGGCCAGCGAGTGGCCGGTCACGAAGATCCCCGCGTCCTTCACGGCCCGGTCGAACGCCTGCCAGTCCTCGAAGGACGCCTCGCACGCCTCCTCCTGCGCCTCGCCGGTCCCGGCGCTGTTGATCAGCATCATGTACTTCACGTTCTCGCTCCTTCTGTCGTGCCTGTGCCCTGTCTACGAACGGGACCTCGCCGGATGGACAGGCCCGCGGCACGCATGTGCGCCGGGGTCGGATCGGGCGGGCGCGGGGCGAGCTGCTCACCGATCGACGACACCTGCCTTCACTGGGGTGATTCTGGCCTGAAGCTGCCAGATAACACCCCATGTCCTGGTTCCGGTAGGGTCGCGGCGATCGGTGGACGAGAGCGGGGCGGATGAACAAGAGGGTGGCGGCCGTGGTGGCCGCCGTGGCGGTCCTGGCCGTGATGGCCGTCGTGACGCTGGTCCAGCAGGGGCCGGCGTCCGAGGGCGTGCGGCTGATGCGGCAGCCTGACGGGTCGATGGTGCTGGCCGACCGGGGCGGGAAGGCGCCGGTGCTCGACCTGTACGAGGACTTCGAGTGTCCCGTCTGCAAGGAGCTGCACGCACGGGTCGACGACACGATCCAGCGGCTGGCCCGTGAGGGCAAGGTCAAGGTCGTCTACCACCCCGTCACGATCTTCCGCCAGGAGCCGTCCCGGTCGAACTCCGTCAGGGCCGCCGCGGCCGCGCGGTGCGTGCCCGAGTCGAACTGGCTGGCGTTCCGGGACGAGCTGTACGCGATGCAGCCGGCGCCGCACGGCGTGGCGTCCGGATTCACGGTGGCGGAGCTGGTGACCGCCGCGCGGAAGGCCGGCGCGCCGTCCGCCGAGTCGTGCGTCACCTCCCAGGCCTACGCCGAGGCGCACCTGCGGGACACCGCCGGCATCCGCATCGAGGGCACGCCGACCGTCGTGCTCGACGGCACGGTGCTCGGCAACGAGGCGTTCGACCCGGTGGCGCTGGAGAAGGCCATCACAGGCGGTGACGGGGTCACCGTCTGACAAAAACTGTCCCGAATCATGAGATCGATGTCCAGGGCACTGGATTCGTGTGGCAGACTCGGGAGCACCATGTTCTACGGTCTGCTCATTATCGGCAGGCGCGCTGGCTGACGCAGGGACACCGCCAGCGCGCAGACCTCTCACGTCCGTGAGGGGTCTTTTTCTTTTCCTCGACTTCCCAGAAAGAGAACCCATGGCCGACGACCGGTTCCACGTCTACGACACCACGCTGCGTGACGGCGCACAGCAGGAGGGGCTCAACCTCACGGTGGCCGACAAGCTCGCTGTCGCGCGCCACCTGGACGGACTGGGCGTCGGCTTCATCGAGGGCGGTTGGCCCGGCGCCAACCCCAAGGACACCGAGTTCTTCAGGCGCGCTCGCACAGAGCTCGACCTGAAGCACGCGCAGCTAGCCGCGTTCGGCGCGACCCGCCGGGCAGGTGTGAAGGCGGCCGACGACCCTCTGGTCGCCGCTCTGCGCGAATCCGGCGCGCCGGTCGTGACCCTTGTCGCCAAGAGTCACGACCGGCACGTGGAGCTGGCTCTCCGCACGACTCTCCAGGAGAACCTCGCGATGATCCGCGACACGGTCTCTCACCTCCGTGCGGAGGGCCAGCGCGTTTTCCTCGATGCCGAGCACTTCTTCGACGGCTACACGTCCAACCCAGCCTACGCGCTGGAAGTCGTCAGGACCGCAGCCGAGGCCGGGGCCGACGTGATCGCCCTGTGCGACACCAACGGCGGCATGCTCCCCGACGAGCTGGCCGAGATCGTCCACGCCGCCGTCCAGACCAGCGCCCGGGTCGGCATCCACTGCCACGACGACACCGGCTGCGCAGTCGCCAACACGCTGGCCGCGGTCAAGGCCGGCGCCACCCACGTGCAGGGCTGCGCCAACGGCTACGGCGAGCGCTCCGGCAACGCCAACCTCTTCACCGTGGTCGCCAACCTGCAGCTCAAGCGCGGGTTCGAGCTGGTGCCGCCGCAGGCGCTGGCCGACATGACCCGCATCGCGCACGCGATCACCGAGGTCACCAACGTCACCCCCAACTCCCACGCCCCGTACGTCGGCACCTCGGCGTTCGCCCACAAGGCCGGCCTGCACGCCAGCGCCATCAAGGTCGACCCCAACCTCTACCAGCACATCGACCCGGCCCAGGTCGGCAACGACATGCGCATGCTGGTCTCCGACATGGCCGGGCGCGCCTCGGTCGAGCTCAAGGGCCGCGAGCTGGGCTACGAGCTCACCCCCGGCAACACCAAGGAACTGGTCACCCGGGTCAAGGACCTGGAGTCCAAGGGCTTCACGTTCGAGGCCGCCGACGCCTCGTTCGAGCTGCTGCTGCGCGACACCGTACGCGGCGAGCGCAGGCGTCACTTCGACGTCGAGTCCTGGCGGGTCATCGTCGAGCACACCAAGGGCGGCGACCTGGTCAGCGAGGCCACGGTGAAGCTGCACGCCAAGGGCGAGCGGATCGTCGCCACCGGCGAGGGCAACGGCCCCGTCAACGCCCTGGACAAGGCGGTCCGGCTGGGGCTGGAGAGGCTCTACCCCGACCTGGCCAAGGTGGAGCTGGTCGACTACAAGGTCCGCATCCTGGAGGGCACCCACGGCACCGGCGCCGTCACCCGCGTGCTCATCACCTCCAGCGACGACGCCACCGAGTGGTCCACGGTCGGCGTCGGCCAGAACGTCATCGACGCGTCCTGGCAGGCGCTGGAGCAGGCGGTCACGTACGGCCTGCTCCGCGCCGGCCACGAGTGCTGACGCCGTTCAGGGGCGCTGCCGGTGGGCGCGTGGGCAGCGCCCCTGATGGGCTTTCGGCTCCGGCGGCGCGGGGAAAGCCCTGGTGAGGTGGTCGTGAGAGGATGCCAGGATGGCGGCGGCGACTCGTCCGAAAGTCGACAGCATCTCACCGGGCGACCTGGTCGACCTGGCGCTCCAGGGGCGGATCAGGATGCCTACGTTCCAGCGCTCGTACCGATGGGACCAGGACGACGTCACCCGGCTGTTCGACAGCGTCCTGCGGGGCTACCCCATCGGCATCGTGCTGTTCTGGCAGCGGCCGGCGACCGCGGCGAGTGTGCTGATCGGCCATCTGCGGATCGAAGCGGACGCGGTCGGCGACGCCTTCTGGGTGGTGGACGGCCAGCAGCGGATAACCAGCCTGGTGGGTGCGCTCACCGCCACCGAGGAGACCGTGGACCCACGGTTCCGCATCTATTTCGATGTCGCTCAGAGGACTTTCGTCTCACTGCCGCGTCGGCACCAGCCCGGCGAAGACCGGTTCCCCATGTCCCTGGTGCTGGACCCGGCCGGAGTCAACGCTTGGATCCGGGCTCGGGCGCACCTCAGCAGTGAGCAGATAGCCCTGGTCGACCAGGTGGTGGCCGCTGTCCGGGACTACCGGATCCCCATGTACGTCGTCACAGGCCACCATGAGGACGCGCTGCGGGACATCTTCGAGCGTACGAACACGTTCGGGAAGCCGTTGAAGAGCACCGAGGTGTTCAACGCCCTGCACGCCATGTCAGGGAAGGGGAAGCCCGGTGACCTACGGATGCTGCGTGACAGCGTCCGCACGTTCGGGTTCGGCGAGTTGCCGGAACAGATCCTCGTGCAGAGCCTCCTGGCGATCAGGGGCGTTGAGGCCGACCGTGATCTCCGCGACGAGTTCGTTGACGACGACGACAGGCGCAAGACTTTCGCGCGGACCGAGTCCGCGCTCGGACATGTCGTCGACTACCTTCGTGACGAGGCGGGGATTCCCCACGTCCGACTGGTGCCTCGCGAGTGGTGCATCCCTGTACTGGCCGGATACGTGGCGACCTTCGGTCCGCCGCAGGGCAGAGCCGCCGAGCTGATCCGGCGTTGGATCTGGCGGAGCGCGGTTCTGAGGGGTTTTCACGCCGACACGGTGGAGTTGAGGAGCGCGACCGCGGCCGTCCACACCGATCCTCTGGCAAGCGCACAACGACTCCTCGGCCTGCTGCCACGGATGGACCGGTGGAGCCCTGACCTGTCGAAGGTCGGGCTCGACCGCGTGGAGGGGAGGGTCAACGTGCTCGGCCTGCTGTCCCGGTCGCCGAGACGCCTCTTCGCCGACCCGGCGAAGTCTGGAGAGCCGATCGATGTGATGCGGTTGCTGGATGACGGAGGCCCACTGATTCCCATCATCCAGGACTCGAGTCCTTCTGGACATGAGCTGGCCAACCGGCTGATCCATCCCCCCTCCGAAGAACCCATCGTGGATCTGCTCATGCGTCAGGAATTCGATGATCGCGTGCTCGCCGGCCATTGCCTGGACGCCGCGTCCATGGCGTTGCTTCGCGGCGGGCGGCTGGACGGTTTCCTGCGGAGACGTGCCGAAGAAGTGAGGTCGGTCATCGCCGACCACGTGCAGAGCCGCGCGCTGTTCGGCTTCCCGGACGGGCCCGATGTGACGGCGCTACTCGGCGAAGGTGAAGAGTTTGACTGACATCACGGCCGGCGTCTTCCTCGGCCATCGCCGAGTCGGCACTCTGAGCTACCGTGCCGGCAGTACCTGGTTCGACTACGAGGACCGGGAGCCCGAACATCCCGTCCTGGGCCAGGCGTTCGAGGCGAACCCTCGTAAGCGCCGGTCGGGTAGTGGCTCGGTGCCGGAGTGGTTCGCCAATCTCCTACCCGAAACCGGCAGCGGATTGCGTAACCTGATCGGCCGCGAACTGGGCCGATCCCACCTGCACGACTTTCAGGTCCTGCTCTTCCTGGGTGAAGATCTCCCGGGAAACGTACGGGTCGTACCGGAACCCAAGACCTCGCCAATCCTGGATCTGGAATGTCGTTCCTCCGATGACGAAACAGGAAAGGTGAGATTCTCCCTGGCCGGAGTGCAGGCGAAGTTCTCCATGCGGTGGGAGGGCAAGGGTCTGGTCCTGCCGATGTCCGGACGGGGAGGCGACTGGATCGTCAAGCTTCCCGACCGTCGGTTTCCCGAGGTTCCCGCCAACGAGTACGCCATGTTGACGTGGGCAAAGCTGGCGGGTGTCGACGTGCCGGACATCCGGCTCCTCACGGGAGCCGACCTCAGCGGCCTGCCAGCTGGCTTGATCTTCCCCGAGGAGAATGCGTTCGCGGTGAGACGGTTCGACAGGCCCGCCGGGCACCGTGTCCATCAGGAGGATTTCGCCCAGATAAGAGAGGTCGCGGTCGCGTCCAAATACGAGAAAGCGACCTACACGGGCCTGGCCCGGTTCATCAAGACGGTGTGTCCGCAGGATATCGAGGAGTACCTGCGCAGGCTCGCCTCTATCGTGGTCATGGGGAATCTGGACGCGCACCTCAAGAACTGGACTCTCCGTTACCCCGATGGGATCACAGCGAGACTCTCCCCGGCATACGACTTCGTATCCGTGTCGGCCTACGAGGAGTTCCGCGCCGAAGAACTCGCGTTCCCGGTGAACGGAGGCAGGATCGCCAAGCACATCACCTTGCACAATTTCCGGAATCTGGCCCGTCGCGCAGACCTCGACCCGGACCACGTCAGCACCGTCGTCGCCGACACCGTGACGGCGCTCCTGGAAACGTGGCCTCAGGCCGCACCACTGGCTCCGGCCTTCGTGACCGCCCACATCGAGAAGCGGTTGCGGTCACTCCCTCTGGTGAAGGAGGTGAAGCGATAGCACGGTGGACCACCTGCGCGGTCAGAGGAGGCGCGCCGGGAACGTCGCGCCGTTGACCGTGACCTTTCCGCCCGAGCACGAGACCTTCGGGTCGTCCGTGCCCGGCACCACGATCGTCAGCAGCGACGTCGCGGCGGGCGATACCACGACGTTGGCAGGCTTCTTCGACAGGTAGGTCGGCGACACCCAGCCGCGCTTGCCGCCCCGCTCCACCTTCTGCCCGCCCACCGGCCGGCAGGAGGAGAGCTGCACCAGCGTGACCTTGAACGAGCCGTCGCCGAGCACCACCCGGCCGCCCTTGTTGGAGATCAGCTTCAGGTCCTCGTCGAAGCGCCACAGGCTGCGGACCTTCTTGCCGCCGGCGGCGGTGTCGTGCACCGCCATCACGTCCTCGCCGTGGCCGACGAGCACCGACCGGGTGCGGGTGACGCCGTAGGCCTTGTCCGACAGCCGGAACGCCTGGCGGTCCTTGCCGTACACGGCCTTGTCGAGCTTGCTGGCGGTGCGCGGCCGGAACCGCTGGCCCACCACGGTCGGCACGTTGTGCGCCTCGGGGGAGAGGGTCCAGTAGCGGTACGCGGTCTTCTCGTAGGAGTGGAAGCCGGCGTCGACGAGGATGTCGCGGCCCTGGGCGTAGTAGGTGACGCCGAGGTGGTCCTCGTGGCCGTGGTCCTTCATGCCGGGACCGAACCTGATCGAGTAGTACGCCGATTCGCGTTTGTCCCAGTCGGTGCGGCCGTAGACGTACCCGGCCCGGTACGTGCGGACCTTCTCCTTCGGCGTGCCCGTCTCCATCTTCGGCTCGGTCTCGGCGCTGCCGTCGCCGATCGGCACCATGTAGCCGTTCGGCTGGGTGGAGTGGGCGATGAAGTCCTTCATCGCCTCGGCCCGCCTGCCGATCTCGCCGGGCACCGTACGGCCGCACGCGCGCATGTTGGTCATCGCGACCTGGAGCCTGCCGTACACGTAGACGGCGTAGCGCGGCGCCTGCTCCATCAGCGCGCCCTGGGCGTCGACGTCCAGCTTCACGGTGCCGGTCAGCCGCCTGGACGCCAGGTCGGACCAGTCCTTGCGGCCGTATCGGCAGCCGATGGCCATGAGCGCGATGTCCTGGTCGATGCCGTGGTTGTGGCCCTTCTTGTAGAGCCGGGGGTCCGACAGCAGCTTGGCGTGGACGGACAGGCTCTCCTTCAGCCAGCTCTCGTTCACGTGCCTGCTCAGGCAGACGAGCGGCTGGGTGCGCAGCGAGACCGGGTGGTCCTTCCAGACGTAGGACCTGGTGCCGCGGGCGCCGTGCCTGTTGTTCGCCACCCAGTCCTTGGTGATCTCCTTGGCGCGGTCCAGGTAACGCTTCTCGCCGGTGTTCTCGTACTCGACGACGAGCGTGCCCATCCAGCGCAGCGAGTGGAAGACGTACTCCCATGAGCGGTTCTTGTACGGGCTCGCGGTCCAGTTGATCTTCTTGCCGAGCTTGTAGGAGGGCAGCCCGACCAGCGAGATCTCGCCGCGCATCACGTCGCCGGCCGTGGGGGTGCCGGGCAGCCAGTCGCCCTGGCACTCGGCGGTGCGCTTGACGGGGGCGTCCGCCTGGGCCGGGCTCCCAGCAGCGCCGAGGACGAGCGTGAGAGCAAGGGGGATCGCGAGGCGGCGCACGCCGATTCCTTTCGGGCCAAAGAGGTGAGGGTGAATCATGCTGTCCGAATCGCGATCACCTGGTCAAGTCGGGTGCGCGAGCGTCGGCCGCCGATTCCCTCGGGTCCGGCGCCTGTCAGGCCCCGGGCACCCGTTCGGACACGGTATCGGACATGCTAAAGGTCATGAGATATGAGGACATCGTGTTCCCCGACACGCCCGTGTGCCACGCGGCCCTCGAGGTGGCCACCAAGTACCAGACGCCCTCGCTCCTGAACCACTCCATCAGGGCCTACGTGTTCGCCGCCGCCCACGGGCAGGCGAACGGCATCGCGTTCGACGCCGAGCTGCTCTACGTGTCGGCGATGCTGCACGACCTGGGCCTGACGCCGGAGTTCGACAGCCACGCGGTGCCGTTCGAGGAGGCGGGCGGCCACGTGGCCTGGGCGTTCACGGCGGGCGCCGGATGGCCGGAGGAGCGCCGGACGCGTGCCGCCGAGGTGATCGTCCGTCACATGTGGGACGAGGTGCCGGTGGACCGCGACCCGGAGGGCCACCTGCTGGAGCTGTCGACCGCCATGGACATCTCGGGGCGGCGCACCGAGGACATCCCGCCGGACGTCCGGGACGAGGCGCTGCGCCGCCACCCGAGGCTCGACCTGGCCGCGGAGTTCGCCGGGTGCATCACCGAGCAGGGGCGGCGCAAGCCGTCGAGCGTCGCCGGGTCCGCCCTGCGGGGTGGCGTCCTCGACCGGATCGCCGCCAACCCGCTGGACCGCCTCTGAGGCCGGCCTCAGGACGCGGGTGAGGCGTTCTGGACCACCTCGAAGGTCCACACCTCCGAGGCGGAGGCGGCCGGGCCCTGCCCGTGCCCATGCCCATGCCCGTGCCCGTGCGCCTGGCCCTGCGCCTGCCCGTGTCCCTCGCCGCCGCGCTCCGCGGCGGCCTGGGCGTGGCCGCGCTGGAAGGCCTGGCTCTCCTGCCAGCGCTGGAAGTCCTCCTCGCTGCGCCAGCGCGTGTAGACGAGGTAGAGGTCGGTGCCCTCGACCGGGCGGAGCAGCTCGAACCACTCGAACCCGTCAGCCGACTCCACCAGCCCCGCCCGGTTCGAGAACCGCTTCTCCAGGGTCTCGCGCATCTCGGCGGGAACGGTCAGCACGTTGATCTTCACCACGGACACGGGAGCTCCTCCAGGACGTTCCGGCGCTTGCCCGACAAGCAAATCACGGCGGCGTCCCGTTCCCTGGGCGGACCCCGCCGGTGGCGGCGATAGCCTTGTCGGGTGCGTATAGCGAGGTTCTCCGCAGGCGAAGGCGTGGCGTTCGGCGTGGTCGAGGGCGGCCCCGGTGAGGAGGTCGTCTCCGCCGTCGCGGGTCATCCGTTCAACCAGGTGCAGTTCACCGGCGAGCGGTTCCCCCTGTCGCAGGTGAAGCTGCTCGCCCCGATGCTGCCGAGCAAGGTCGTGGCGATCGGCCGCAACTACGCCGAGCACGCCAGGGAGATGGGCAACGAGGTGCCCGACGAGCCGCTGATCTTCCTCAAGCCGTCCACCTCGGTGATCGGTCCCGGCGAGTCCATCGCCTACCCGACGTCGCTCTCCCACCGCGTCGACCACGAGGGCGAGCTGGCCGTCGTGATCGGCAGGCTCTGCCGCGACGTGCCGGTCGAGCGGGTCAAGGACGTGATCTTCGGCTACACGTGTGCCAACGACGTCACCGCCCGCGACCTGCAGAAGAAGGACGTGCAGTTCACCCGGGCCAAGGGCTTCGACACCTTCTGCCCGCTCGGCCCGTGGATCCGGACCGACCTCGACGCGTCCGACCTGGCGCTCACCACGTCCGTCAACGGCGAGATCCGGCAGAGCGGCCGCACCAGCCAGCTCATCCACGACATCCCCGCCCTGGTCGCCCACGTCAGCGCGGTCATGACGCTGATCCCCGGCGACGTGATCCTGACCGGCACGCCCGCGGGCGTCGGCCCGCTGGAGATCGGCGACGAGGTCAGCGTCGGCATCGAGGGCATCGGCACTCTCACGAACAAGGTGGTTGCACGTGACTGATCTACGGGTGCGCTTCGCCCCGTCCCCGACCGGCATGTTCCACGTGGGCGGCGCCCGCACGGCCCTGTTCAACTGGGCGCTGGCCGAGCAGTCCGGCGGCCGGTTCGTGCTGCGCATCGAGGACACCGACGCGTCGAGAAACCGTCCCGAGTGGACCGAGGGCATCATCTCGGCCCTCGACTGGATCGGCGTCAACGGCACCAACCCCGCGTTCGAGGGCCCCTACTTCCAGTCGACGTTCGAGCCGCAGCACCGCGAGGCGGTGGCCAAGCTGCTGGCCGATGGCAGGGCCTACTACTGCGACTGCACCCGCGAGCGGCTGGTCGCCCGCACCGGCTCCGAGCACCGCGGCTACGACGGCCACTGCCGCGAGCGCGGACTGACCGCGGGCGCGGTCCGCTTCCGCACCCCCGACGAGGGGGTCACCGTGGTCGAGGACCTGGTCCGCGGCAACGTGGAGTTCCCCAACGAGGCGCAGGAAGACTTCGTCATCGCCCGCACCGACGGCTCGCCCCTCTACGTGCTGGCCAACGCGGTCGACGACATCACCCAGGGCATCACCCACGTGGTGCGCGGCGAGGAGCACCTCGGCAACGCCGCCAAGCAGGAGCTGCTCTGGCCGGCGCTGGGCGCCACCCCGCCGGTGTGGGCCCACCTGCCGGTGATCGTCAACGAGCAGCGCAAGAAGCTCTCCAAGCGCCGCGACAAGGTCGCGCTGGAGGACTACCGCGCCGAGGGCTACCTCGCCGAGGCCATGGTCAACTACCTCATGCTGCTCGGCTGGGGTCCGGGGGACGACCGCGAGATCATGCCGTGGTCGGAGATGGCGCCCCTGTTCCGGCTGGAGGACGTCAACTCCTCCAGCGCCTTCTTCGACGAGAAGAAACTGCGCGCCTTCAACGGCGAGTACATCAGGACGCTGCCGCTGGAGACGTTCGAGGAGCGCTGCCTGCCCTACCTCGAACCGTCCTGGGACCATGAGCTCTTCAGCAAGGTCGCCCCGCTGGCGCAGACCCGGGTCGCGGTGCTGTCGGAGATCCGGCAGAACGTCGACTTCCTGTTCCTGGAGGAGCCGGTGTTCGACCAGCCCTCCTGGGACAAGGCGATGAAGAACTCCCCTGAGGAGATCCTCAGCGGCTACCTTGAGCGGCTCGACACCGTGAGCTGGGACCCCGAGTCGCTCAAGGAGGCGCTGGAGGAGGTCGGCGCCGCCCAGGGGCTCAAGCTCGGCAAGGCCCAGGCCCCGGTGCGGGTGGCGATCACCGGCCGGACGGTCGGCCTGCCGCTGTTCGAGTCGATCGAGGTGCTCGGCCGCGAACGCGCCCGCGACCGCCTCCGTGCCGCGCTGGCACGCCTGCGAGGCTGATCGCCGCCCCGGTCACCGCCGACCTGCCCGCTGAGGTGCGGGACGTCCGCGGTGACCGGCAGCGACCTGGACTGGACGTACGCGCAGCCGACCGAGTTCATGGTCAACGCCCGTTCGCGCAGTGGGCGGCCGAGAACGCCGAGGCGCTCCTCTGAAGCCGTCCTGAAGGCGTCCAGAGCCGTCCAGAGCCGTCCAGAGCCGTCTAGAGCAGGCCGCGTCGCTCCAGCAGCGGGCGGATGCTCGCCTCGCGGCCGCGGAAGGCGCGGAACGACGCCAGCGGGTCCACGCTGCCGCCCCGCGACAGCAGCTCGCCTCGGAAGTGGTCGCCGTTGGCGCGCTTGAGCCCGCCGTTCTCCTTGAACCACTCCACGCTCTCGGCGTCCAGCACCTCGCTCCAGATGTAGGAGTAGTAGCCGGCGCTGTACCCGCCCGAGAAGATGTGCATGAAGTAGTTGGTCCGGTAGCGCGGCGGGACGGGCGCGAAGGCGATCCCGGCCGCCTCCAGCGCCGCCTTCTCGAACGCCTCGGCGTCGGCCACCTCCTCGCCCGGCGCCAGCTTGTGCCAGGCCCAGTCGAGCAGCGTGGCCGCGAGATACTCGACCGTCTTGAAGCCCTGGTTGAACCTCTCCGCCGCCTTCAGCTTCTCCACCAGCTCGGCCGGCATCGGCTCGCCGGTCTCGTGATGGCGGGCGTAGCTCTCCAGGATCTCGGGCCAGGTCAGCCACATCTCGTTGACCTGCGACGGGTACTCCACGAAGTCGCGCGGCACCCGCGTGCCCGACACCCGCGGGAAGCGCACCCGGCTGAACAGCCCGTGCAGCGCGTGGCCGAACTCGTGGAAGGCGGTGTTCACCTCGTCGTACGACAGCAGCGTCGGCCCGGTCGCCGGCTTGGTGATGTTCAGGTTGTTCATCACCACCGGCTTCTCGTCGAACAGGAACGACTGGTCGACCAGGTTGTTCATCCAGGCCCCGCCGCGCTTGTTCGCCCTGGCGAACGGGTCGAGCAGGAACAGGCCGAGTGCGGAGCCGTCCTCGTCGAACACCTCGAAGACCCGCACGTCGGCGTGGTAGCCCGCCAGGTCGGGCCGCTCGGTGAAGGTCACCCCGTACAGCAGCGTCGCCGCCTTGAACACCCCGTCGCGGTAGACCCGGTCCAGCTCGAAGTAGGGCCGCATGGCGTCGGCGTCGAGGTCGTAGCGGGCCCGGCGCAGCTTCTCCGCGTAGAAGGACCAGTCCCACGGCTCGATCGCGAACCCCGCCTGCTCGGCCAGCGCCTGCGCCTCCGCCTCGGCGTTGCGCACCGCCGGGCCGACGAGCTGGCCCAGCATCTCCTCGACCGCCTCCACGGTCTTGGCCGTCTGGTCGGCGACCACGTACGCGGCGTGGTTCGGGAAGCCGAGCAGGGCGGCGCGCTCGGCGCGCAGCGTGGCCATGCGGACGGCGAGCCCGAAGTTGGCCGGCGCGCGGCCGACGCTCAGCTCGAACAGCCGCCTGCGCACGCCCCGGTCGGTGAGCTGGGCCAGCGCGGGCTGGTTGGTGAAGTTGAGCAGCGGCAGCACGTAGCGGCCGTCCTTCTCCAGCGACCTGATCGTGGCCTCGTCCAGCCCGTCGAGCTCCTTGGCGTCCTCGACCACCAGCGCCGACTCGGTCGAGGCCTTGAGCAGGTTCTGCGAGAACTCGGTCGACAGCCTGGACAGCTCCTCGTTGAGCCGCCGCAACCGGTCCTGCTCCGGCTCGGTCAGGTCGGCGCCGGCCCTGACGAAGTCCTCCCGGTACTTCTCCAGCAGCCACGCCTGCTCCGGGTCGTCCGTGGTCACCCGCTTGACGCGGGCCCACAGCGCCCGGTCGAGCAGGATCGCGTCATTGTGCCGGGTCAGCTCGGGCGAGACGCGCTTCTCGATCTCCATGACGGCGTCGGAGGTGTTGGACGCGGCCACGCTGAAGAACACCGTGGCCGTGCGGCGCAGGATCCGGCCGGATCGCTCCAGCGCGGCGATGGTGTTGTCGAACGTGGGCGGGTCCTCGTCGCCGGCGATCGCCGCGACCTCGGCCAGGTGCTCGGCCATCCCCCGCTCGAACGCGGGCAGGTAGTGCTCCTCGCGGATCTCGGCGAACGGAGGCAGCCGGTAGGGGAGGCTGCTGGGGGCGAAGAAGGGGTTGTCGGCCAACGCTGGGGCTCCTCCACGAGGCGGTTCGTCCCCTTCAGCTTGGCATGTCCGCAGGGGTGTCGCGGATTCGTTTTGGCCTTACCCCCTCCACTGGGCTATTCTTTCGGACGTCGCCGAGCGCGCTCCGCAGGGGCTCGCGAGCGGTGGGGTATGGTGTAATTGGCAGCACGACTGATTCTGGTTCAGTTAGTCTAGGTTCGAGTCCTGGTACCCCAGCATGAGACGGATGTCTGATAAGGGCATCCGTTTTTTGGTTTTATGGAAGAGTTCCGGATCCGGCAGCGGGCTTTAGGCCGCTTCGTCGCTCCCTTCGCGCTGTATCTCGCGCTGTTCTTCGTCGTCGCCGTCGTGCTGGCCGGCGTCCTCACCCGTGACGGTCTGTGGAGCCTGGTCCTCGCGACGGCCGCCACCGGCGCGCTCGTCGGCGTGCTGGTGTCCCGATACCGCCGCATGGTCCGCGGCACCGTCGTCCGGTTCTCCGACGCGGGGGTGGAGATGGCCGACACGTACGGCTTCCGCCTCCGGCTGAAGTGGGCCGACATCGAGCGCGTGGACGCGGTGGAGAGCCGCATGCCCAGCGCCCGGCGAGTGACGCGCCCAGGCGGCGTCCGGGTGCGCGCGGGAGCCATGCAGAGCCTCGGCCTGGTCGGCTGGGGCGAGCGCGAGGCGCCGCCCCGCGTCTCCGGCTGGATGTGCGCCCATCTGGACCGGGTGCCGGTCGACCCCGCCACCGGCCTGCAGCGGCTCAGCATCCCCCTGGGAGCCGTCGAACCGCTGTGGGAACACGGGCGCATGGGCGAGTGGGTGCGCCGTCACCGGCCCGACCTGATGCCCCGATCCTGACGGCCGCGATCATGCTCCCCCAGGGGGAGGCAAAGCGGTTTGGAGTGCTACTTGGCGTGCGGTAGAGTTACGTCCGTTGCCGGGGAGGTCCCCGGCACACCGCTTGTGGACAGGGTCCCGTCGTCTAGTGGCCCAGGACGCCGCCCTCTCAAGGCGGTAGCGCCGGTTCGAATCCGGTCGGGACTACCACTGCCGCAAGCTCACGAAGGTCCCGTCGTCTAGTGGCCCAGGACGCCGCCCTCTCAAGGCGGTAGCGCCGGTTCGAATCCGGTCGGGACTACGCCTTCGACGAAGACCCGGTCCACAGACCGGGTCTTTTCGCTTTTCCCGCTACCGGTCGCCTTTTTTCGGATGCGCGGACTCATTCCGGGACACCCGCCGCCCTCCGGGAGACCGGACGGGCGGCGGGTTTCTCCCCACCGGCTACGGCGTCGCCGAGCGGGCCTTGAACAGCGCCCGGCGCGCCGCCTTGGCCACCTGCTTGTCGGGATGGACCTGGGAGATCCGGTCCAGCAACTCCTCGACGTGCGCGTGCGGGATCTTCCAGATCACCTCCAGCAGCTCGTTGAGCATCTCCGGATCGATGTCGCGCAGGCTCCCCACGAACTCCGTCCGGCCCAGCCCGGCCGAGATCGTCCACATGTCGAGGATCAGCCAGTAGGTGTCGTCCTGCGTCGGCTGCGGCGCGCCCTCCACCTCCAGCTGGCTCAGGTGGGTGGCCGCGTACGGGCGCAACGACGGCTGCTCGAGAGCCGCCTGCCAGGCCGGGACCGCGGCGGCGCCGAGCGCGCCGACCACGCTGGCCGCCTGCACCCGGATCAGCGCGTCGGCCTCGTCCTGGGCCGCCGCCTCCAGCAGCTCCTGCGCGGCCGTGACGGGCTCGCGCAGCCGCATCCACGCGGCCAGCTCGGCGTCGGCCTCCTCCTCCGGCAGTTCGGCGCTGAGCACCAGCAGCTCGTGGGCGCTCATCGTCTCGATCGCCGGGCGGGCGTCGATCTCGAGGTCGGAGTCGTCCACCAGGTGGACGACGCCTTCGGTGCCGAGAGGGGTGAGCCTGACCGTGTCGCCGTCGACCTCGACCATGCCGTAGCCGGTCAGCCAGGTGAGCACGGAGGCCAGCGGGTCGCCCGTCGCCTCCCAGGCGTCGCCGCCCAGCTCGTCGTTGTCGGCGACGGCCCCCGCCAGCTCCTCGCGCAACTCGGGCAGCTCCCGCGAACCGCCCGCGAGCAGCAGCCGGACGAGCAGGTTGCGGGTCAGACCGGCCAGGGCCATGGCGAGGTCGTCGTCCGCCGGCTCCGGGTCGCCGTAGTCGACCGAGTGCAGGCCGAGCATCCAGGCGTCGAGCACGTCCTCGTCGTCGTCGAACGGCCACTCCGAGGTGTCGTCCTGGACCGCGACCGTGTTGCCCTCGCCCGGTTCCAGGAACTCCAGGTCCACCGCGAGGTTCCAGACGTTCCACAGGTGCGGGACGGACTCCGCCAGCGGTCCCTGCGTGTCCGGCCTGGGCAGGCCGACGGCGGCCAGCGCCTCCTCGATCTCGGCGTCGCTGAGCAGGGTGTCGTCGCCCATGCGCCGGCCCGAGCCCACCCACAGGGCCAGGTCGCGGGCCTGGGCGATCAGCGGCACCTCCCGGGCGGCCGCGGCCAGCTCGGTGTCGGGACGCAGCCGGATCGTCGGCAGGGCGGCCAGCGCCTCGGCGAACGGCTCCAGGTCGCCCAGGTCGCCGGCCTCCTCGTCGTCCTCGTCGCCTTCGAGGTCGTCGATGAGATCCTCCATGATCTCGACGAACGGCTCCTCGACGTCGTCGAGCTCGGCCCGCAGATCGTCGAGGCTGTCGGAGCCCGTGGTCAGCCTGCCGGTCTCCGAGAGGAACGTCAGGTAGGCGTCGACGGCGGGCAGCATGCCGTCGGCCGCGGCGTCGGGATCGTCCACGACCTTCGGCATGCGGTCCAGCAGCAGGTTGCGCAGGTCGGCGCGCTTCCACGTGCCGAGGTCCTGCGAGAAGGCGAGACGGTGCCACAGGGCGGCGGGACCCACCAGCTCGGGGTCGCTGTCAGGCGCGTTGGCGCGCGCCCACAAGATGAACTCTTCGAGCAGGGGTCGCAGCTCAGTGGCGGCTACCTCGATGCGATCTGTCACGCACTCAGGCTAGTGCTCCCGCGAGACACTCGGCTCCCCGAATTCCGATGGGAGGTCCGCTTCATGACCCGTCCCGGCGACTCACGGCGACGGACAAGGGCCGGCCGATGGGCGCGGGCGGCCGGTCACGAGGTGCGCCGCATCGCCTCGGTGATCCGCTCCGCCGACGCCATCACCGGCACCGCGTGCAGCCGCCCCGGCGCCCTCGTCAGCCGTTCGATCGGGCCCGACACCGAGACGGCCGCGACCACCTTGCCGCCGTTGCCCCTGATCGGCGCGGAGACGCTGGCCACCCCCTGCTCGCGCTCGCCCACACTGTGCGCCCAGCCCCGCCGCCGCACCGACGCCAGCGTGGCGGCGGTGAACTTGGCGCCGCGCAGCCCGCGGTGCAGCCGGTCGGGCTCCTCCCAGGCCAGCAGGATCTGCGCCGCCGAGCCCGCCGTCATGGGCAGCGCGGAGCCGACGGGCACGGTGTCCCGCAGGCCGCTGGAGCGTTCGGCCGCGGCCACGCACACCCGCTCGTCTCCCTGGCGGCGGTAGAGTTGCGCGCTCTCGCCCGTGGTGTCCCGCAGGTGGATCAGCACGGGGGAGGCCACCGCCAGCAGCCGGTCCTCCCCGGCGGCGGTCGACAACTCTGAGAGCCGCGGGCCGAGCACGAACCGGCCCTGGGTGTCGCGGCTCACGATGCGGTGGTGTTCGAGCGCGACGGCGAGTCTGTGGGCCGTGGGGCGGGCCAGGCCGGTCGCCTGGACGAGCTGCGCCAGTGATGCCGGTCCGGCTTCGAGGGCGTTGAGTACCAGAACGGCCTTGTCCAGTACTCCGACTCCGCTAGAGTTGTCCATACACCGATACTGCAGTCTCGCCATATGAGAAGGCAAGTCGGCTGGGTGCCCGCGAGGGAGCGCCGGTCTCTCGGCTGAGGAGCGCAGGAAGCGAAGCGACCGGAGCGACGAGGGACCGGGTCTCGGCGACCGAGCGGCGATGCGCAGCATCGCCTGTGAAACAGGAGGAAACCATGGGCCGCACACTGGCGGAGAAGGTCTGGGAGCAGCACGTCGTGCGCCGTGCCGACGGCGAGCCCGACCTGCTCTACATCGACCTGCACCTCATCCATGAGGTCACCAGCCCGCAGGCGTTCGACGGGCTCCGGCTCGCCGGCCGGAAGGTGCGAAGGCCCGAGCTGACGATCGCCACCGAGGACCACAACGTGCCCACGGTGCTCGGCCCGATCTCCGACCCCGTCTCCAAGACCCAGGTCGAGACCCTGCGCAAGAACGCCGCCGAGTTCGGCATCCGGCTGCACCCGATGGGCGACGCCGGCCAGGGCGTGGTCCACATCATCGGCCCGCAGTTCGGTCTGACCCAGCCGGGCATGACGATCGTCTGTGGCGATTCCCACACCTCCACCCACGGCGCGTTCGGCGGCATCGCGTTCGGCATCGGCACCAGCGAGGTCGAGCACGTGCTGGCCACCCAGACGCTGCCCGCCTACCGCCCGAAGACCATGGCCATCGAGGTCTCCGGCGAGCTGCCCGTCGGCGTCACGGCCAAGGACCTGATCCTGGCGGTCATCGCCGAGATCGGCACCGGCGGCGGCCAGGGCTACATCATCGAGTACCGCGGCGAGGCCGTGCGCAAGCTCTCCATGGAGGGCCGCATGACCGTCTGCAACATGTCCATCGAGGCCGGCGCCCGCGCGGGCATGATCGCCCCCGACGAGACCACGTTCGACTACCTCAAGGGCCGCCCGCACGCCCCCACCGGTGCGGCCTGGGACCAGGCCGTGGCGTACTGGAAGACCCTCAGGACCGACGACGACGCCGTGTTCGACAAGGTCGTGGAGATCGACGCCACGACGCTCACCCCGTTCGTCACCTGGGGCACCAACCCCGGCCAGGGCCTGCCGCTCGGCGCGAGCGTGCCCGACCCGGAGAGCTTCACCGACCCGGTGGCGCGCTCCGCTGCCGAGCGGGCGCTGGAGTACATGGCGCTGACCCCCGGCACGCCCCTGCGCGACGTCGAGGTCGACACCGTCTTCGTCGGCTCCTGCACCAACGGCCGCATCGAGGACCTGCGCTCGGCCGCCGAGGTGCTGCGCGGCCGCAAGGTCACCACCCGCATGCTGGTCGTGCCCGGCTCGATGATGGTCAAGAAACAAGCCGAGGAGGAGGGCCTGGACGAGGTGTTCAAGGCCGCCGGCGCCGAGTGGCGCGAGGCCGGCTGCTCCATGTGCCTGGGCATGAACCCCGACACGCTCCAGCCCGGCGAGCGCAGCGCCTCCACCTCCAACCGCAACTTCGAGGGCCGGCAGGGCAAGGGTGGCCGCACCCACCTCGTGTCGCCGCAGGTCGCCGCCGCGACCGCGATCACCGGCCGCCTGACCGCCCCCGCCGACCTCTAGGAGACCACGCACCATGGACGCCTTCACCACCCACACCGGCAAGGCGGCGCCGCTGCGCCGCAGCAACGTCGACACCGACCAGATCATCCCGGCCGTCTGGCTCAAGCAGGTCAGCCGCACCGGGTTCGAGAAGGGCCTGTTCGCCGCCTGGCGCGAGGACCCCTCGTTCGTGCTCAACGACCCCGCCTACGCGGGCGCCTCGATCCTGGTCTCCGGGCCGGACTTCGGCACCGGGTCCTCGCGGGAGCACGCCGTCTGGGCGCTGCAGCAGTACGGCTTCCGCGTCGTCATCGCCGCCCGCTTCGGCGACATCTTCCGCAACAATTCCACCAAGATGGGCCTGCTCCCGGTCGTGCTGCCCGGCGACCGCGTCGAGGCCCTGCAGCGGGCCGTCGAGGCGGACCCGGAGCTCGACGTGACCGTCGACCTGGTCGAGCGTCAGGTCCGCTGGGCCGACGAGACCGTCGCGTTCGAGATCGACGACTACACCCGCTGGCGGCTGATGGAGGGCCTCGACGACATCGGGCTGACCCTGCGGCACGCCGACGACATCACCTCGTACGAGAATGGTC